>JAHEFD010000005.1 GCA_024640345.1 Woeseiaceae bacterium
CTGCAGGTATTCCGCTTGTGCAGGCATTCGAAATCGTGGGCAGTGGCCACGAGAATGCCTCGATGCAAAAACTGATCATGGAGATCAAGGCGGACGTGGAAGGTGGTAGCGCGCTGGCGGAAGCACTGGCCAAGCACCCTATCTACTTCGACGATTTGTTCGTGAACCTGGTAGAGGCAGGTGAACAGGCAGGCGCGCTCGAGACCCTGCTGGAGAAAGTCGCAACCTACAAGGAAAAGACCGAGGCCATCAAGAAGAAGGTCAAGAAAGCGCTGACCTACCCGGCTGCCGTGTTGGTCGTCGCGTTCGTTGTTACCATTATTCTCCTGGTCTTCGTAATTCCCGCCTTTGAAGATCTCTTCAAAGGCTTTGGTGCGGATCTGCCGGCCTTTACGAGGTTCGTTATCGATATTTCGCTGTTCGTCCGAAGCCAGGGCTGGATCCTCGCCGGGCTGGTGGCCGGTGCTGCCTATACGTTCTTCTATTTCAAGAAACGTTCACGGCCTATGCGCCAGTTCCTCGATCGGATGACCCTGAAGACACCGATCATCGGTCCGATCATGCAGAAGGCTGCCATCGCTCGCTACGCGCGAACGCTGTCTACGATGTTTTCTGCCGGCGTTCCATTGGTAGAGGCACTGGAGTCAGTTGCCGGTGCGACTGGTAATATTGTCTATGAAGTTGGCGTCCTGAAAATGCGCGACGAAGTTGCCACGGGTCAGAGACTGCAGCAGGCGATGGAAAACACGGATCTCTTTCCCAACATGGTTATCCAGATGATTGCTGTCGGTGAGGAGTCTGGCTCTCTCGACGAAATGTCGGCCAAGGTTGCTGACTTTTACGAAGAAGACGTCGACAACGCGGTCGACAATCTCTCCAGTCTGCTCGAGCCGATGATTATGGCAATCCTGGGTGTTCTCGTCGGTGGACTGGTCGTCGCCATGTACCTGCCTATCTTCAAGATGGGATCTGTGATCTAAAACGACTCTGGTCCCGAAGGGATCGAGAGCTGATAATGAAACGGCGTCGCAAGACGCCGTTTCTGTATTCAGGAGCCCATTTTTATGCAAGCGCTGTTCGCCCAGTCACCCCTCGTTTTTATTGCAGTTACCTTCGTACTAGCCCTCCTGGTTGGCAGCTTCCTGAATGTCGTCATCCATCGCCTGCCCATTATGATGGAGCGCGAATGGCGGGCTCAGTGCGAAGAGATAGCGGCCCATCCGTCTCCTGAGTTACCGGAAGGTCGATTCGACCTGGTCGCTCCGCGATCACGGTGCCCGTCCTGCGGTCACCAGATTACGGCGCTGCAGAACATACCGGTTATCAGCTACGTCCTGCTCGGGGGCAAGTGCTCCGGTTGCGGTACCAGAATTTCGCCCCGTTACCCGATCATCGAGCTGTTCACTGCGTTCCTGTCGGGCGTTGTCGCCTGGCGATTTGGCTTTGGCTGGGAGGCAGCTGTCGCCATCGCCATGACCTGGACGTTGGTCGCCATCAGCATGATTGATATCGACCACCAGATCATCCCGGATTCAATCTCATTACCGCTCCTCTGGGCCGGCCTGACACTGAGCCTGTTTCACCCGATGCCGGGTGCAGAGTACCTGTTTGTCGAGCCGACAACGGCCATTGCAGGAGCCCTGGGCGGATACCTGAGTCTCTGGAGCATCTATCACCTGTTCCGGCTGATCACCGGTAAGGAAGGCATGGGCTATGGCGACTTCAAGCTGCTGGCGGCGCTGGGCGCTTGGCTTGGCTGGAAGATGCTGCCAATCATCATCATGATGTCGGCAGTTGTCGGTGCCACGATTGGCATATTACTGATCGTCACCAGGCGTCACGAGCGAAGCGTGCCGATCCCCTTCGGGCCCTACCTGGCCGCAGCTGGCTGGATAGCAATGCTCTGGGGCCCCGACATCGTCAACTGGTACCTGGACTTAATGGGCTGATACGACATGCTGAGAATTGGCCTTACCGGCGGCATCGCCAGCGGCAAATCCACAGTGGCGGATCTGTTCGCCGAGCTTGGCGTAGCGATCGTTGATACAGACGTCATCGCCCGGGAGATTGTCGCACCGGGTCAGCCGGCCCTGGATGAAATTCAGGATGTTTTTGGTAAGGCTGTTATAGCCGAAGACGGCTCGCTCGATCGCAGAGAATTGCGCAAGATAGTGTTCGCGGACGAATCCCAAAGAGCGCGACTCGAATCCATACTCCATCCCCGAATCAGAGACGCGGCATTTGAGCAGGCCGAACAGGCATCCGGACCGTACGTCGTCATTGTTGTTCCGCTGATGTTCGAGTCGCCGATGAGACATGCGATGGATCGCATTCTCGTGGTCGACTGCGACCAGGAAACCCAGCTTCGAAGACTAAGGGAGCGGGACAATGAGAGCGAGGAGCAGGCACGGCGGATCATCGCTGCCCAGTCAAGCCGCAAAGATCGACTGTCGATCGCCGATGACATAATCTCTAACGATGGCGACCTGGACAGCATTCGCGACGCCGTTTCCGCCATGCACCGGTTCTACCTGGACATTGCCAGCAATTCGCCTTGAGCGCTTCAATTTGCCTGAATAGTGTCAGTGGCGCAGAATACTGGCATGGCCGCAACCGCTCCCAGCGCATACTCCCAGGTGTCAGCGAAACGCCCGCCTGACTATGAACAGCCGCTCAATGAGCGCATGCGCACTTTCCTGCGCCTTGAATTCCTGTACCAGCAACTGCTCTACAACTGTGATGTCGACTCCGACTGGGCGACCCGCGGCGCAATCTCAAGCCTTCTCGAAATAATGGCCATTCTGACCCGGGGCGATGTGCGCAGCGAAGTACATAAAGAGCTGGACCAGCAGATCTCGACGCTGACCAGGTTCCAGAGTCAACCCGGAGTGGACAGCGGACGCCTTGGTGCCTTGCTCGGAAACCTTGTTGCAAGTCGCGATGACGTCGATGCGGTCGGCACAACATTTATGCAGGCACTTAAAGAATGTGAGTTTCTCAGCTCGATCAAGCACAGAAGCTCGATACCGGGTGGCACCTGTGAATTTGATCTGCCTGAGTACAGCCACTGGCTGCGTCAACCATTCGAACGTCGTTCAGAAGATATTGCGATCTGGCTCGAAAAAATCCGACCGTTGTGCGATGCCGTAACAGAAGTCTTGTGGCTCATTCGCGCGAGCGCACAACCAGTCGACAAAACCGCGATAAATGGTATGTATCAGCACCGAATGCAAAAGGACGCGAGTTGTCGTCTTCTCAGAGTCAGCCTGCCCGAAAGCAGTCAGCTCTATCCCGAGATAAGCGGCAGTCAGCACAGGTTTACGGTGCGCTTCCTCGAGTGGTCAACGATTGATAGTCGCGCAGTGCAAACGGGCCACGACGTCGATTTCAAAATCAGCATTTGCTGAATTCGGGCGCGTCACTCAAAGCTTCAATAAGAGGCGCATCGGCAGGTAACAAGCGCTCCGCACCAAGGTCATTCGTATCAACCCAGCGAAGTTGCTGACCCTCTCTCCCTCTCGGCGCTCCCTGCCAGGCAGATACGATGAAGAAATCGATAGTCACGTGGAGATCAGGATAGTCATGTTCGATTCTCCTGAAATGTTCGATTTCAAGAGCTTCGATGCCCAATTCTTCTTCAAGTTCGCGACGGAGGGCGCTCGAAGCTGACTCACCACGCTCAACTTTTCCACCGGGAAATTCCCAGAAATCGCGCATCGACGCCGACCGTAGCCGGTCAGTGATTAAAACCTGGCAACTGGCGCTCCGAAGAATCCCGGCGACAACGTGGGTCCGGTTGCTGTCGATGCCTAACTCAGCCTGCCGTGGCACTGTTTGAATTTCTTGCCTGATCCGCACGGACAGGCCTCATTACGCCCGACTTTTCGCCCGGACCGGACGAATGGCTCCGGTGCCGGTCCCTGTGGCGATCCGCCAGCGGCAGGACCACCCGGCTGCGGACTCCGACCCAATGCCGATGCCTCTGCATGCTGGAATTCCATCGCCTGAGCCTTGCGACGCTCTGCTTCCAGTCTTTGCACATCCTGCTCGCTCTGGATTCGGACCCGGGACAGAATGCTGATCGTGTCATGTTTGACCTGCTCCAGCATTTCGCCAAACATTTCGAATGCTTCGCGCTTGTATTCCTGCTTCGGATTTTTCTGTGCGTAGCTGCGCAGGCCCACGCCCTGGCGCAGGTAGTCCATAGCACCTAAGTGTTCTTTCCAGTGAAAATCCAGCTGCTTCAGCATGATTTCCTTTTCAACCAATCGCATCAGCGCCGGGCCGATCGCCTCGACCTTCGCGTCATAGTTATCCTGCATTAGCTTGACGCAGCGCTCGCGAATCTGATCTTCGTTCATGCGCCTGTCTGCTTTCAACCAACCGGGAACATCCACTTGGGTAACAAAATCGCTCTCGAACGCGTTCTGCAGGCCCTCTGGATCCCACTGTTCCTCAAGGCTGCCCGGTGGAATATATTGACCTACCAGGACTTCAACGACTTCTTCGCGAATAGCGGTAATTGAGTCGGCAATTTCCTCCGCGGCCATCAGTTCAGACCGCTGGTGATAAACAACCTTTCGCTGGTCATTCGCAACGTCGTCATATTCAAGCAGGTTTTTGCGCATATCAAAGTTATGCGACTCTACCTTGCGTTGTGCTTTCTCGATTTGACGGGTCAGCAACTTGCTTTCAATAGCCTCACCCTCTCGCATTCCCGCCCGCGACAGAAGAGTCTTGGTTCTCTGCGGATCACCAAATATCCGCATCAGGGTGTCTTCCATCGAAAGGTAGAACCGACTGGATCCGGCATCGCCCTGCCGACCGGATCGACCGCGTAGCTGGTTATCGATTCGCCGCGACTCGTGACGTTCGGTCCCGACAATGTGCAATCCGCCGGATTCGAGGACCGCATTATGCCGCTCCTGCCATGCGGCGCGAATTGCCGCCTCGTCTGCGCCTTCGCCGGCCTGATCAATCTCGGCTTCAAGATTGCCACCCAGGACAATATCTGTTCCGCGACCGGCCATGTTTGTTGCGATGGTTATCGCACCCGGGCGACCCGCCTGCTGCACGATGTTTGCTTCCCGTTCGTGCTGCTTCGCGTTCAGGACCTCATGCTTGATGCCTCGCTTGCCCAGGTTTGCCGATAGCAATTCCGACGTTTCAATCGAAGTTGTACCAACCAGTGCCGGCTGGCCTCGCTCGCGGCAATCGATGATGTCTTCCACGATCGCTTCAAACTTGTCCTGCTCCGTCAGGTAAACGAGGTCTGGCATGTCTTTGCGAACCATCGGCTTGTCGGTCGGAATCACTACGACCTCGAGGCCATAAATTTGCTGGAATTCAAATGCTTCTGTATCGGCTGTGCCAGTCATGCCGGACAGGTTGTTATAGAGTCGGAAGTAGTTCTGGAAGGTAATTGACGCGACAGTCTGGTTTTCCTGCTTTACAGCAACCCCTTCTTTCGCCTCAACTGCCTGGTGCAAACCATCTGACCAACGGCGTCCCGGCATCGTGCGACCGGTGAATTCGTCAACTATGACGATTTCGCCGTCTTTGACAATGTACTCGACATCACGATGAAACATGACATGCGCCCGCAAAGCAGCGCCCAGATGGTGGAGTAATTTTATGTTTTGCGCGTCGTAAAGACTTTCGCCTTCACTGAGCAGTCCCGCCTGGGTCATCAGTTCTTCGACATACTGATGCCCGTCCTCGGTCATATGCACCTGTTTGGACTTCTCGTCGGCGGTGTAGTGGCCACGGGTCACCAACTTGCAGACAGGCACTTCTCCCTCCTGCTCTGTCAGTACGACATCCGCGCCACGCTCCTCTCCGATATCCAGTGCTGTCTCAACGGACATTCTCGATGTCTCGTTCGCATTTGAATCTGTCGTCGGAAGCGGTTTGCCCTTCTCATCGAGCAGCTCAATTTGCTTGAACAGCAGGTTTTCGTTATGCAGCTCTTCCGGCTCCTTGTGAGCCCGAAGCTTGGGAATGAGCTTGTTGATCTTCAGGTAAAGATCCGTGCTTTCCTCGACCGGACCCGAAATAATGAGAGGCGTTCTCGCCTCATCGATCAGGATCGAATCGACTTCGTCAACGACGGCGAAGTTGAGGTCTCTTTGAACCTTGTCTTCGATTGAGAATGCAAGGTTGTCACGAAGATAATCGAAGCCGAGCTCGTTATTTGTCGCGTACGTGATATCGGCTTCGTAGGCCGCGCGCTTCTCATCGTGCGACTGACCGGACCTCGTCACACCGACCGTCAGGCCCAGAAATTCGTATACCGGGCGCATCCAGTCCGCGTCGCGCTGAGCAAGGTATTCGTTGACGGTGACGACATGCACGCCCTTCTCCGAGAGCGCATTAAGGTATGCCGGCAGTGTGGCAACCAGTGTCTTGCCCTCGCCGGTCCTCATTTCCGCGATGTTACCGTCATGCAAGACCATTCCGCCGATCAGCTGAACGTCAAACGGACGCATACTGAGCGTTCGCCAGGCGGCCTCCCGGGCCACTGCAAAGGCCTCAGGCAGCAGGTCGTCAAGCGTTGCCCCTTCTTTCAGGCGGCCACGAAATTCCGCGGTTTTTGACCTTAGTTCGTCATCGCTGAGCTGCTTGATGCCCGCTTCAAGACCGTTGATCTTGTTGACGATTTTGGAAAGTTGACGAAGCATCCGCTGATTGCGGCTGCCGAAAATTTTGGTCAAGAAGTTGGCCACCGAGGGCTCCTGGATTGGCCGGCGAGTAGTTCAGGCCGACACTGCGCAAAAAACGGGTATTTTACTGACTAATCAGGAATTTGCACGATGCATCCGCGCATATTTTGAATCCTGCAGGCGCGTTGATATAGGGCCCGATCGGGCAAAAGCAAGGATTGAGGCCCGGGTCAGGACAAGGATTTAACGGGGACAACATAATCGGCGCGCATTCGCGGAGGTCTGGCAGGATTGTCGGGACGATTTCAGGCCGCTTCCGCTGCCGGGATGTCCCTCAGTCATCTGCCTGGCGAATGAACGTGACTGGATTGACTCGCTGGCCGTTTTTCAGGACCTCGAAGTGCAGGTTCGGCCCGGTGGCGCGACCAGTCTTGCCCATCAGGGCAACCGTCTGGCCTTTGCGAACCTCTTCGCCGACAGCAACCAGGTTTTCCGCGTTATGGGCATAGCGAGTCGAATAGCCATTGCCATGATTGATCTCGACCAGGTTGCCAAAACCATAGCGTTCCGAAGACCAGGTCACCACGCCATCGGCGACGGCCACAATTTCTGCGCCGGCCTTGCCGGCAAAGTCGACGCCGCGATGATTGGCCGGTTTGCCGGTAAAGGGATCGGTACGGCGCCCAAAATAAGATGACATCCATCCGGCACGAACGGGACGTCCTTGCGGGTATACCCTGTCTGACAAATTCTTGTTCAGGATGACGCTTTCCAGCACGCCAAGCTGCGCCTCCCGACTATCCAGCTGGCTGTCGAGTTCCGCCATGGCTGTCAGCACTTCGGGGACCGCGACTGCAGATCCTGTCGGATCCGGTTCTTCCGGGCCGCCAATTGCGGGCTCGGAGTCAAAATCAAATTCGCCATCTTCCAGATCGGCCATTTCCGTGAGGCGGCGGCCCAGTGCATCCAGTCGGATAACCCGTGCATTCATCTGGCCAATCCGGATTGCCAGGGCATCCAGCGTGTCTTCCGTTTCCTGACGCGTCTGTTGAATCTGTCCTTTCTGCGCGACCAGTTCTTCAGATAGCGTCGCAACCTCCGCCTGGCTGATTCCGGATCCGGTTTGCGCAGAATACCAGTAGCCTGCGCCAAACATTGCTATTCCAAGGAGCCCGAAAATTACCGCAGTTAAGGCGCCTGCCATGCGACCGGACAGGTTCAGTTGGCGAGGTTTTCCAAACCCCTTGCCGAAAATAACTACGTTCATTGGACGATCCCCGGACGCGACCCGATCAACTTATAAGTCGTTGATTTAAATGTAATTGACTGGCAGGAGCGCTGCCACGGCTGACGCGATCTCATTATTATTGGCCTGCAGACTTCATTCACTTCGGTGGCCCCGCTATCTTAGGGCAAACAGCCCCTTAGATCGGTGGTTTTGCGTCCCCGTCTTTCGCCGGGTATGCCTTTATCGGACCGTCAATATGCAAAATTAAGCTTTTTATTACAAGATCCGCTGTTCCGATTTATGATTTCAGTCACTGAGCACCCGTAAAAATCGCCGACTCCGTCACATTTCCATGCCGATAACCAAGCTCGAAAACCTGCTGAAATCCCACGAAAACAAGAGTTTGGATAAAATTATCCAACGTGCTCAACATATGGACTCATTGACGAGTGCGTTGCAGGCTGGTTTGCCCCCGGAACTCGCCGAGAACCTGATTGCCGCAAACGTTCGGGACAACGGTGACCTGGTGCTCGTTTGCAGCTCGCCCGCATGGGCCTCGCGCCTCCGATTCGAGACCGAACAGTTGATTGAAATCGCGAAGAAAACGGGCATTGATGTCGCTGGCTGCACGGTCAGGGTAAGCCGATAAGCATGGATTCCGAAGTTCTGTCTCGTGCCAGGGAGACAACGTAAAGGATCGCGCTCATTTGTGTTCCCTTGCCGTCCTGAGACGGCGTCCACATTCCAATACAGACGGGTAAAGCTGTTCTCGCACAACGTGATGTATGCCATGTTTCTTGCGTTATGTTGCGGTATCGTCGTCCTTGTTGTTTCGGGTCGTAGAGCGATCGACACCCATAAAATCGACCATCAGGACGAGACAACAAACGAATTTTGCTGATTCAGCTGATTTGAACATCGGCAAGTGGAATACGAAATATGTGCGCCCTGTGTCGAATGACTATTCGCACTGTTTCAAGAATTTACGAGCGAACATTTGATGAGCGAAAACACGCGTGAAAAGAATGAGTTGTCAGATACTGACATTGCCGTCCTGGTTCCCTGCTACAACGAAGAGGCAACCATAGCGAATGTTGTACGGGATTTTCAGCAGCAGCTGCCCGGAGCGACCATTTACGTCTATGACAACAATTCCAGCGATCGCACAGCTGAAGTGGCGGCACAGAGTGGTGCTATCGTTCGTAATGAGCCACAGCAAGGCAAGGGACATGTTGTTCGCAGAATGTTTTCAGACATCGAAGCATCTATCTACGTTCTTGTGGATGGCGATGATACCTACGATGCCGCCAGCGTTCGCCAGCTGTTGGACGTCTTCCTCAGCCAGCATTGTGATCTCGTCAACGCGCGACGAGTAACCGACATCGCCAAGGCGTATCGATTCGGTCACCAGTTCGGCAATCGCTTGTTAACCGGAATCGTCAACTGGATTTTCGGCAAGCGGTGCGACGACATTCTCTCCGGTTACCGTATTTTTTCACGCCGATTTGTCAAATCATTTCCCGCCCTGTCGACCGGCTTCGAGATTGAAACAGAGCTGACTGTCCACGCGCTGTCCTTAAACATGCCAATGACTGAAGCAGAAACGCCGTATAAGGACAGGCCGGACGAAAGTGCGAGCAAGCTGAATACCTATCGTGACGGATTCAAAATTCTCTGGATGATCCTCGTGTTGACAAAAGATGAGAGACCATTCTTTTTCTACTCAATTGCATTTTCTCTGCTGGCAATAGTCTCGCTGATCCTGGGAATTCCAGTGGCACTGGAATTCATGGATACGGGACTGGTGCCGAGGCTGCCGACAGCGATTTTGTCGGCCAGCGTCATGATCCTGGCCTTCCTCTCGCTTACAACAGGACTCGTGCTCGATTCCGTTGCGCGCGGTCGGCGAGAAGCAAAGCGCCTCCACTATCTAAGCCTGACGTGGCTTGGCCAGGATCGCCGAAAACCGTCGCCTGTACTGAAGTAATGTGGTCGACCGGACGCCAGGCTTCAAGCTTTGCCATCATTGGCGGCGTGGGATTTATTGTAGACGGTGGAATATTGACGGTCTTGAACAGCATTTATGACGTAGAACTGCTGCCTGCCCGGCTAGCCTCGTTTTCTGCCGCCGTGACAGTGACGTGGTTTCTTAATCGCCAACGAACTTTTGCAAATCACGAGAATAGGGGCATGGTTGGGGAATGGGGTCGATACGCGGCTGTGAACAGTATTGGCTCACTTCTTAACATGGGGATATTTTTCTGGCTCGTCTCGCGCTACCAGGCACTCGCTGACTGGCCACTGATTCCGCTAGGTATGGCGGCATCAATTGCGTTGATTTTCAATTTCGTGGCATCGAAGTACCTGGTATTCGGACACACTCAATCATGATCGAAAATTCGAATGTAACCGATTCGTTTCACCAACACTCTGGTGGTGAAAATCTCGAAGTGATGCGTGAAGCCCACAAGTACAATCGCTTTCTTCGGGAGTTGATTCGACGTTACGCGGGAGATGCAACGACCGCCCTGGACTTCGGTGCAGGTATCGGCACGTTTAGCAACAGCGCTCCTCTGGCGCCAGAAAAAATTTATTGCGTCGAACCTGACGAAGCCGCACAGAAACACCTGTCCAAACAGGGATACAGGTCGTTTGGAAGCCTGACGGAGATTGCCGACAACAGCATTGATTATCTTTTTACGTTAAACGTCCTCGAACACATCGAGGACGATTCAGCGGCAATGGATGAAATTTATCGTGTCGTCAAACCTGGTGGACGGTTGCTCATTTATGTACCTGCCTTTATGGCTTTATACACATCGATGGACTCACATGTCGGGCACCACCGCCGGTATCGATTATCCGGGTTGCGCAAACTGGTCGAAAACGCAGGATTCAAGGTCGAAAAAAGCGCTTATTTCGACGCCCTTGGCTTTTTCGCGACGCTGGCCTTCAAACTTTTCGACGGCCCGGAGCCCGCACCACTGAACGCGAAGATGATCGGACTCTATGATCGATATTTATTTCCAGCGAGTCGACTCCTGTCTGTTCCGTGCGCAAAACTTCTTGGCAAGAACGTGTTTATCGTCGCACGGCGAGCAAACAGGACCGGGTCATGACAGGCTCGCTGCAAATCGGACAGATGACTATGAGAAGTAACACATTCTATGTTGCTGCCTGGCTGCTCACCTCCGCAGTGGCCATAACACTCGCATTGCTCGTCACTTCCGCATCCTATGTCGACGGAGAGTACATTCCAGTCAGCGTTGACTCTTTTTATCACGCAAGACGCATTCTTGACGCGGCAATCGGTGAGCGGGGTTTTTACCAATTCGACACCATGATCCACGTACCTGAGGGAAGCTGGATCAACTGGCCCTGGGGCTATGACTACCTGATGGCAGCCGCACTTTCATTTGCATTATGGCTTCGTCCATCGTTGGAGCCGATGGCATTTCTCGCCCATGTTCCGGTCGCCTGGTTATGCGTCAATATTGGCTTACTAACGTTGATTGGCCGGCGAGTTGGGCTCAGCCCGTCAATGACGGCCGTCGCCTCGTTTGGTTTTGCCATGATGCCACTGACCCAAACCATGCACGGCGTCGGAAACATCGACCATCACTATATCGAACTGACTTTCATCCTTGCGACGTTATGGTCCGGACTTTATTTTTTTTCGGCCAGTCAGAAACCAAAATCCGCTGTGACCTTAGGTGTCGTTCTTGGAATAGCCCCTGCATTTCACAACGGGCTTTTCATCCTGCAAATCCCTGTGCTGCTCTGTCTTCTTATCGTGTGGTTGCGAGGGAACCTTCCTGGCGTGCGACAGCTATATTGGTTCGCTGGCGCCCTGATAAGCAGCACAGTTCTGATTCTGCTGCCGTCGGCGCCTTTCTGGGATATGCAATTCGAATTCTGGACACTGTCGTGGTTCCATCTCTATATTGCTTGCTGCAGTGCCACAGGAATCATTTTTCTTGGGCTACGCCAGTTCGACTTCAAGAATACCGGGATGTTGCTCCTGCTGGTCATCGCCCTCACCAGTCCGTTACTTGCCCGGATTTTGATAGGTGCCGCATTTCTTGGCGGAGATCTCATTTTGCTGGACCAGATCTCGGAGGTGAGAAGCCCTATCCTCCGCTTGCAGGACCCTAATGGCATTCCGTGGCTTTCTTCGTTCTATAGCTGGTTTGTTTTTCTCTCGCCAATCCTCATCGTGGTGTATGCAATACGCGGGTGGCGGGCAAAGAATCCCGCAGAAATCTTCTTTTCGATCTTTGTCGTACTTGGACTCCTGCTCCTTCTAACGCAGATTCGTTTTAATCCGTTCGGCACATGGGCACTGATGATCGCGTCGGTCCTGTTGATACAGGAACAAAGCAGACGTTTCGGGGTTTCGAATTTGGCAACAACTGCGATTTCGTTGTTGGTTGTAGCGATCGCATTCCAGCCACCCTTGAAGAACCGCCTGATCCGAAAATATCCTGCCGGAATGGATTACGAGTACGCGGCGTCACGCTATCTCTACAAGAGTCTTGCCAAGAGCTGCGCCGAAGATCCTGGCGTTGCTTTGTCCTATAGCGATGACGGTCACTATATTCGATATCACACCGACTGCAGCGTTATCGCGAACAATTTCATTATGACGCCGCAACACGAGGAAAAGATCCGGGAAGTTGACACAATGCTGCAACTTGATCCAGTGCAATTCCTGGAACAAGTGCCAAATGTCGATTACATCTTTGTTCGAATGTACGGCGCTTTCGAGGAAAACCTGCAAGGAATCATGCAGGCCTCGCCAATTGAGAGAGTGGTCGGCCGAAATGCACCGTTGTTTATTGCGCTGACGTTTGGAGAGGATATACCGAGCGAGTATCAGTTGATCGACGAAATCCCAATTGGCGGTGGACGTGATTTCGCATATGCGCGCGTATACAAGATTGTCCGCAAGACTGATGCGGTTGACCCTTGATCGTAGTTTCCGGAGACGAATGATCATATGGCGCTGCTAGTTCTTATACCTTTGCTTGGATACATTCTTTTTTGGCGGCGCGTCACAGATTCACGCAGCTCATCAGCAGCATTGCACAGCGCATCAGCGATTTTGCTGGTACTTTATTTCGGCTCCCTGGCGGGCCTATTGCAGCCAACTACTTTGGTACTAATTATTTGCGGATCGTTTCTGGCAATCAGCGAGACCGCCCGCCTGATTATTCAAAAGACACCGTTGCCTTTGCCACTCGGTATACTTCTGTTTCTCTGCAGCTTGTTCGCGCTTTTACATCACGATGCCACCTTTTATTTGTACGACGAATTCTCACATTGGGGCGTCTTTCTGAAAGAACTGCTGGCAAAAGACATGCTGTGGAGCGCTGATAGCAACGCAATGGTTCTTCGCTACCCACCCGGCGCACCACTTTGGCAATACTTTTTTCTTCGTTTCTCTTTTTCATCAGAAGCAAACGCCTATCTAGCGCAATTTTGCCTGCTAATGATTCCCCTCCTTGTTTTATGGCAGAACGTAAAACTTCGACAGCTCTATTGGTTACTGGCTGTCTTTGCGCTTGTTGCGCTGGGTCTCTCCAATTTTGGTCACGGCTTCGCGAGCCTGTATGTTGATCATTTGCTAGGCGCCTGGTTTGCGGGAACACTTTTTAATTTCATGCTGGACCTGGAAGATCAGTCGGCAACCCGACTGTTATCGTATTTCCTACCAATAACAACGCTTGTACTCATCAAAGACGCAGGTCTTTATTTCGCAGTTGCGGCATCTGGTATTTTTGCACTGTTGATTTTTTGGCGGGCAGCATTTAAGGCAGACAACAAGGAACCCCTACGCGGCGTCATTAAGGCAGGAACATTGGCTATTGTCTGCATCGCAAGTTCTGGTCTAATTGCGACAACATGGAATGCGAATAGGAATTCCGCCGGCATCCCGCAATCAACGTATTCAACAGGCGGGATTCTTTCCGGCATTGTTAACGGTAAAAGCGAACTTAGTGACGATGAACATGCTGAATTGACCCGCAGGTTCTGGCAGGTCATTTTTAAACAACAAATAAGCAAGGACGAGTTGTTTACCGAGTTCGCCGAATTTAACTACGAACTTATGCCAGCTTTTACATCCAGCTTCCGGATGACCACATCATCTCTCATATTACTGTTCGTGTTCTGGCAGATAATTGTCCTGTATCGACTCGTATCTCCTCAGGATCGGTGGCGCTGGGCCATAGGGGGGACCGGTTTGGTTTTGACCACGATAGTCTACATAGCGATACTATTCCTCAGTTACCATTTCGCATTTGGCGAAAGACGCATGATATTACCGTCTTATCTTCGCTACGTTCATACCGCCTTGCTGCCAATTCTGCTTTTTGCATTCCTACCATTGCTCCCGAGCTTTTCGACTCGAGATGAAGAGGCGATTCGCCTTCCATTTGGTCGAAAAGGGAGTCGTTCGGCAACGATTTTCGCCGCGCTACTTGCAACTCTTTTTGTTGTCGAGACGCCGCATTTAGAACCGCTATATAAGCCCCACGTATCCCCAGAGATACGTCAGCAAATGAAGCCCTACATAGATAACATTCGGAACTTGGCCGGAAACCATAATCGTGTGTGGATCTATTTGCCGGTCTTCGATTACAACGGAATACGTCGCCGAATTTTTCTCTTCGATATGTCACCGGTGCATACAGAGGTTGTGACAGACCCGGAATATCTGACCAGAGATCCTGCAAAAATTCAGGACGTCATTGCCAACTGGGATTATCTGTGGTTTCCAATAGAAAACGCTCAAACAGATATGATTTTGAAATCCTTAGCTGGCGAAGATTTGAAGGAATTCGTATTTCGAGTGGATCGAAGCGATGGTGGAACTTCTGTCGTCGCGCTCGATGGCGTCTTCGATTAACCGAAGTCTGGCAAAATGGCGGAAATCTGAGACTCAGGCGTACGCAGGCGTCGCGTAAGAAATCGGGGCTTTCTTCGGGTCGCTGAACGTGACCTCTTCCCACGCCGATTTGTCTTTGAGTAATGCGCGCAGCAACTTGTTATTAAGGTCGTGGCCCGACTTGTGTGCCGAAAACTCGCCAATCAGGCTGTGACCAAGCAGGTAAATATCGCCTATCGCGTCAAGAATCTTGTGAATCACAAATTCGTTGGCGTACCGCAGCCCGTCCTCGTTGAGAATGCGATAGTCATCAAGGACGATGGCGTTGTCCATGCTGCCGCCAAGTGTCAGGTTGCGTGCCCGCAATGCCTCAACGTCACGTAGAAAACAAAATGTTCTCGCGCGGCTGACTTCTTTCAGGAATGACGTAGAAGAAAAATCGATCGTGGCATCCTGGCTCAGTTTATTAAACACAGGGTGGTTGAACGCGATGCCGAAATTGACTTTGAAACCATTGAACGGAGTAAACTCGGCCCATTTATCGCCCTCTTCGACCCGAATTTTCTTTTTGATCCGAACAAACTTCTTGGCGACATTCTGTTCTTCGATGCCGGCTGATTGCAGCAGGAAAACAAACGGGCCCGCGCTGCCGTCCATGATCGGAACTTCCGGCGCCGACAGATCGACATGCATGTTATCAATGCCCAGGCCAGCAGCCGCCGACATCAGGTGCTCCACGGTAGCGATCTTCACGCCACCCTGGATCAACGTGGTGCCAAGCATCGTTTCGCCAACCAGGCGAGCGTCAGCAGGAATATCGACAGGCTCATCGAGGTCAACACGACGAAAGATGATGCCTGCATTTTCTGCGGCCGGCCGAAGTGTCATATACACTTTTTCGCCCGTATGCAGGCCGACACCGGTTGCCCGGATGGCAGTTTTCAGCGTTCGTTGTCTGAGCATGTTTGAAGAACCCGGTAGGTATTCAAGGACTTACGGGCATTGTTTCGATGGTTTCAGCGCGAGATCCTATCATATCGATTGAAACCACACCAAGGAACGAAAAGCCCGGAAACTGGCCGGGCAAGCGCAAATAGCAGCCTGCCCGGCCGGAGCGGAGGTGGTCGCACCCATTTAGACCGCGTCGAGTGAGTGAGGCACGGTCGGTGCGCCGTTCTCTCAGTCTGCCTGTCTCCTGAGAAAGGCTGGGATATCCAGCAATTCTTCCTGGAGGCTGGCGTCTTCCAACCCATCTCCTACTGCTCTTTTACGCTGCACTGTCGGTTTGTCCAGCTGCTGATAATTAGGCTCCATGCCAACAGCCGACGGACGCTTGACGACCCGTATCGGCGCACCGGCCTGCGCAGCATGATGTCCCAATCCTGTCGCAACGACCGTCACCCTTATCCGGTCTTGCATATCCGGATCGATGACGGTGCCAATCACAACGGTTGCGTCGTCTGATGCAAATTCCTTGATCGTGTTACCTACTTCCTGGAACTCACCAATGGAAAGATCCATTCCCGCGGTAACATTGACCAGGATGCCGTTTGCACCTGCCAGGTTGATATCCTCAAGAAGCGGACTCGAAATGGCGGCCTCGGCAGCCTCCCGTGCCCGATCCTCTCCGGATGACGTTCCGGATCCCATCATGGCCATGCCCATCTCGGCCATCACGGTCTTGACGTCAGCAAAGTCAACGTTGATCAGGCCCGGTCGCGTGATCAACTCGGCAATTCCCTGAACAGCACCCTGCAATACTTCGTTGGCTGCCCGGAATGCGTCCAGCAATGTCGTCTCTCCGCCAAGAACCGTCAGCAATTTTTCGTTGGGTATCGTGATGAGGGAATCGACATACTTGCCAAGCTCGCTGATCCCGTGGTCCGCAATCATCATTCGCTTGCCGCCTTCCATGATGAACGGCTTGGTCACAACAGCGACAGTCAAAATGCCCAGTTCTTTCGCTACCTGGGCCACAACCGGTGCAGCACCGGTGCCCGTGCCACCTCCCATCCCGGCCGTGATGAAAAGCATGTCTGCCCCTTCAATGACCTCCTGAATACGGTCGCGATCCTCCATGCCGGCCTGCCGGCCGATATCAGGATTAGCACCAGCACCAAGACCCTTCGTTATATTGCAGCCGATTTGCAGTGCCGTTCGCACGCGGGCACTGTTGAGCGCCTGCGCATCGGTGTTGGCACAAATAAAATCGACCCCTTCTATTCCCGCGTTCACCATGTGGGCAACTGCGTTTCCGCCGCCACCACCAACACCAATCACCTTGATGACGGCGCTCTGGCTGTGCGCATCCATTAATTCAAACATGTGTACCTCCGCTCAACTTTTGTTTTCTAACTCACTCGTTATTTACATGCTTCAGCAAGCTGAAGCGCTCACTCAAAACTGTCCCTGGAACCACGATTTCATTCGACCCCACATATCGCCAATACTGCCGCCGACAGGCGTTGATCGATTCCCCTGGCGCGCGATCGTTTCGCAGCCATAGAGCAAGAGGCCAACACCGGTCGCGTGAATCGGGTTTCGCACGACCTCAAGAAGGCCCTCGAAATATTGCGGCGAACCGAGCCTCACGGGCATGTGGAACACTTCCTCGGCCAGTTCCACCGCCCCTTCCATTTTCGCGCTGCCGCCAGTGATCACGACACCCGCAGCAATCAGCTCTTCGAACCCGCTTCGTCTCAGTTCATCACGCACGAGGCCGAATAGTTCTTCAAATCGTGGTTCAACAATCTCTGCCAATGTCTGCCTGGCTAAACGACGAGGTGGTCGATCACCAACGCTGGGTACTTCAATCGTCTCGTCCGGATTCGCGAGCTG
Source organism: Woeseiaceae bacterium (assembly GCA_024640345.1). Classification (GTDB taxonomy): domain Bacteria; phylum Pseudomonadota; class Gammaproteobacteria; order Steroidobacterales; family Woeseiaceae; genus SZUA-117. Next base: position 17,618 of record JAHEFD010000005.1, read on the forward strand.
CGACAGGGCGCAGGCGTATTTGATCTTGATTTCTTCGGCGTACTGCAAGGGCGTACGCATCGAGACCGCAATATCATTGGTAACCTGGTCACCGGCGATGGGAATCACGGCTGTATGCTGAATTGCGCCACCCAGGAAAACGGCAATATCCGTCGTTCCGCCACCGATATCGACGATGCAGGCACCCAATTCTTTTTCATCCTCGGTCAAAACCGAATAGCTGGACGCCAGCTGTTCCAGGACAATGTCGTCAACTTCCAGTCCGCATCGCTGCACACATTTCACGATGTTCTGTGCCGCGCTGACGGCACCGGTCACCATATGCACCTTGGCTTCCAGCCGAACTCCGGACATGCCGATCGGGTCGCGAATTCCCTCCTGGTTATCGATCAGGAATTCCTGCGGCAGTATGTGCAGAATCCGCTGATCAGCTGGAATGGCGACGGCGCCGGCGGCATCGATGACGCGATCGAGGTCTCCGGCACTCACTTCTTTATCGCGAATGGCCACGATTCCATGTGAATTCAGACTTCTCACATGGCTTCCCGCGATTCCCGCGTAAACAGAGTGAATGTCGCATCCGGCCATCAACTCCGCTTCCTCAATCGCGCGCTGAATTGAATGGACGGTCGACTCTATATTGACGACAACGCCTTTCTTCAGGCCGCGCGATGGGTGCGAACCGATGCCGATCACCTCGATCTTGCCGTCTTCGCCCACCTCACCCACGATCGCAACAACCTTCGACGTACCTATGTCCAGGCCGACGATCATGTTTTTGTCGTTCTTCTTGTTCACAAGCCTGCAACCATTCCGGCATCACCTGACTGGGGATCCGCGACAGGCGAACGTGCACCATTCTTCCAGCCAATCGTGAATCCATTGCTATAACGCATATCGACAAACTCAATTTCGGCTTCGCGGCTGGAGATAATTTTCGCAGCAACATCGAGGAACAGCGCCGCACGCTCATCAACGTCGCGACGACCCAGCCTGATATCCACACCATTGCTCAATTTCAATTCCCATGCGCCCCTTGCATCCAGTTGGACCTGGCGAAGATCGAGGCCGAAGGGAATCAACTTCTCCCGCATTGCAAGGTATCGCTGGGCCACCACTGACGACAGCCCTTCAGGACCACTAAGCCGCGGCAATTCCGCAGGCACATGACGCGCATCAGTGACAAAAAGGTCACCGCGGGTATTCATCAGTCCTCGCTCACCCCAAATTGCCGCAGGAACCTGCTCGGTGATGCCAATAACAAGCGTACCTGGCCAACGGCGAGCCACCGTTGCCTGGTCGACCCATGCAAGATCGACAACTCGACTGCGAATGCTGTTGAGGTTGGCGCTGAAGAATCCGGTTCCGAGTTCGTCGCTGATCGCTTCTTCAATCTGCAAGGCACTGACACGTTGAAACGGCCCCTCGATAGTGATCGAAGAGATCGGCTGATCGAGCATCTCCGCACTGAATTGATAGCTCAGGAAAATGATCGCCCCGGCAAACAACAATGCAGAAAGTCGCCTGAACGGAATCGCCGGCATTTGAAATTTTGGCGCCTTCTTCTGCTTTCGGCGTTTAGCTTGCTTGCGAACCATCAGCCGCTACTCCTCTCTGCCTTTGGCACGGCATCGACCCAGGCACCCGAAGAGGCCGGGCCCTCCGTTCTTGCCGAGGGCAAGTCGCTGATACTGGTTTCCAGGACACGCCAGCACAGTTCCGCAAAATCAATGCCCGCCACCTTGGCCGCCATAGGTACAAGACTGTGGCTGGTCATGCCAGGAACTGTATTAATTTCAATAACTTGTGGAACACCGTCATTCCCCGTCATGAAATCGACGCGGCCCCAGCCGGTACACCCGAGCACCGCAAATGCCGCCAGCGACATGTCATGAAATGCGGCTTCCAGTTCGGCGTCCTCGGTCCCGGGACAGAAATATTGGGTCTGGTCTGATTCGTATTTCGCACGATAGTCATAGAAAACCCGCGGCGTCTCGATACGAATACTGGGTAATGCCTGTCCCTGCAGAACGGCAACGGTCGATTCTGCACCGACTATGCAGCGCTCGGCCAAAGCCGGACCACCAAAACCGAGCGCCAGTTCAACCGCTGCGGGTAGCTCCGCTGCATCAAACACCTTGCTCATGCCAACACTGGAGCCTTGCCCCGAAGGCTTGACGAACAGGGGATAGCCAAGCTTGTCGGCCGCAAGTTTTGCATCGCCGGCGGTCATAACGACGGCAAAATCAGGCGTGTCGATGCCTGCTTCCCTGAAAAGTTGTTTGCTCCGAACTTTGTCCATCGCGAGTGCCGAAGCCATTACACCGCTTCCCGTGTATGGCACGCCGAGCCATTGCAACGCTCCCTGAAGCGCACCGTCTTCACCACCAGGTCCATGCAATGCGATCCAGACGCGATCAAATCCGGCGGACGCGAATTCAACGAGGCTGCGTTCTGCCGGATCCCAGCCATGTGCGTCGATGCCGCGAGACTGCAGCGCCCGGAGCACCGCCTGGCCGGAGTCCAGGGAAACCTCGCGCTCACTGGAACTCCCGCCGAACATGACTGCAACGCGCCCGAACTCTGCCGCATCGGTGACTGCCTTGCGTTCGTCTATCAGGGTGACGGTCATTGTTCCGCTACCCCTACAATTCGAACTTCCGGAATCAATTCGATACCGCTCTGATCTGCGACTGTTTGCTGAACATGGCGGATGAGATTCTCTATGTCCGCTGCGCTCGCCTCGCCACGGTTGATGATGAAATTCGCGTGCTTCTCCGAAACCTCTGCCTCTCCGATTCGGCATCCCTTAAGGCCACTTGCCTCGATGAGACGTGCAGCAAAATCGCCGGGAGGATTGCGGAAAACAGATCCGCAGCTTGGCAAACCCAGTGGCTGCGTTTCCTTTCGCCGTGCCAGCATTTGCCGCAAAGTTTCCATACTGGCATCTACACCAGGCTCAAAGTGAAGCTCAGCCTCGATGAACCATTCGTCCGCGGGACCCTGCACACTGCGGTAGGCAATTCCGTATTCTTCCGGCAAACGCCGGCGCAACTCACCGTAACGATCGATCGTCCGGACCGACCGAACGCGTTCCCATGTTTCGCTGCCATGCGCACCGGCATTCATCGCAAGGGCGCCCCCCAGCAGACCGGGTATGCCTGCAAAGAATTCTGAGGGCCCGAGATTCCAGCGAATACATTGCCGCGCAAGTTGCGTGCAAGGCACGCTGGAACCTGCAATGACCGAATGCGAACCGGACCGTTCGAGATTCGTGAATAAACCTGACGCGGCAATAACGACACCCGGCAGGCCACGATCGCGAACCAGCAGATTGCTGCCAAGTCCGAACCAGAAAACAGGCACGTTGTTGTCAAGTGAACATAGAAACTGCGACAAGTCGTCGAGACTTTCAGGGCGGAAAAATATTTCAGCAGGCCCGCCGGCACGCCACGACGTATGGCCGCTCATGAGCTCGTTGTACCTGAGCTCACCGGCAACCTCAGGCAACTTCTCGGCCGCCATCATTTATGCACCTTCAATTGCGGCATTCGTTCGAGGTGGCCGGGCAGCTCGGCTGCAAATGCACCAATGTCGCCGGCACCCATCGTCAGCAAGAGATCACCATCCTGCAGCAACCCCTCGAGGACGGTTGGCAGCTGATCAAGCCTCTCGACAAATACAGGCTCGACACCACCACGCGTGCGCACGGCGCGTGCAATTGCCCTTCCATCGGCGCCGGTGATTGCTTCCTCGCCAGCCGCATAAACCTCAAGTACCAGCAGCACATCAGCATGACCCAGCACCGATGCGAAATCGTCGAGTAAGTCGCGCGTCCTCGTGTAACGATGAGGTTGAAATGCAAGAACGACGCGCTTGCCTGGCCAGCCGGACCGGGCCGCAGCCAACGTTGCCGCGATCTCCGTTGGATGATGCCCGTAATCGTCAACCAGCATCACTTTTCCTTTACTGGTATTAACGTCTCCAAGTCTCTGGAATCGCCTGTCGATGCCCTCGAATTTGTCGAGTGCAGCGACCACGGCCTGATCGCTGATCTGTAGCTCGCTTGCGACGGCGATTGTCGCCAGCGCATTTCTTACGTTATGCATACCCGGTAGTCGCAGACGGACATGAAGCGGCTCACCGCGGCCATCTCGACGAACATCGAACGACGTGCTGCCACCCGAGAAGCTGATATTTTCTGCACGAATATCGGCTTCGCTGTCTACGCCGTAGGTCAGGATAGAGCGACCAACATCTGTCAGTATTTCGTTAATGCCCGGATCATCCGCGCAAAGAATAGCCAGCCCGTAGAACGGCAGGTTATGGAGAAATTCAATAAAGCCACTTTTGAGCTTTTCAAAATCGCCGTCGTACGTAGCCATGTGATCGGCATCAATGTTCGTCACAATCGCCAGCATCGGCTTCAGGTGAACGAACGAGGCGTCGCTCTCGTCCGCCTCGGCAACCAGGTACTCACCTTGCCCAAGCCGCGCATTGGCATCCGCGCTCTTGAGACGACCGCCGATGACAAAGGTCGGGTCAAGTCCGCCTTCAGCCAGAACGCTGGCGACAAGACTTGTCGTCGTGGTCTTCCCGTGCGTCCCTGCGACTGCAATCGAATAACGAAATCGCATCAGTTCGGCCAGCATTTCTGCACGTGGAACGATCGGCAGCAACGCCTCCCGTGCCGCCGAGACTTCCGGATTGGTTTCGTCTACAGCACTCGACACAACGACTGCGTCGGCGTCTTTTATGTTGCTGGCGTCATGGCCGATAAAAACCGTAGCGCCCTGGCTTTCCAGTCGCTGTACCGCCGCATTCCTTTTCAGATCGGAGCCCTGCACTTCATAGCCCAGGCTGAGCATCACTTCCGCAATGCCGGACATGCCGGAACCGCCTATACCGACGAAGTGAACCCGGTTGATGCGGCGCATTCGCTTGATCATGCGGTCACCCCCGCACATTCCAGGCAGCGCGCTGTAATCCGGTTCAGTGCTTCGGGTTGTGCAAGCGTACGTGACTTCAGTGCGCGTTCGAGTAGCGCATCGCGACTTCCAAGCCAACTCGTCAGCAACCCAGCCAGCGATTCACCACTGAGATCACTTTGCTGTACCACCGCTGCGGCTCCCGCATTGGCCATCGGCTGCGCATTTGCGGTCTGGTGATCGTCGACAGCCGATGGAAATGGCACAAAGATAGCTGGCAGGCCGGCCGCCGATAGTTCGGCGACCGTGAGCGCGCCAGCTCTGCAAATCACGAGATCGGCCCAGCTGTATGCCTCGGCCATGTCTTCTATGTAAGGTGAAAGATCCGCATCGATGCCGTGTTGCTCATAAGCCGCACGGGCTTCAGCTAACGTCCGCTGCCCGGTCTGGTGACGAACGACGGGACGGGCCCCGGACGGCAATAACTCAAGCGCTGCCGGCACAACCTGGTTCAGGGCCAGCGCGCCGAGGCTGCCACCAAGAACCAGCAGCCTTATCGGCCCTTCCCTGCCGGCAAAGCGCAAGGCGGGATCTTCAATGGAAGCGATATCCTGTCGTACGGGATTGCCCACGGTCTCCGCGTTGACACTGGCTTTAAAACTGCCCGGGAAGGCCTGCAGCACAACCCGGGCAAGACGCGCCAGAAGACGGTTGGTTAATCCTGAAATAGCGTTTTGTTCATGAATGACGAGTGGTCGACGAGTCAGCCACGCAGCAAGACCGCCGGGTCCGCTGACGAAGCCGCCCATACCCAGCACAGCGGCCGGCCGGTGTTTCCACATCACGTACAGCGATTGCGACAAGGCATACAGAAGCTTGAACGGCGCAAGCAATAACGCAGCAAATCCTTTCCCACGCAGACCGCTAATGGCTACCCACTCGATGGGAATCGCAGCTTCCGGCACGATTCGTGATTCGATTCCACGGCGTGTACCGAGCCATACCACTTCCTGCGATTGCGCCTGCAGTGCCCTGGCTACGGCGAGCGCGGGATAAACATGGCCTCCCGTACCACCGGCGAGGATCATAATCGGCCGCGAGCTCATGCTTGTGACCTCCGAGCCGTTTTGCGACGCGTTTTAGGTCGGGCATCAACCTGCAATTCATGGTGGATTCGAAACAGGATACCGATACTGATCATCGCAACGATCATGCTGGAGCGTCCGTAGCTGACCAGCGGAAGCGTCAGCCCCTTCGTCGGCAACAGGCCCATATTTACGCCAAGATTGATAAAGGCCTGCAGTCCAAGCCACGTACCTATACCGATCGCCAGGTAAGCTTCGAAAAATCGCTCCGCATTGGCGGCATGAATGCCGATGCGAAAAATTCGCCACAATAATGCAGCGAACAGCGAAATCAGGAAGATAGACCCGATGAGGCCAAACTCTTCTGCAAATACGGCGAAAACAAAATCGGTATGCGCATCCGGCAGATAAAACAGTTTCTGCACGCCGTCACCAAGCCCCACGCCAAACCATTCGCCGCGCCCAATGGCAATCAGCGATTGCGTTAACTGGAATCCGGAGTCAAACGGGTCTGCCCAGGGATCCATAAATCCGGTCAGGCGCTCCAGTCGATATTCCTTGGTCATCACGAGCAACGCGGCCGCGACCATGGCGAGCCCCGCGAATACCGAGAAATCACGAAATCGCGCACCTGCAACGAACATCATCGCGAATGCCGTGGCAACAAGGACAATTGCCGCACCAAAGTCCGGCTCCAGCAGCAACAAGGTACTGGCGATAACCAGTACAACGATTGGCTTCAGGAACCCGGTGAATTGTTCCCGAATTGACTTGTTCTGGCGTACCAGGTAACCGGCCAGGTAAATCATCAGGCATAGCCGTGCCGGCTCCGAAGCCTGCAGGTTGAAAATACCAAGCCTGATCCACCGAGTGCTACCGTTTGCCGAGTAACCCAGACCGGGAACCAGGACAAGCAGCAACAACGCGAAAGCAACTAACAACATCAGGGGCCCCGTGCTGATCCAGAAACGCACGGGAACGAATAAACAGACAAACCCCGCAGCACCCCCCAGGAGTGCCGCGACCGCCTGTCGACTTACGTAAAAAAACGGGTCATTCGTCGAATTGTCGCTGATAGAAATCGAGGCGGAAGCAAGGATGACCAGGCCGCCGAAGAGCAACGTCGTGACAATTGCAAGCAATACCGGATCCAGCCGGATCGGGGTCTTAAGCCGCACCGGGAAAGGCATTGTTGCGCTCTCGGTTGTCATCGCTGCAGCGCCTCCACGGCATTGCAGAATGCGTCGCCCCTCGCCTGGTAATTCGCAAACTGATCAAAACTTGCACATGCGGGTGCCAGCAATACGGTGTCACCGGATTCCGCGAGTCCGGCCGCCCGGGCGACAGCGTCATTCATATCGCTCGCGCGTTCTGTTGGTGTCAGCCCGCTAAAAGCCTGCTCCAATTGAGGCGCATCCTCGCCGATCAGCACGACGGCGCGCAGGCGGCTACAGGTCGATACGGCGAGCTTGTCGAAATCGCCACCTTTGCCCTGGCCGCCGGCAATAAGCACAACAAGACCGTCGATGGATTCCACTGACGCGATCGCGGCACCAACATTGGTCGCTTTGGAGTCATTGATGTAGGGAACGCCCGCGATTCGACCGGCCAACCGCATGCGGTGCGGCAAACCGGGAAATTCATTCAGCACCTGCAACATAGACGACATTTCGAGGCCGATCAGCTCACCTGCAGCTAAAGCGGCGAGTGCATTTGCCTGGTTGTGCGCGCCAACCATTGCAATGTCCCTGACGGACAGAAGCAGTTGATCGCCGCGGGCAAGAAACAAATCGTCGGCATCTTCAAGCAGGCCATACTGACCTGCCTCCGGCTCATCAAGACCGAAACTGACCTGGTGAATTCCTTTCGGTAAATGTTGCCAGACCTCATCGTCGGCGCGATTAACGACGGCCGCTTCTGCCTGGTCAAAAATTCGGTACTTGGCCCGGCGATACTCATCTTCGTCTGCATGCCAGTCGAGATGGTCGGGAGAGATATTCAGGAGCACGGCTACTTTCGCAGGTAAATTTGCAGTCCGCTGTAATTGAAAGCTCGACAGTTCCAACAAATAAAAATCGGGTTGATCCTCGTCCAGCAGATCGAGCGCCGGCACACCGAGATTCGCGCCAGCAAGCCCTTTCCTGCCGGCCGCCTCGCACATCAGCGACAGCAATGTCGTTACCGTGCTTTTTCCATTCGATCCGGTGACGGCAACAATCGGAGCTTTTGCTTCATGCACGAACAACTCGATATCGCTGACGACATCGATACCCGCATCCCGCGCCGCCTGGAGATACGCGTCCGAATCCGATATTCCCGGGGATACGATAATCCGCGATGTATTCTTTAAAAGTTTCTTTGGCGTTTCGCCAACGAACGTTTCCGCATCTCCACAGATATCCCTGAGGTCATCGATACCGGGCGGCTCGGCGCGGCTGTCGACATATCGCGCGACCTGGTTGTTGCGTGCAAGAAAGCGCGCCACCGACAGGCCGGTCGAACCCAACCCGTAGACAAGGTCAGTAGTCGCTGAAGCGGATTTTCGTTTCGCTGCCGCGCTCATCGTATTTTCAGACTCGCCAGACCGATCAGCACCAGGATTACGGTGATGATCCAGAAACGTACAATCACTTTCGGCTCTGCCCAGCCCTTGAGCTCAAAATGGTGGTGTAGCGGCGCCATCCGAAATACGCGTTTGCCGGTCAATTTAAAAGACGCCACTTGAATAATGACCGACACTGTTTCGACGACGAAAACTCCGCCCATAATGGCGAGCACGATTTCCTGTCGAACGACGACCGCTACAACACCCAGAGCTGCACCAAGCGAAAGTGCACCTATATCGCCCATGAATACCTGTGCGGGGTAGGTGTTAAACCAGAGAAACCCGAGTCCTGCTCCAGCAAGCGCTGAACAGAACACCAGGACTTCACCGGTACCCGCAACATACGGAATACCCAGGTATTCAGAGAAATTCGTATTGCCGGTTACGTAGGCGAACACGCCAAGCGCCCCACCGACCAACACCGTTGGCATGATGGCCAGACCGTCCAGTCCGTCCGTCAGGTTCACGGCGTTTGAAAAACCAACAATGAAAAGAAATGTGACAACGATCTGGAACATGCCGAGCGGCAGCCACAGATCCTTGAAATAGGGAATCAGTAACGAATTACTGATTTCATCAGTCGCCATCATGTATAGCGCGACAGCGGCAATGATTGCGGCAGCTGACTGCCAGAAGAGTTTGTGCCGGGCCGACATTCCATCGGGGTTCCGCAAGATCAGTTTTTTGTAGTCATCAACGTAGCCGATGACACCAAACGAAAGCGTTACGAACAAAACGACCCAAATGTAGTGATTTTCGAGATCGGCCCACAGAACAGTGCTAACGACTATCGCCGTCAAAATCAGTGCGCCGCCCATCGTCGGTGTCCCGACCTTTAACAAATGCGTGTCGGGACCGTCGGTACGCACGGGCTGGCCACCCAGCTGATTCATACTCAAACGGGAAATCATTTTCGGACCGATGATGAACGAAAGAACCAGTGCCGTTAGTGCACCCAGGATCGCTCGCATTGTCAGGTAGCTGAAAACGTTAAAGCCGGTTTCAAACTGGGAGAGGTATTCGGTGAGATAGAAAAGCATCTTCAGGCGCTCCCGACTCTGGCTGGCTCTTCCATCAGCGCCTCGACGACTCTTTCCATTCCCATCGACCGTGAGCCCTTCACCAGCACAACATCGCCCTCACCAATTGAACTTCGCAGGTGGGCAATCAGCTCGTCGATGGATGCAAACCAGTGCGCCTTATCTCCAAAGGCTTCTACAGTGCGTTTTGACAAATCCCCGGTAGCCAGCAAGTGAGATACGCCGGCCTCTCTGGCAACCCAGCCGGTGTGGGCGTGCAACAGCTCACCGTCGCCGCCGAGCTCTGCCATGTCGCCGAGAACCAGCCAGCTTTCGCCACTTTGCGAGGCAAGAAATTCCGCGGCCGCCTGCACACTTACCGGATTCGCGTTGTAGCTGTCATCGAAAAGCACCGCGCCGCTGGCGCTGTGTACAGGCTCGAGCCGTCCGTGAACGGGATGCACCGCTTCCAGGCCCTTCTTGATATTAAGACCGGAGACACCGAGTGCACGGGCAATCGCCGCCGCTGCACAGGCGTTCAGCACGTTATGCTTGCCTTGCAAAGAGAGCGACACCGACAGCTGACCGTCCGGCATATGCAAAATGAAACTGGATCCGCCTTCCGATGCCTCGATGCCGCTGGCGCGAAAATTTGCCTCTGCACTTAAACCGAAGCTTAAGACTTCGGCATCACCGACGAGGCTTTTCCAATAATCGAAATAGTCATCGTCTGCGTTGAGAATCGCGTAGTCGGGACTGACCTCGCCAGCAAGAATTTCGCCTTTCGCATGCGCCACACCCTCGACGGAACCGAAGCCCTCGAGATGGGCCGGAGCTGCATTCGTGATCGCCACCAGGCTCGGGCCTGCCAGCGACGTAAGATAGGCGATTTCGCCAGGGTGATTGGCACCCATCTCAATAACAGCATAGCGGTGATTTTCCCCCATACGAAGGAGCATCAACGGCACGCCAATTTCATTGTTCAGGTTACCGTGCGTCGCCAGGGTCGGATCCGTTATCGACAAACAGCTAGCCAGTAATTCCTTCAGCGTTGTCTTGCCGTTGCTGCCGGTAATTCCAATAACGGTCGCCTGCATCTGCCGTCGCCAATGGGCGCCAAGCCTTCCAAGCGCTGCCAATGTGTCTTCAACCACGATGATTGGCAATTCAGTATCGACAGTTTTTGGTACAACCGCGGCTGCCGCTTGACGCAAAGCCGCATCGCGCACGAATTTCGTGCCGTCGAAGTTCGGGCCCTGCAGCGCAACGAACAACTCCCCGGGCTTGAGTGTGCGGGTATCCGTACTAACGCCACGAAAATCAAGGTCGGCGCCATACAGGGTCCCGCCCATTGATTCTGCTGCATATGAAAGGGATCCGGCCATCATTTCGAATCCGAACCTGCACCAACGCGTGCGGTTAGATACCTGGCGGCAACTTCGGCATCGGAAAAGTGAAAGCGTTCGGTACCGATCACCTGGTAGTCCTCGTGCCCTTTTCCTGCAATAAGAATTGTGTCAGACGCGGCAGCAGCAGAAACTGCCTGGGCGATCGCGTCATTTCGATCGTCGACGGCGATTGCGCTGTCGCTCATACCGCCGAGAATGTCAGCAATTATCTGCGTCGGCTCTTCGGTTCGCGGGTTGTCACTTGTCACTACCGGAAAATCGGAAAGTCGCTCGGCGACCTTGCCCATCATCGGACGCTTGCCGCGATCACGATCTCCGCCGCAACCAAAGACACACCAGAGCTTGCCTTTGCAATGTCCACGCAGAGCCCGCAAAGCGGCCTCAAGTGAGGCCGGCGTATGGGAGTAGTCGACATAGACCGCTGGCAGATCCTCGCCCCCAGGCACCCGTATCGCCTGCATCCTTCCTGGCGGCGCCGACACTTTACCGAGGACCTCACAAGCATCATCGAACGGCACGTCCTGGCATAACATCAATGCCAGCACCTGGACTGCATTGGCTACGTTGAAATCACCTGGCAAAGGCAATGCTATGTCTGCGGTCCCCCACGAACTTGCGAGCGACATTTTCGAGCCGGTCGGGGTTGCAACTACGGCGCGAACAAAAACATAGGGTCGCCCGTTGGCAACCCGGTCAAACCGGGTTGACACTGTCACCACGTCGGCACCGCAACGATCCGCGAGTTCGGCCCCAAATTCCGAATCCACGCTGACGATGCGATTGGGGACGTTTCTGTTCAGGAACAGACCCGACTTTGCCTCAAAGTACGCGCGCATGGTGCCGTGGTAATCGATGTGATCGCGACTTAAATTGGTGAATATTGCGGAATCAAAGTGCACCCCATCCACACGATTCTGCTCCAGCGCGTGCGATGAAACTTCAATGGCCGCATGCGTGGCTCCGCTGTCACGAAATCCTGCTAGGGTTTCATGAAGCTCGATGCAGGGCGGCGTCGTCATCGAGCTGTTGCCGACAATCTTTGCCATACCGCTGCCGAGCGTACCGACGTAACCGCACTTGTGACCCAGGGCTTTCATGCATTGTTGAATCAGGCAGGCAACGGTGGTCTTGCCGTTGGTTCCGGTGACTCCGGTTACCCGCACCTGCATCGATGGTTCGTCGAACCATCGATTGGCTATTTCGCCAAGCCGATTTGCCAGACCGTCGACAGCGATCATTGGTACCGGACAATCGACGTAACTGCCGGTCTCGGAGTCAAATACGACCGCGGCGACCTTGGCCGCAATTGCCCGGTCAATGTAGTCGAGACCGTGTGAAGCCGCGCCCTGGCATGCGAGAAATACGTTGCCCGCCCGCAATTTGCGACTGTCGTCGGAGATTCCCGTCATCGGGATATCGGGCGCCTCGACGATTCCCTGCAAAAGCTCGGCAAGGGTGATTTGAGGTTTGAGGAGTTCTGCGGGCATGCTCATTGACTCATCGCCTGCGCAAGCGCGCCGTCATGACCGGCCGGCAATGCATCGGGTGGCACAGCCATCAGACGCAACGACTCCGTCATCACTTCGCCAAACACCGGTGCGGCGACGTCGCCCCCGTAGTAAAGATCACCGGTTGGCTCATCAATAATCACAACCGCTGCCAACTTGGGATCGCTGGCAGGAGCAAGGCCGGCAAAGATGGAGAAGTACTTGTCCTCCGAGTACCCTCCTGCCGAGTATTTCCAGGATGTGCCGGTCTTTCCCGCAACGCGGTAGCCAACAACGCCCGCCTCGCTGCCGGTTCCGCCTGGCCTTACAACATCCTCCATCATCAACCTTATCGATGCCGCAGTGTCGCTGCCCATAATCCGCTCGCCTTCGTTCGCCTGGTCGAGCCTGACGAGTGAAACGGGCCGAATCAGTCCGTCGCTGCCAAATGCCGCATAAGCCTGGGCGAGCTGCAACGGCGTTACCGAAACGTTATATCCGTAGCCGAGCGTCGCCTGGTTGACCTTTCGCCAGTCGTTGTAGTGCGTCAGCAAGCCAGCGGACTCGCCGGGAAATCCGCTCGAAGTCAATGAGCCAAATCCAAATTTGGTCATCGTTTGCCAAAGCTGATCGGGCTCAAGCGACATCGCGATCTTCGTTGCGCCAACGTTGCTCGAGAGAGACAAGATCGTAGTCAGGCTCACCCGGCCAAGATTTCGGCTGTCTTTAATACGTTTGGGTCCAACAACGACATATCCGGGGGAGGTGTCGACCATGCTGCCCGCACGGTAACGCCCGCTTTCTATTGCGGCCGCTATTATTAGTGGCTTGATGCTCGATCCGGGTTCGAAAATATCGGTGATCGCCCTGTTCCGGTAACGCTCCGCCGAAAATTGCGAACGATCGTTCGGGTTATATGTCGGCTGATTGACCATCGCCAGGACTTCGCCTGTTTCGATATCGAGAATGACCACGGAACCGGATTCCGCCTTATGCTTCTGGATAGCCGACTTCAGGGTTCGATATGCGAGGTACTGCAATCGCAGATCGATACTGGAACGAAGATCCTTGCCGTGACGCGGGGGCTTGATGCTTGCTACGTTCTCGACCGAGCGACCCAGGCGGTCCTTCAGCACCCGCTTCGATCCTGTTTCACCCGCCAGCCAATGATTGAACTCCAGCTCCAGTCCTTCCTGACCGTCGTCATCGATGTTCGTAAACCCGACCAGGTGACCTGTCACCTCGCCAGCCGGGTAGTACCGCCTGTACTCCCGCAATGAATTGATGCCAGGCAACTTGAGCGCCATGACCTGGTGAGCCAGCTCCGGATTCAGATGACGCTTGAGGTAAAGAAACTCCTTGTCCATGCTGCGCGTGATACGACGCATCAGGAGCTCCGGATCCAGGTCCAGGATTCGGGCAAGCTCGGGAACACGATCCACGGCGCTCGCCAGCTCCTTGGGATTTGCCCAAACGCTGTCGACCGGCGTGCTGATGGCCAGCGGCTCGCCGTTGCGATCGGTTATTGCGCCCCTGTGCGCAGAAATTTTTTCAGTGCGCAGATGCCGTGTATCTGCCTGCTTATTGAGAAACTCTTTATTGAAAACCTGCAGGTGTACGGCGCGAGCGAACAGCGCACTGGCGGATAATACGAAGAACGCAATTACCAGCGACACTCTGCCTGCGAATTTCCGGGCAGTCTGTTTTTTTGTTTCTGCTCCGCGACTCATTGCCGTTCAATGACATAGATTTCCGTAGACTTCGGACGTACCAGCGACAACTCCTCGGATGCGACACGCTCAATTCTCGCGTGCGTAGCCCAGGTGCTTTGTTCAATCTGTAGCTGGCCCCATTCAATATTGAGCTCGTCACGTTCTGTCGTTAATTTCTCGAGTTCAACAAATAATTTTCTCGATTCATGCTTGGTATAAACCATTGCGATAGCGGACATTACACAGACCACGACGAATACCATGATCAGGAGAAATGGCTGGCGTGACTTCCCGAAGTCCATCACAGCCGTTCCGCAATCCGGAGTCGCGAGCTTCTGGCACGGACGTTTACGGCGATTTCCTCGTCGGTCGGACTGATCGCCTTGCCGACGAGTTTGAATGGCGGCTGAAACTCTTGCGGAATATTGGGCAATCCACGGTACTGCTCCGGTTCACGCGAAGCATTGCGCATGAAACGCTTTACTCGCCGGTCTTCAAGGGAATGGAAACTGATGACACACAGTCGACCACCCGGCGCCAGCAGGTCGATAGATGCCTCCAGCGCTTTTTCGAGCTCGGCAAGCTCATCATTTATGAAGATCCTGATTGCCTGGAAAGTCTTCGTGGCCGGATGTTTCTTCTGGCCACGCGCCGGCACCGCCGAACGAACGATCTCGGCGAGCTCCGATGTGCGACGAATTGGCGCAATTGCGCGGGCGGCGACAATCGCACGGGCAATGCGAGAGGCATTGCGCTCTTCACCCAGCTGTTGCAGCACTTTTCTCAATGATCTTTCTTCCACACGGTTAAGCCACTCAGCGGCACTTTGTCCGTGGCCGGGGTCCATTCGCATGTCGAGGGGTCCGTCCGAGCGGAAACTGAATCCTCTTTCCGCTTCATCCAGCTGTGGTGATGAGACCCCCAGATCGAGTAGCAGGCCATCCACTTTTCCGAGCACATTCCTTTCAATCGCATATCGTTTTACTTCCGAAAATTTTCCGTTGATCAGTTCAAGCCGCGGATCGGACTTCAAGGCAGGATTTGCGTTGTCGATTGCCTGGGGATCCTGGTCAATTGCCAGCAACCGGCCATTTGCCCCCAGCCCTTCAAGAATCGCGCCCGAATGTCCCCCACGGCCGAATGTTCCATCGATATACCAGCCGTCCGCTTTCAGGTTCAGCCCTGCAATTGCAGGACCCAATAGAACCGGCACGTGGTGACTGGCACCTTTTGTTTCTTTTTTCACTCCGCCGGAACGGAATCAGAGCGTGAGCGTCTCAAGTTGGGCTGACAGATCGGCATCATCGCCATCGTTCAGCCACCCATCCCGAGTCTCGTTCCAGCGCGTATCGTCCCAAAGCTCAAACCGGTTCCCCTGCCCCAGCAGTACTGCCTGCCGATCAAGCCCGGCAAACTCGCGCAATTCCCGTGAAAGCAGGATTCGCCCGTGTCCGTCGATTTCGACTTCGGTAGCATGTCCAACCATTAACCGCTGCAGGCGGCGTGCCTTTTGATCCAGGCTTGGCAGGCGCATCAGTTTTCGCTCTATTTCTTCCCATTCGGGGAACGGATAAATGAGGAGGCAGTAATCTTTGTCCACGGTGGCAACCAGCTGGCCGTCGCAACGGGCCTGGATCCGCTCCCTGTACCGGGTCGGAATTGCCAGGCGCCCCTTGGCGTCCAGAGTGACTTTGGTAGCCCCGCGAAACACGATTAAATGTCAGGGATATATGACGGCGCTTCTTCTGCTCAACGAGCCCGGCCAGCGTCATTTGCCCCTTTCCTCCCACATTTCTCCACTCCTTGCCACTATATTCGGGCCATTAACCAGCGTCAACTGGCTGGTCCAATTATTTGTTGTTCTACAGGGACTTAGGGGCTTTCGGGTGGCTTAATTCTGGCGAATAATGGCAGGCTTTAGGAACTATAAATCAATCACTTAGGCGTGTTTTTTCATAATTTAATCAATTTTGCGTCGCTAGACTGCGACAACACTGGTTTTCCACGTATTCGCGCAGCCTGAGCGCAAAGCTCCCAGGATCGCTCCGCCCCACTTTGAGAAATTCATTATAACTCATTGATTTATATAGAGAAAGAAAGAGCCGGCCATAAGCCGGGTTCTGTCGTGGACAATCATTCATCTGGGACAGCCGTCACCGACTGCCTCAAGCAACCTACCCGGGAGCCCGTTCAGGCCCGGAGTGGACCAAGCGGTCCACATGCTCCCCTATTTGGTCTTGCTCCAGGCGGGGTTTGCCGTGCCGCGGAGTGTTACCACCCGCGCGGTGCGCTCTTACCGCACCATTTCACCCTTACCCGCAAACAAATGCGGGCGGTATATTTTCTGTGGCACTTTCCATGGGCTCGCACCCTCCAGGTGTTACCTGGCGCCCTGCCTGACGGAGCCCGGACTTTCCTCTGCATTTCTTTACGGAAACACAGCGATTGCCTGGCCGACTCTCACCTTCTCAATCCCCGCAAGGTCGCGGGGCAGCGAATGATACGTGCTTTTGACGTGGAAAAAAGGCCCAGGCGGTGATTTCTGTTCGCCCCGGAACGCACCAATCGATACCGCGCAAAAAGATCAGTTTGCCCACAGTGCCCTGGCGAAGTCAGTATTCCGGTGACGGCAAGCGCGGACCGGCATTTACGCTCCAGGGGTCACTTTGCACCGACCTGCCCGTCATTTTCGCCCATGACGGCAAATTGCTGTCTTATTCCTTTTTATGTTCCAGCATGCGGCGGTACAGTTCGTTTTTATTCTGACCGGAAAGCTCGGCCGCTATCGCGACGGCCTGCTTGCCGGGCAGCACATTGGCAAGTTTCCTGAGGAGCTGGTCAACCTCGATCAGCGCGGCATCAGTCGCCGTTTCCGGCGCCCCTTCGACAGCAATTACGAACTCTCCTTTGGCCGGTATCGATCCATCCGCCAGCAGTGCGGCGATGGTTTGCAGGTCAGCCGATACGCATTGCTCGTAAAGCTTCGTCAACTCGCGACCCAGGAAGGCGTTCCGCTCGGCACCATGCGTAGCAATCAGGTCATTAACCGTATCGGCGACCCTGTGAACGGACTCAAAAAAGACCAGGGTTCTTGATTCACCAGCCAGCGCGCGCAATCGCTTTTGCCGTGCGGCCTGCCTGGCCGGCAAGAAACCCTCATAGGCGAATCGGTCGGTCGGCAACCCGGATACGGATAATGCGGCAAGCAGCGCCGACGGGCCCGGAACGGGTGAAACCGGGATGCCTGCCTGGTGCGCTTCTCGTAAAAGCCGGAAGCCCGGGTCACTAATCAATGGCGTGCCGGCATCGCTGACAAGTGCTATTGATTTGCCCGCTTGCATCTCGCCGACGAGCTTCGCCGCTATCGCAGATTCGTTATGCTCATGCAATGCTATTTGTCGGGTTTTTATGCCGAAATGCATTAGCAATCGCCCTGTCACGCGGGTATCCTCAGCGGCAATGAGGTCTACCGTTTCCAGCACTTCCCTGGCGCGCGGCGTGATGTCGTTCAGATTCCCGATCGGTGTCGCGACGACGTAAAGCATGCCCTCATTCAATCTCTTATTTCCGCATTCAGGTTAATCTGAAATGATGATTGTATCGACTGACATCCTGCTCTCTTGCGACATGTTCAGGCAAGCCGCATGAAACCGGCAGCTTGCTCCATGCGAAACCCTTCGCTCTTGCTGTTCGCAGTGCTGATACTTTCCGCCTGCGCGACTTCCGATTTTGGCGGGTTGTCGGGCGGGCAAAATGAACGTCGCGCAGAGACCTATGCGCAGAATAACCAGTTCAAAGAAGCAGCCGGAGTCTACGTCGAACTGGCCACCCGTGCCAGCGGACAGGAACGCGACCGGCTGACCCTGCTCGCTGTCGAGCAGTGGCTTTTCGCAGGCGATGGCAGGCGCGCCCGAAACGTTCTGCGATCTATTGCCGCCCCCGCAGCAGGCGAATTGCTATGGCTTTGGAGCGCCGACTCCGCCGCACTTTCACTCTGGGAAGGCAACCCGGACGCCGCCTTGTCAATACTCGAACCGCTGAGCCGACGGGCACTTCCGGTCAGCCATCGTATTCGCGTGGAAGCCTTGCGGGCCGATGCATGGATCCAGAAAGGAGATCCGTTACGTGCAGTCGATCTATATATACAGCGTGAAAACTGGCTGGACACTCCGCAATTGATCGACGCGAACCGACGAAGACTCTGGACCGGACTGACTGTCAGCAACGTCCAGGATTTGCGGGAAGCAGCGAACATAACGTTAGATCCCGTCGTCCGCGGCTGGCTGTCACTGGCAGCGCTTGCCAATTCAACCGGGCAACAGGGAATTGGCTGGGGCAATGGTCTTGTCCGGTGGCAGGAAACTTATGCCAATCACCCGGCCATTGCAGTGCTGTCTGATCTGTCCCTGCCGGAACAAAGCCTGCTGAACTATCCCCGGCAGATTGCACTGCTGTTGCCTTTGTCCGGTAGCAGCGGCGCTGCAGGAAATG
Source organism: Woeseiaceae bacterium (assembly GCA_024640345.1). Classification (GTDB taxonomy): domain Bacteria; phylum Pseudomonadota; class Gammaproteobacteria; order Steroidobacterales; family Woeseiaceae; genus SZUA-117. Next base: position 36,354 of record JAHEFD010000005.1, read on the forward strand.
CAATTAAGAACGGGTTTTTCGGTGCCTATTTTGCGGCGGTAAGCGGCATCGACAGTGAGCAGGAAATCCGTGTCTACGACGTCAACGCGATGGGCGTCGGCAATGCCTATTCAAGCGCAGTTCAGGATGGCGCGGACTTCGTTGTCGGACCCCTGTTGCGGCGTAGCGTCGCGGAACTTGCGACGGAATTGTTACTGCCGGTACCGATCCTGAGTCTCAACTACCTGGCAGACGACCAGCCATCACCACCGGGTTTCTACCAATTCGCACTCGCACCGGAGGACGAGGCGGCCGCTGCCGCTCAGAGAGCAATCGATGACGGGGGGAAACGCGCGGTCGCATTGGTCCCGGCAAATGACTGGGGACGCCGCGTCATGGCGAGTTTCGCCACGGAATTCGAAGGGTTGGGCGGCAACCTGCTTGAGTTTCGCAATTACGAACCGACCAGCCAGGATTTCGCATTTGAAATCGAGAACCTGATGGCCCTGACACAGAGTGTGCAGCGTTACCAGAGATTACGCTCGAACATCGGTGGCCCGCTCCAGTTCGATCCGCGCAGGCGCCAGGACGTCGACTTTGTTTTCCTGGCGGCGGATGCCAAAGCCGGACGCCTGATCAAATCACAACTTAAGTTCCACTACGCGGGTGATTTGCCAGTGTATTCAACATCGTTCATTTATTCGATGGACGGCCGATCCGATTCCGATCTCAATGACGTCATGTTCGCTGATGCACCGTGGATCATTTCACCGCCCGCATGGATCGCGGACTATCCTGACATTTACGACGAATACTGGCCTGGCGAAAGAAGGCTGACCCGCCTCCATGCGATGGGCTATGACTCGTACCATCTGGTTGGCGAACTCTTCAATGCCCGCGAAAAACCGATGGAGGAAATCGCAGGCGCTACCGGGCGACTATTTCTTACAGTTGACGGACGTGTTCACCGCAAACCGGCGTGGGCACAATTTCGACGCGGACAACCGAGCCCGCTTCCTGACACTAATAAATTTCAGGGACTGTTCGAAGACATCGAGGCGGACTTCGACGATATCGATAACACCGACTTGCAAAATCGCGGCATTCCAATTGACAGATTTGAAAATGAGAGTTCGCCGATTGATCCGAGAAATGAATGAGTCGGGAGAAAGGCGCCCGTTATGAGAGTCTGGCGCTTGACCATCTCAGGCGGCATGGACTGGAACTCGTCGAACGTAACTTCCATTGTCGTCTCGGTGAAGTTGATCTGATTCTGCTCGATAAGGGTTGCCTGGTTTTTGTCGAGGTCCGCTATCGCTCTTCAAATCGATTTGCATCCGCTGCGCATACCGTTGATAACAGGAAGCAGGCGAAGCTGGCCCGAACCGCTGAATTCTTTCTGGGCAAGCATCCTGACCTGAGCAACAGTACCGTTCGATTTGATGTTGTCGCATTTGATCGTCCGGATTCAGGCCAGTGCGCGCTACAATGGACCCGCGACGCGTTTCGCGTCTGACTGAAACGGCAACAAGTCACCAACCAGAACTGGACAAAGAACGATGGACGCTGAAACAAGAGTAAGGCAACACTTTTCGGAGAGCATCGCCGCGAAACAAGCTGCGGCCGAAAAGCTGTCCCCGGTCATCGCCGGGGCAGGCCTGCTAATGGGGCAATCGCTGCAACGCGACGGAAAGATTCTCAGTTGCGGCAACGGTGGTTCCGCCGGCGATGCCCAGCACTTCTCCTCAGAGCTATTGAACCGCTTTGAGCGCGAACGACCCGGTCTTCCTGCAATTGCCCTTACGACCGATTCGTCAACGCTTACATCCATTGCCAATGACTATGCATACGAGGACATCTTCGCCAAGCAGGTCCGGGCACTGGGGCGCAGCGGTGATGTCTTGTTGGCTATTTCAACTTCCGGCAATTCGGAGAACGTCAACCGGGCGATTGTCGCGGCGCACGAAAGATCCATGCAGGTCGTCGCACTGAGCGGACGAAACGGCGGTCAGATGGCGGGGCTGTTATCGGCCGGCGACGTGGAAATTCGCGTTCCGGCAGATCGCACGGCACGTATCCAGGAAGTCCACCTCGTCGTCATTCACTGCCTCTGCGACCTCATAGACGAATCGCTATTCGGCAATATCTAGACTCTGGCGCAAGATCGTGGCATCGCATCGAAGATGCGGCGCACCGGTCTGCACCGAATTATCTTATTGCTACTTGACGACTTTGAGGTGCGAGCGACCGCTTTTCGCGCGTTCAGTATCTTCCGGATCCAGCGGCCCTTCAGGGCCATCCGGCGGTTCCGGCTTTTCAGTACCATGTGAAAAGATCATGCCCTGCCCTGTTTCCTTGGCATAGATCCCCATGACCGATTCTATCGGCACCCAGACGTCAAACGGCACACCGGAGAAACGTGCGCGAAAACTGACGCCCGCGTTAGTCAACTTGAGATTATGCGCAGCCGAGTGGCTGATGTTGAGGATAATCTTTCCATCTTTGACGTGCTCGGACGGCACGCTTACGCCATCAACCGATGCATCGATGACGATATGTGGCGTATGCCCGTTGTCGCCCATCCATTCATGCATGGCGCGAATCAGGTAGGGTCTCTTGGATCGGCTGGGATTCGTCATGATTTCACCGCAGAATACCATTCCTTTCCCGGAATGATCGACCCGCTGAGGCTGTCAGCAGGTTGCCACCCCGATATCCTATAGGCGCATTTCCTGCTCCAGCTCCGTCAAACTCGCCTGGAATGAACGGCGCTCGAACACGCGCTTCATATACGATTCAATCGGTGCAGACTGCGATCCGAGGTCAATTCCGTAAACCGGCAACCTCCAGAGGATTGGCGCAATACTGCAGTCCACCAATGAAAACTCGTCGCTCAGGAAATATTGCTTGGCAGCAAAAAGCTCGACGCTGGCAAGAATACTTTCCCGCAACATCTTCCGGGATTTGGTCGTCAGTTTTCGCTCACCATCGGGATCATACTGCTCCGCCAGCTCGTACCAGTCTGTTTCGATGCGAAACAGTGCCAGGCGAAACTGCGCACGCGTCACCGGATCAACCGGCATCAACGGCGGATGCGGAAAGCGTTCGTCCAGGTATTCGATAATGACACGCGAGTCGTACAGAACCAGGTCCCTGTCAACGAGCGTTGGCACTGTGTGATATGGATTCAGATCCATCAGATCCTCAGGCAGATCTGGCCCATCGACGTTGACGATCTCTATGTTGATGTTCTTTTCCGCGAGCACGAGACGTGTGCGGTGACTGTGAATACACGTTGGCTTCGAAAACAGTGTCATCACGGATCGTCTGTTGGCAATTACTGCCATGATGGGGTCCCCTTGGGAAATTTAGCTAACAAAAGATCTTGTTATTGGAATAGGTTGAATCGACAGACACCAATATCAGGTGACGTCTTTCCATATTTGCTTCTTGAGCATCGATGCAATGATCCAGAATACGATCAGGAACATCATCACCCAGACGCCGAGAACCCGTCGCGTAGACCGAATTGGCTCACTGACATATTCAAGGAAATTGGTTGTATCGCGAACGAATTCGTCAAATTCGTCCTCTGACATGCTTCCTGCGGATACAGATTCAAAATGCTCGAAATGCCTGGTGCCATTCTCGTCTGTCGAGAACACGGCTTTTTGATAACCCTGCAGCTCCCACAAAACGTGCGGCATGCTTGTGCCTTCCAGCATGCGATTATCCACACCCGTGGGGCTCTCCGGGTCGATGTAAAAACCCTTCAGGAAATTATAGACGTAGTCTGTCCCCCGAGCGCGGGCCATCAATGACATGTCAGGCGGCGGCTGCCCGAACCAACGAGCTGCATCATCCAAAGGCATCGTCGCCTGGATCGTTTCGAAGGTTTTTTCCGCGTTGAACATGAGGTTCTCAACGAGCTGGTCTTCGCTGAGCTCGAGGTCGCGCGCCAATGTATTGAAACGAACATATTTCGCAGAATGACAACCGGCGCAGTAATTCATGAAGTTCCTCGCGCCACTTTGCAAGGACTTGATGTTGTCCGGATCGTTTCCTGCTGGCTCAAGCTCGACATCAGACGCCGCGTGGACGCCGAAGGTCAGCAGTAGCGCCACCAGTGCTGCGCCCAGCCTTGTCACCCGGATCTTACTGAACTGCCCTGTTCGGGCTAACTGGGGATTAACCATGATAGACCACCCTGTCGGGAACAGGCTTTGTCTTATCGATCGTAGTGTAATAAGGCATAAGCAAAAAGAATGCGAAATAGATGACCGAGAATACACGCGCCATCATTACGTAAATACCTTCGGCAGGCTGCAATCCTAACCAGCCAAGCGTAACGAAACTGATAGCGAACAACATCAACGCCATCTTGTATATCCAGCCACGGTAACGAATGGATTTGACTCGTGAGCGATCAAGCCAGGGGAGAAACGCCGGTAGCAACACGGAACCGGCCATAAGGATTGCGCCCCAGAGCTTGTCGGGCACCGCCCGCAAAATTGCGTAGAAAGGTGTGAAGTACCAGACCGGCGCAATATGCTCCGGCGTCGCCATCATGTTCGCCGGCTCAAAATTTGCGTGTTCAAGGAAAAATCCACCCATGTCCGGCGCGAAGAACACGACTCCGGTAAAGAGCATCAGGAAGACAGCGATGCCGACCAGGTCTTTGGTCGTGTGGTACGGATGAAATGCAACGCCATCCAGCGGCACGCCATCAGGCCCTTTCTTCTTTTTGATATCGACACCGTCGGGGTTGTTTGAACCGACGTGGTGCAACGCTACGATGTGCAAAAAGACGAGCCCGGCCAAAGCCAGAGGTATGAGGATTACGTGGAATGCGAAGAAGCGATTCAGCGTAATGTCCGAAATGGCGTAGTCACCGCGAATCCACTCAACCAGGGCATCCCCGACGAACGGAATGGCACCGGCCAGCGAAATGATGACCTGGGCTCCCCAGTAGGACATTTGTCCCCAGGGAAGCAGGTAACCTGCGAACGCTTCGGCAAACAGCGCGAAAAAGATCAGCATGCCGATAATCCAGATCAGCTCGCGGGGCTTCTGGTAGGAGCCATAGAGCATTGCCCGGAACATGTGCAGGTAAACAACTATGAAAAAGAACGATGCACCGGTTGAATGCATGTAGCGAATCAGCCATCCCCACTGGACGTCTCGCATGATGTATTCCACCGAGGCGAAAGCTTCCGTCGCAGACGGCTTGTAATTCATGGTCAGAAAAATACCGGTCAGGATCTGGATAACCAGGACGACCATCGCCAGCACACCGAAGATGTACCACCAATTGAAATTCTTTGACGCGTAGTACTCTGTGATGTGGTACTTCATCGTTTCCGTAAACGGGAAACGATCATCAATCCACTTCATAAAAGCACCGCTACGCGTACCAACTTCCGACTCAACACGTGCCATTACGCTGCCCCCGATTCTGCGCCGATCATAATCAGGTCCTCACGCAGGAACCGATATGGAGGCACTCTAAGGTTGGTGGGAGCCGGGACACTTTTATAGACCCGTCCCGCGAGGTCGAACCTGGAGCCGTGGCATGGGCAAAAGAACCCACCTTGCCAATCGTCGGCCGGACCAACCTGGAATTCGGGCAAGGGCGCACAGCCAAGGTGTGTGCACGAACCTTCCAGCACCAGGTATTCCGGCTTTAGTGAACGATATTCGTTCACGGCAAACTCCGGCTGCTGTTCCACGACTTCGGAGTCCGGATCGCGCAGGTGCTCGGTAACACTCGCCAGCCGCGACAGCATTTCCTCTGTTCGCCGTACAACATATACGAGTTTGCCGCGCCACATGACGCGTATCATTTCCCCTGGTTCCAGCATACCCACCGGCACTTCGACAGGCGCCCCGAGGGCCTGCGCCCTGGCACTGGGCTTCATTGAAGCCACAAATGGAATAGTTGCCGCGATCAGGCCGGCACCGCCGGTCACTGCTGTGGCAACAGTCAGGAAATGACGCCTGTTGCGATCAACGTCATCAGTCATGTAACACTCCCATACGCCGCTTGGTTCGGGCCGAAATCAATGCCAGAGACGAAAGCTCATGTCGAATCAAAACCTGGTCACCAATGAGGAACGCCTGCTAATCCTTCGTCGGACTGCATTTTTCCCCGGGTTTTGTCTAACCTAAGCTCCTCTCGCAACGATTTGACACGACTCTCACCTGGACGGCTTATCGCTTTATTCGAATACTTAAAGATTTGCAGCAGACCCGTTTCGCCGTCAGGATGTCGGTGACTTCGGGACTGGGTGCGGAACCCGACGCGCATTATACACAGGGCCATTCAAAATTGGCTAGGCGTCCGTGCATAAGTGGCGGCAAAATGAGTAAAAATACCTAGGATGGCTCTGCGGAACGGCGAATGAAACGACTCAAGCCAATATTGATCTTCCTGATCCAGTCCGTTGTTGTCGGATTGGCCGCCGCTTTCGTTGTCGTCCTGATTCGCCCACAACTGCTGCCGGCCATCAGTATTGGCGGAGGAATGCAGCCCGGACAGCCAGCGAGCTACGCCGACGCTGTCGATATCGCCGCCCCGTCCGTCGCCAATGTCTACACCAGGCGCCTTATTTCAGAATCGAACGCTGCCGGCGGTTCGGGTGGATTCAGAGTGAACACCAGCGTCGGATCTGCGGTCATCATCGACCCCGAGGGCTACCTCGTCACGAATTATCACGTGGTTGCACTTGCCAACGATATCCGCATCCAACTGGCGGACGGGCGCATTGCCAGCCCTGAACTGATCGGCGTAGACGCCGAAACAGATCTCGCCCTGCTGAAGGTTGATCTGGGTACCCTGCCCGCAATTCCCCTGGGCCGCTCGGACCAGCTACGCATCGGAGATGTTGTTCTGGCCATTGGCAACCCTTACGGCCTTTCTAAAACGGTAACACAGGGCATCGTCAGCGCGACCGGTCGCGGGGTGTTGCAGTTGCTGACATTCGAGAATTTCATCCAGACTGATGCCGCCATTAACGAGGGTAATTCGGGCGGCGCCCTGATAAACACCAGCGGCCAGCTGGTTGGCATCAATACTGCCGTTCTTACCCAGGACGCCGGTACCGAAGGGATCGGCTTCGCAATCCCGGTCGGGCTGGTACGCGGCGTTATCGAGGAAATCAAGAAGAACGGGCGCGTCGTGCGCGGCTATGTCGGCCTCGTGCCGGACGAACTTAGCAGCGTCGAGTCTGCGGCCCTGGGCAACAACCCGAATGCAGGTATTTTGTTACGCGGCGTTGTGGAAGGCAGCCCCGCGGAACGCGCCGGCCTGCGACGTGGGGACCTGATTCTGACGATCAACGGAGAGCCAATCCGCTCACGCCAGCAGGCACTGCTGATCGTCGCCAGGCTGAATCCGGGCGACGAAGTCCGGATGGAAGGCCTCCGTGACGACCAACAATTCAGGGTCAGTCTTGTCGCCGTCGAGCGAGTACCCCGACCCTGAGCTCGCCAGTCTGCCGCCCCTGTTTTTGTGAAAGCTAGTTTGGGACGCGTTTGATATCGGCACCAAGCTGGCGGAGTTTTTCTTCGATTCTCTCGTAGCCGCGATCAACGTGATAAATACGATCAACCAGCGTATCCCCCTCTGCCGCAAGTCCCGCAAGCACGAGCCCGGCTGACGCGCGCAAATCAGTCGCCATGACCGGTGCCGCGGTCAGCTTGTCCACTCCGCGACATACCGCCGTATGACCCTCGATCCGGATATCAGCACCCATTCGCTGCAGCTCGAGAACGTGCTGGAAGCGATTCTCGAATATTGTTTCCGTAATGGTGCCTACGCCTTCGGCAACGGCATTCATGGCGCAGAATTGAGCCTGCATATCGGTCGGAAAACCGGGATACGGAGTCGTCCGGATATCCACGGATACCGGGCGACGACCGCCCATATCGATCTCGATACTGTCCTCGCCGGTAACAATCCTGGCGCCGGCCTCCTGCAATTTTACGATGACCGCCTCCAGGGTCTGCGGCGAGGCCCGGTTAAGGCGCACTTTGCCACCTGTCATCGCGGCACCCACAAGATAGGTTCCCGCCTCTATTCTGTCCGGTAAGACGGTGTGATCAGCGCCGCCGAGTCTGTCTACTCCAACGATTCGGATCGTACTTGTCCCGGCGCCGGATATGTTCGCGCCCATACTTGTCAGGAACCTGGCGAGATCGATGACTTCCGGTTCCCGGGCCGCATTTTCGAGTAACGTCTCGCCATCGGCAAGCGCCGCTGCCATCATCAGGTTTTCGGTTCCGGTCACTGTTACCGTGTCGAAAACAATGTGAGCTCCTGCCAGGCGATCGGCGCGCGCCAGGATAAAGCCGTTCTCGACGACGACATGGGCGCCCATGGCCTCGAGACCCTCTACGTGCAGATTGACGGGTCTCGCGCCGATCGCACAACCGCCCGGAAGGGATACAGCTGCCTCACCAAACCGCGCGACAAGTGGTCCCAGCACGAGGATGGAAGCACGCATGGTCTTGACCAGTTCGTAGGGCGCGCGCCTCTGGGTAACATTTGATGCGTCGAGCTCAACATTCAGCTTGTCGTCGAAAGTCACCTCGACGCCCATGCTCTGCAAGAGCGTGATCGTTGTAGCTACATCCTTGAGCTGAGGAACGTTCCTGACGATGACGGGTTCCGCGGACAGCAGGGCACCCGCGAGTATCGGCAACGCCGCATTCTTCGCACCCGATACGTTGATTGTACCGTTAAGTGGTGTGCCACCCCTGATCAGCAATTTATCCATGCGAACTATTCACCTTGCGCCGACTGTCGCGCCTGCCATTCCTCGGGGGTGTGCGCGCGAATGGACATCGCATGTATCTCGTTACCCATTAACTTCCCGAGACACCGGTAAACCAGCTGGTGACGGGCGATCGGTCGCATGCCCTCGAATTCCGTCGAAATCACCAATGCAGCGTAGTGTGTATTGTCCTCGCTGAATACACTGGCATTCGCGCCTACGAGGCCATTTTCGATCAAAGTCTTGATTTCTTCCGGATCCATAACTAAAAGGTCTGCCTTTCAAGCGAAACGGCGCGCAGTGTAGCAAAACATCGCTGCCAACCATTGTGTATTATTGCTCCCCCGAAGCGGAAAACCGGTCTGGACGCTGCCGAACTAAAAGACAGCGACAACCCGGCCCGCGTCTTCAACTGATCTGAATTTATGCTTGGCGATATTGCTGAAGTTGTTCTCGGTCTGGTCCTTCTTATCTGGGGTGCCGACCGGTTTGTGCATGGCGCGGCTGCGACAGCTCGCAACCTGGGCGTTGCGCCGTTGATGATAGGCCTGACTATCGTGGCCTTCGCGACGTCCGCGCCGGAAATTCTTGTGTCCGTTGTCGCGGCGGGACGCGGACAATCTGACCTTGCTATAGGCAATGCTATCGGCTCGAATATTGCCAATATCGGGCTGGTTCTGGGCGCCACCGCGTTCATTCGGCCGATTGCGCTTCAATCGGCTACGTTGAGGCGGGAAATGCCCGCATTGCTGGCTGTCTCACTGTTGACTGTTGCGCTGTTCCTGGACTCGTACCTCGCGCGAATCGACGGCTTTGTCCTCCTGACCGGCCTCATTATCGTGGTTATCTGGCTGGTCCGGCTCGGCATCAGGTCCTCGTCGAGCGACCCGCTGCAGTCTGATTTCGAGGCGGAAATTCCCACGGGACAAAGCATGAAGGCTTCCGTGACATGGCTGCTGGTCGGCATCGTAGTCCTGTTATTTGGCGCCCACTTTATGGTGGAAGGGGCCGTCAGTATTGCCAGGGCAGTCGGTGTCTCCGAGATGGTCATTGGCATTACACTGGTTGCGCTGGCGACCAGCCTGCCAGAACTGGCCGTTTCGCTGGTCAGCGCAATCAAAGGCGAATTTGGCATCGCCATTGGCAATATCGTTGGCTCCAATATATTCAACCTGCTCGCCGTGGTTGGCGTCGCTGCGGCCATCCAGCCCGCGGCGCTGCCGCCATCGGTACTCTCACTGCATTTGTTCGTCATGGTGGCCTTCACTCTGGTCCTGTTCGCGATGACCTATGAGTACGATGGCAGGAGCGTGATTACTCGCTACGAGGGTTTCGCACTTCTTATAGCGTATCTGGCTTACGGCACATATGTTGTCCTACAAAGCGTTAGAATCGGGGTTTGAACCGAAACGGGCCGGAGGCCGGGCTTTGACAGATTCAGCACCCAAAGACCTGGTGGCAATTGCCGCCAGGGTTCTTGAAATAGAGTCACGTGCCGTCAGCGAACTGGTGTCACGACTTGACGATACGTTTGTTGCCGCATGCAAAATCTGCCTGGAAACCGAGGGGAGAATCGTCGTCACGGGTATGGGCAAATCAGGACATATTGGCGGCAAAATTGCCGCGACGCTGGCCAGCACCGGGACTCCGTCATTCTTTATGCACCCTGCAGAAGCGAGCCACGGCGACCTCGGCATGATCACGTCGCACGATTCTTTGCTTGCCGTGTCTTACTCCGGAGAAACCGACGAAGTGGTTACAATTTTGCCACTGGTAAAACGCATGGGCGCAAAACTGATCACGATGACCGGTAAACCGGAATCTACCCTGGCAAAAGCAGCTGACGTGCACCTCAACATTCGCGTCAGTGAAGAAGCCTGCCCGCTGAATCTCGCGCCGACCGCGAGCACGACGGCAACGCTTGCAATGGGTGACGCACTTGCGGTTGCTCTGCTCGAAAGCCGTGGCTTCACGGCAGAGGACTTTGCCCGTTCACACCCCAGCGGCAGCCTGGGTAAGCGCCTGTTGCTGCGCGTTGCCGACGTGATGCATGAAGGTGACGCCATACCCTCGGTGACGGCCTCGGTCAGCGTCAGCAAGGGCCTTGTAGAAATGTCCCGGAAAGGGCTCGGCATAACAGCGATCGTCGACGATGACAACCGTATTCTGGGGGTTTTTACCGACGGAGACCTGCGTCGTGCACTGGATAACGAAATCAATGTGCACAAGATTGAGATGAAGTCTGTTATGCATGAAGGCTGCATCACGGTTGGCCCGGACGACATGGCGGCACAAGCCGTGCACGTGATGGAAGAAAACAAGATTACGTCCCTCCTGGTAGCAGATGATCAAAACCGGCTGGTCGGCGCACTGAATATCCATGATCTTTTTCGCGCCGGAGTGATGTAAACGTGGCAAGTGACAGATCGCTATCGCCGGAGCTCCGGCTTATTGGTTTCGACGTTGATGGCGTGTTTACCGACGGTCGATTTTATCTCTCGGACGATGGCGTCGAATCGAAGGCGTTTTCCACACAGGATGGTTTCGGGATTCGCCAGCTTCTTCAAGCCGGTATCGCAGTGGCAGTAATAAGCGGCCGAACGTCGAAAGCCGTCGACCAGCGGATGGCCGAGCTGCGCGTACCGCACGTCATCCAGGGCTGCAAAGACAAGGTGGCAGCATTTGAAGGTTTAATCGAGGTCCTGGGCATCACGGCTGCTGATACAGCATACGTGGGCGACGACATTCCCGATCTGCCTTTGTTGCGCTATGCAGGCTTCGGCTTCGCAGTTGGCAATGCAGTCGCCGCCGTCAAGGCGGAGTGCGACTCGGTAACCGCTGCCAATGGTGGCGCCGGTGCGGTGCGCGAAATTTGCGATTTCGTCCTTTCCGTTGTCGGCAACAAGCGGCCGTAACATGCGCCAGTCGTCGATGACCACGAGAAACATTCTGACAATCTGCGGATTGCTGCTGATCGCCGTTGGTTCATGGTACCTGGCCAGCTCGAGCCAGGAGCCCGAAATTACGAAGACCGTCGCAGATACGAAATTTGGCGGTTATTACCTGCGCTCCGCGCGGATCCTCGGCACCGACGACAGCGGCAAGCTCCTGTACGAAATCGTCGCTGAATATGCGGAGCAGCAGGCGAACAACGAAATCGAATTGCAGAATGTCCGCATCAATTATTCAACCGGAGCCGACGTGCCATGGGCCATCAGCGCAGACATGGCAATGATTAGTGACGACCTGGATGTTCTGCGACTGAGCGGGCACGTGGTGGCGGTCAGCGGTGAAGGCTTCTCCGGCCAGGTCACGGAAATCCGGACGCCGCTACTCGACATCGATCCAATTGCGTACCGGGCTGAAACAGACAGTCGCGTTCAAATCCGTATCGGCTCGCGCAGCCTGACTGCAACCGGCATGCTAGCATTGCTGCAGGAAAACCGGCTGCAACTTAAATCCAATGTCAGTGGCAAATTTGTTCCCTGACCGACTACCACCTGACCGAATTCAGACATGCACCTCCATACAGCAATCAAATCGACAATATTCAGCGCGTTAACCGGCGCCATGCTGCTAGCGCCCGTCGCATACCCGCAAACCGACGACCTGCGACTGCCGATGCTTCTCGATGCCGACTCGACCAATTACGACGGCAAAAGCTCCATGCTTATGTTTAGTGGGCTTCGCCTGACGCAGGGCACCCTTGGCATAGCGGCTGACGAAGGCCGGGCAACCAAAATGGATTTCGAAGACAGCGTCTGGCACTTCGCCGGTCACGTTGTAATTGATGTCGAAAACGGGCGGATTGAAAGTGACTCCGCGGATATGGTTTTTTCCGGATATCGACTGCGTGTCGCAACCATTGTTGGCTCCCCTGCGACTTTCAGGATGGAGCGCCCGGACACCCAGCAGACAACTTACGCTGAAGCCGGTCGCCTGAAATATGATTTTGATGCCGGGATCGTCGAATTCTCAGACAACGCGACGATAACCGAGGGCGGCAATCAGATTGCAAGCAACTACCTCGTCTACAACATTCGCGATCAACGCATTAATGCCTCGTCCGGGGGAGAAGGCGATCCGAAGGTCCGAATCACCTACACGCCCGGGAACCTCGATGAGTTGATACCGAAAGATGACCAGGTTGACGAGGAGGAGCAGACAGAGGTCGATGTTCCGGAAGACGACGGAGAACCTGGCTAATGAGTATTCTGAGCGTTCAGGATATTGCCAAACGCTACAAATTTCGCGACGTCGTCAAAGGCATATCGCTAGAGATCACGAGTGGCGAAGTTGTCGGACTGCTCGGGCCAAACGGCGCCGGCAAGACCACTGCGTTTTATATGATTGTCGGCCTGATCGCCTGCGATCGTGGCCAGATACTCCTCGATGGCCAGGATCTTACGGCACTGCCCATGCACCGGCGCGCAACGCTTGGGCTTGGCTACCTGCCCCAGGAAGCATCGATTTTTCGCAAGCTGACGGTTGAGCAAAACATTCTCGCCATTCTCGAAAACCGGGACGAACTCGACCGGGCCGGGCGCGAGCAGGAACTCGATCAACTCCTGGATGAATTGCACGTGGGACACGTACGTACCAGTCTCGGCATCAGTCTTTCGGGTGGCGAACGCCGGCGTGTGGAGATTGCCCGTGCGCTAGCCGCCAATCCTCGTTTCGTTCTGCTGGACGAGCCGTTTGCCGGTGTCGACCCTATTTCGGTACTCGATATTCAACGAATAATCAGGCATTTGTCTGATCGCAAGATCGGCGTATTGATCACAGACCATAATGTGCGGGAAACACTCGGAATCTGTTCGCGTGCCTATATACTAAGTGATGGCAGCCTGATCGCTTCCGGGTCCCCTGACGATATTCTGGAGAATCAGCACGTTCGGGAAGTGTATCTCGGACAGGAGTTCAAACTCTGAGTCAGAATTGCGTAACAGATATTAGATTCTTGCCGGCGAATGCGGTGATACTGCACAGAACAACGCAATGACGACATCGATGAACAGAACTCATTCATGCTGAAACCAACACTCCAGCTGAAACTCGGCCAGACGCTGACGATGACGCCGCAGCTACAGCAGGCGATTCGCCTGCTCCAGTTGCCCGTACTCGACCTGAGCGCCCAGATCCAGGAGGCGCTTGAAGAAAACGTCATGCTGGAAATGGAGGACCTGCCAGACGCCCCCAAGACTACCGCAGACACCACTGCGGAAATCGAAACCATCCGGGCTGAAGATAGCTGGCAGGCCAGCTCGATGGAACGCATTCAGGATGGTGGCTGGAATGGCGAAGGTCGCCCGGCTAACGAATTCGCTGACCAGAGCGGGCAGTCGCTTCGCGAACACCTGTTATGGCAACTCGAGCTCGAGCACTTCACGCCCCGGGAGGCGTTGATAGGCGAAGCACTGATTGACGCAATTAATGACGACGGTTACCTGACCTCCGGGCTCGAGGACATAACGGGCTTTATCGACGAGCAGACAGGCGTCTCCCTTGCTGAAATAGAAAACGCGCTGGCTAAAGTACAGCGACTGGATCCGGTGGGGATAGGTGCCCGTTCGCTCTCCGAATGTATTGTCCTGCAGCTGCGCCAGTTAGAGCGATCGACACCGGGCGTCGAAATGGCAATCGAGATGGCAACGAATCACCTGGCGCTTATAGCCAACCAGGAATACGGCGAAATACGTCGCGCCCTCCGAACCTCGGAGGAATCCTTTGAAGTAGCGCTCGCATTGGTAAAAAGCTGTAATCCGAAGCCGGGCCAGGCCGTTAGCCCGGTGGCGGCCGAATATGTCATTCCTGACGTATTTGTCCGCAAGATCGACGGCCGGTGGCAAGTCGAAGTCAGCGCATCCGGCATTCCCAGGCTGTCAGTCAACCAGCAATACGCCAAAATGCTTCGCGGCAGCGGTGACCATGCCGCGCTGCGCACCCAGCTGCAGGAGGCGCGCTGGCTCGTTCGCAGCCTCGAAATCAGGAATGAAACCTTGATGAAGGTCGCCACGTCGATCGTCGAGAATCAACGGGAGTTTCTTGAGCATGGCGACGAGGCAATGAAGCCGCTAGTATTAAGGGACGTAGCAGAATCAATCGGCATGCACGAATCAACGATCTCGAGAGTCACCACCAACAAGTACATGCATACGCCGCGAGGCGTATTCGAGTTCAAGTATTTCTTTTCAAGCCACTTGTCGACTGTGGACGGGGAAGACCAGTCATCAACATCCGTCCGCGCCAAGATACGCAAGCTGATTGGCGCGGAGAACCCGGCAAAGCCCCTCAGCGACAGCAAGATTGCCAACCTGCTCGCCAAAGAAGGGATTACGGTCGCCAGGCGGACGGTTGCAAAATATCGCGAGGCAATGAGAATTATGTCGTCAAGCGAGCGTAAAGTAAGAAAACCCAGGTAGGTAGTTGAACTGATTGGAATCGTTACCAACGGACATAAACTGAATACAGACACGAATCAGGCGCGACAATCACTGAATGAGAGGAGTGACGTTGCCGCGAGCTGAAAAACAGGAACCTTTGCAGGAGAATATTATGCAATTAGACATCACCGGCCATCATGTCGAGATTACAGACGCATTAAGAGAATACGTCGTGAGCAAAATGAAGAAAGTTGAACGACATTTCGACCTGGTAACGGATGTGCATTGTATTTTGACCGTTGAAAAACTAAGACATAAAGCGGAGGCAACGGTAAGCGTTAATGGAGTAAAAGTTTATGCCGATGCAACCGAAGAAGATATGTATGCCGCTGTCGATCGCCTGACAGACATTCTTGATCGACGCGTAAGAAAACACAAAGAGAAACTTGTTGACCATCGTGCAAGAGATTCCAATAAAAGAAACTATGGCTGAACATAACCATTAGGTGTTGGCGCAACCTCGATTGCGCCAACACCTGCCATTGTGAATCAATAAAAATAATTATGAATCTTGAAGACCTCGTTAAGCCGGACAGCGTTTTGTGCAATGTATCAGCACGAAGCAAAAAACATTGTCTCGAAATATTAAGCGAACTACTTACGCGTTCGAATCCTGATATCGCAAACGAGGAAGTATTCGCAAAGCTAATTGAACGTGAGCGCCTTGGTTGCACATGCCTCGACAAAGGGATCGCATTCCCCCATTGTCGCGTCAGCGGACTGAAGAAGAGTTGTGCGGCACTGATGAGGCTGGCAGATCCCGTCGATTTTGACTCCAACGACGGTGAACCGGTTGACCTGGTTTTCGGGCTGATGGTGCCAGAGGAACTCAGTGATGAGGACATTGCTGAAATTGAACTCCTTACCCAACTGCTAAGAGACAGAGCCTTGTGCGCCAGGCTACGCGCCGCAAACAGCAGCAAGGAACTCAGCAACGCGCTGTTGACAGGACAGGTTGCGCCACCCACGAAACTCCGGCACGCCCAGCAGGGCTGAGTCGTGTCAGTACGCGCCAATGGCTGACGAAAATCGTTTAATCATTATCAGCGGATTGTCCGGGTCCGGTAAAAGTGTCGCACTACACGTACTTGAAGATCTCGGCTATTACAGTATCGACAACCTGCCGGCAGCTCTCTTGCCGTCACTCATCGAAGAAGTCACCAAACCCGGAGAAAACTCTGCAAACCGTATCGCTGTTGGCGTAGATGCACGCAATCGACCTGCGGACCTGACTGCCCTGCCGAGACATATCACGCAATTGCAGGAAGCCGGTATACAGGTCGACCTGATATTTCTGCAGGCTGACGACAACGAACTTCTCCGCCGCTTCGGCGAAACTCGCCGGCGGCACCCGCTCGCAGAAACCGGATCGGCGTTACACTCGGCGATTGCGCGAGAGCGTGCAATTCTCGGCCCGGTCATCAACGCCGCTGACCTCGTTATCGATACCTCACGAACCAGCGTCTACGAACTCGCCGATGTCATTCGTGAACGTATCGACCGGCGAAAATCGAGAAATTTGTCGATTCTGCTGCAATCATTCGGCTTCAAACATGGCATTCCTGCGGATGCCGACTTTGTTTTCGACTTGCGCTGCCTGCCAAATCCCTATTGGCAAAGCGAACTGAGAAGCCTCAATGGACTGGACCAGGCCGTCGCCGATTTCCTGGATTCAGAACCATCATTTGTTCGGATGTACGAGGATATCCTGGGGTTCCTTCTTAAGTGGATTCCCGAATACGTTAGCGTCAATCGCAGCTACCTGACCGTCGCGCTCGGGTGTACGGGAGGCCAGCATCGATCCGTACATATGACGGAAAAACTGGCGCGTACTCTGAACGAGACCCATGAGCCGGTACATACACGGCACAACGAATTGGTCGCCCATTCCGTAAATACTCCCTGACACCCCCCTCCAAGATCGCTAAACTTCGCCACGACTACAAGCAGGAGTGCCTGCAAATACTGATCAAGGGCGGATGTCATGGAAGAGCGAGAGCACACACAGGCCAAACTCTCCCAACTGCGTGAACGCTTAGGCAGCGGCGGCCTGCGCTCAGCCAAGATGCTTGTTGGCAGCCTCCACCCGTCTGAAGTCGCCCGCTTGCTCGAGTCGCTGCCTTTCGCCGAGCGCGCCGTGATCTGGGAGATGGTCGGTTCTGGCAACGAGGGCGACGTCCTGGTCGAACTCACAGAGCAGGTCCGCGAAGGCCTCATTGAGAGCATGTCGCCGGACAAGATCATCGCGGCACTTGATGGCATGGAAGTCGACGATCTCGCTGACCTGATTGCCGATTTCCCGGAGGCACTGACACAGGAAGTCCTGCGCTCGCTCGATCACCAGGACCGCGATCGCCTCGATGCCGTCCTCTCCTATGACGAGGACAGCGCCGGCGGCCTCATGAACGTCGATGTCGTCACCGTCCGCCCGGACGTCACCATCGAAGTCGTCTTGCGGTACCTGCATGTGCGCGGCGAAATTCCGGATGGAACAGACAGCATTTACGTCGTCAATCGCGACAACGAATATTTCGGTTCGGTTTTTCTGTCTCGACTGCTGACGGCCGATTCAAATCTTTCGGTTGCGCAGATCATGTCGACAGAAGTTCAACCAATTCACGCGCGCGCACCCTCCGAGGATGTGGTCTGGGAGTTCGAAAATCGAGATTTGCTTTCTGCACCGGTAGTCGATGATCACAACCGGCTCGTAGGGCGTATTACTATCGACGACATCGTCGACGTCATCCGTGAAGAGGCTGAACACGCGCTGATGGGCGCGGCAGGCCTGGATGAAGAAAACGATATGTTCGCCCCGGTTGTGCGCAGTGCGCGGCGCCGGGCATTGTGGCTTGGCATTAACCTGGCAACGGCATTTCTCGCAGCATCGGTTGTCGACCTATTTCAAACGACCCTGGACCAGATTGTCCTCCTGGCTGTACTCATGCCGGTTGTGCCAAGTATGGGCGGGGTCGCGGGCAGCCAGTCGTTAATCGTGATCACGCGAGCAATGGCTCTCGGTCACATTGACAGGAGTAACGCGAAGGTAATGCTGCGCAGGGAGTTACTGATTGGAATGCTCAATGGCATTGCATGGTCACTCGTCGTTGCGCTTTTCACTTATCTCTGGTTTGGCGACTGGCGCATTGGCGGCGTTATTGCCGCAGCCATGGCGATCAATATGGCCGTTGCCGCACTTGCCGGCTTTGCAGTGCCGGTGACGCTTAAGCGGATGAACATCGATCCTGCACTGGCTGGTGGAGTTGTGCTGACGACAATTACCGACGTTGTAGGGTATATGTCGTTTTTGGGATTAGGGGCCATGATCCTGCTGTAAACCGAGGTTGACTCGATCGGCATATTGTTGCCGCAGCACAGAAGCCACCGTTTTCAAATACAAGAAGTCGCCGGTAACGATGCGAATACGGCATGCCTCTTGAGTGAAGCGTTACGCGTCAGGGCCGATCGAATTTTCAATTCCGCTCAGGTCTTTCTGTACCCAGCCGGGCGCAAAAAGTCTTGGCACATCCCGACCGCAGATAAAATCTTTAAGCTGCTCTTTGACCTGCAGCGCATCGTTGTAACCAAGCTTGATGAGCTCGCGCGTATAGGCCTGCTCGAACAGCAGGAAACTGAGCAGTCGGCCTTCGCCACCATTTCGCCCCGCCACTCCGCGCAGCAATGCCCGTACCGGACGCGGCATTGCTTTACGGCACTTTTTCGCGATTTCCCGAAGATCCCTGCTCGGCACGACAATCATGGTATCGATGGCTTTCATTCTCGAAAGCGCCCCACTTCGGTGTTCTGCCGGGACTGAATCGAGCAGTTGATTAATACGCGTCATGCGCTCCAGGTCAGAGTACAAGCCGTCCATAAACAAGGTGTCGAGCATATACCCGGCTATCGTTCCGATGCTGGGAAACTCAGGGTCTGCTTCAGAATGCTGTGCATTGTCCGCGGTCTCGTCGCGAACACCGATCACGAGGATTCGGTCTGCACCCAGGTGAATCGCCGGGCTCAGGGGCGTCGCCTGCCGCATTGCACCATCACCGAAGTACTCCTTTCCAAGCATAACCGGCGGAAAAATCATCGGCACAGCGATACTCGCCATCAGGTGATCGAGATTGATTGTCTGGCGGACTCCCGAGCGGCGCGTTCTCGACCAGGTTTTGCAGCTTGGTGCCGCCTGAAAAAAAGTAGCTGACTTTGCAGAACCATAGCTGGCAGCAGTGACCGCTACCGCATGCAGATATCCGTCATCAATTGACTGCTGTATTCGGGGAAACCGGATGTTTCGACTCAGCAGTGCGCGCAGTGGAGAATTGTCGAGTAGCGATGTTGGCGTTCCAACGAGCAACCCCCCGGAAACGATGGTCCCGAGCCATTGCAGGCTGCTTTTGAGCATGGTCAGGCTGTCGGAGCGAAACACCTGGGCGCTGTGAAAGTGACCCCAGACGCGCTCCAGCTCCGCAACCGCGACCCGGAATCTTTTCGCCCTGCTGGCCAGTACCACCGAGTTGATTGCGCCGGCCGAAGTACCACTGATGACGTGGAACGGGTTCTCACAGCCGTGAGGCATCATTTCGGCAATAGCCCGAAGAACGCCAACCTGGAAAGCGCATCGGGCGCCCCCGCCGGGCAGTACTAACGCGGACTTGCTGTTTTCTGAGTGAATTTTCATCGGTTTGGCGTATTATAGGCCGCCCGGAACCACTGCCAATTGTGCTTGTCTCAATTACACGAATTACTTCGAAATTAAGGCTGCGGAGGTCAGAAAGTTGCAGAAATTCATCGCCATACTGTCAGCGGCAGCGCTAATTGCGCTGGCGAGCAGTTTTACGCTGGCCGAGCCGGTAGGGGCAGGAGAACCGGCACCTGACTTCGAACTCGTCGACCAGAACGGACTGTTGCATTCGATCGAGGATTATCGTGGCCAGTGGGTTGCACTGTATTTTTACCCCAAGGATGGCACACCAGGCTGCACGACCGAAGCCTGCGAATTCCGTGACAACATTTTTGCCTTCCGCAACGCAGACTGCCAGATCCTCGGCGTTAGTCTCGATGACGCCGAATCGCACAAGAAATTCGCTGATGAACACGGGCTGCCGTTTCCGCTGCTCGCAGACACAAAAGGATTCGCAGCCGATGCATATGGCGTTAAATCAAGAATGCTTGGTGTAACGCTGGCCAAGCGACAGACTTTCCTCATCGATCCGGACGGAAACATTGCGAAACACTACGACAAGGTAAATCCAGAATCTCATTCTGCTGAAGTTCTTGCAGACCTGGAAAAACTCAGGACGAACTGAATCAATCCAGGCCGAAAATCCGAAAGGCGCCGCAAGGCGCCTTTTTTTTGAACAAAAACCGATAGATCAGCCTATTGCAGTGCCTTTATGCCGTCATCGAGCCCACTCAACGTGAGCGGAAACATGCGGTCATCCATCAGCTCCCTCGTCAATTTGACTGACGGCGTATAATCCCAGCGTTTCCGCGGTTCAGGATTTAGCCAGACGGCTTTCGGGTAGGCACTTAACAGCCGCTTTATCCAGACTGCACCCGGCTCCTCATTCCAGTGTTCAACACTGCCGCCGGCATACACAATCTCGTATGGACTCATCGTCGCATCCCCGACAAATATGAGCTTGTAGTCGGGTCCGTATTTGTGAGTTATCTCGGAAGTCGGAATCCGCTCCGCATGTCTTCGCCGGTTATCCTTCCACAGACTCTCGTAAACAAAGTTGTGAAAATAGAAGTGCTCAAGATGCTTGAACTCGGTCCTGGTCGCAGAAAACAGCTCCTCGCAGACGCGCACGTGATCATCCATCGACCCGCCTATATCGAGACACAGCAAAACCTTGATCGCGTTGTGTCGCTCCGGGACCATCCGAATATCCAGAAGGCCTGCGTTGCGTGCCGTTTTGTCGATCGTCGCCTCCAGGTCCAGCTGGTCGGCTGCACCAGTACGCGCAAATTTCCGAAGTTTTCGCAATGCGATCTTGATGTTGCGTGTACCCAGCTCGACCGAACCGTCCAGGTTTCTGTATTCGCGCCGGTCCCACACTTTGACGGCGCGGCGATGCCGTGAACCCTGCTGGCCGATTCTCACGCCTTCCGGGTTATAACCATAAGCACCAAACGGCGATGTGCCGGCTGTCCCGATCCATTTGTTGCCACCCTGGTGACGCTCTTCCTGTTCGTCCAGGCGCTTCTGCAGCGCTTTCATCAGCTCCTCAAATCCGCCCATTGCCTCAATTTGCGCACGTTCTTCATTCGACAACAGCAGTTCCGCCTGCTTGCGAAGCCAGTCGTCCGGCAGCTCTTCAGACAGTGTTTTGATGGCATCTTCGATGCCCTGGAAGTGTGCGGCGAAGATACGGTCAAACTGGTCGAACTTGCTTTCATCCTTGACCAGGCAGGCGCGCGACAAATAGTAGAAATCATCGACACTGTAGTCGGCGACGCCTTTTTTCAGCGCCTCGAGCAATGTTAAGAGCTCGGTGACGGACGGCTTCATGCCTCCTTCCCGGAGCATAAAGAAAAATCCGGTCAACACGATGAAGACCTACTGGGTCGAAGAACGCCGATCGAGAAACACGAGTTGCTCGAACAGATGTACATCCTGCTCATTCTTCAGGAGTGCGCCATAGAGTGGCGGGATAGCCTTACGGGAATCGCCGGCGCGAAGAGCTTCAGGTGGGATATCCTCGGCGACAAGCAGCTTGATCCAGTCCAGCAATTCGGACGTCGACGGCTTTTTCTTCAGACCCGGCACATCCCGCACCTTGTAGAAAGCCTCAAGCGCTTCTTTCAGCAATGTCTTCTTGAGTCCCGGATAATGCACATCGATAATCCTCCCCATCGTTTCCCTGTCAGGAAACTTGATGTAATGGAAGAAACAACGACGAAGAAATGCATCTGGAAGTTCTTTTTCATTGTTGCTGGTAATGATGACAATAGGTCGGTTTCTTGCCTTTACCAGCTGCTTCGTTTCGTAGACGAAGAACTCCATTCGATCGAGTTCCTGTAACAGATCATTTGGAAACTCGATATCCGCCTTGTCAATTTCATCAATCAGAAGTACGGGCTGATCGTCCGAGGCAAACGCGTCCCAGATCTTTCCGCGTACGATGTAGTTGGCGATATCATGCACCCGATCATCGCCAAGCTGCGAATCACGCAGGCGGGCGACTGCGTCATAATCATAAAGCCCCTGCTGCGCCTTCGTTGTCGACTTGATGTGCCATTCAAAAAGGGGTCGGCCGAGCGCGCTTGCGACCTCCAGGGCCAGTTGCGTCTTGCCGGTGCCGGGTTCTCCCTTGATGAGAATTGGCCGCTCCAGCGTCACCGCAGCGTTTACGGCCAGCTTCAGGTCGTCGGTTGCTACATAGGAACTGGTGCCGTCAAATTTCTTATCGGTCATTTCATGATCACTTTTCATACTATTATCGAGTATCGACGTTCGGCCAAACCGGCACAAGGGTCACTTGCCCGCAATCAGGCTCAGACGGCGAACCGACGGCCCCGGCAGGAAACTGCTCGGGCGACCCTGGACCCAATCCTGGTGCCCCTTGCGATAGTAATCCGAGAGGGGATGGCCGCTTTGGCCCGCCGGCATATGTAGGTAACCATTGGCTTCATCACCCGGTGAAACCGCGAATCTCTCCGACGCGCCGAACGACGGAAACTGAACGCGTGGCATATTCGAATCACCATTGAGCTGGTCTGCAGGCATATCGATCCAGCGCGACAGAAACGGCACGGCGCGACTCAACGGATGACGAATGGCTGCAATGTTTCGCTCACCCCAGGTTCGATTTTCGAGGCCATCCGAATAGAGATTTGTATAGGTCTCGATATTTGAGTCGATCGCCTGCAGCAGCAGCTCATCCCAGTTCGAATAATCGGCAGTTAAAAGATGCTCCGGCTTTTCCGTGACGAGTGTCCAAAGCGGCCCTTCAAACTGGTTGCTGATTCTCAGCCGGGCATCGGGCCCGTATTTCCGAAAAACCGGCTGCATCATCATTGCTACAACGCGTCGATCGACTTCACGACGAAAATCCCGGACGAGACGATAGCCGACAGAATTCGTTGCGGCACGGGGCATCCAGCTGTCGACCAGTTGACGATATTTCGCGCGCTCCGCGTTTCCCGCAACGGCTTTTTCATTCAGCGTCGCCAACAACAAATCTCGCCAGCGACTTAAAAATATTGCCCGGTCATCGAGATGCACTTTAAGCATGTCAGTCGGTGCAAACCGATCGGCGGCAAACAGGTCGTCGCGGATTTGCCTGCCGCGCGCGCCGAGATCATAACCACCGTCGCCAACAATCTTCAGCGCATCCGCATCGACAACCCGTGCGTTTGCCGTCCATATCCTGCCTGACTCCGGATTGAATATGCGGGGGTATTCAGCTGGCGGAACCCAACCCTTCCACCCGCCGGATTCGCTCCAATCCATCGGCAAGCCAGAATCACCATCGCCGCGAACGGGGATTCGACCGGCGATTGTCCAGCCGATGTTTCCGTCCACATCCCCAACAACAAAATTCTGCGGCGGCATTCCGATCGTGTTCGCAATTTCGAGCGCGTCAGCAGCAGTGTCAGCCGTTTCCAGGTCGAGGTGACCGAGGGTAACCGCTTCCACGTGATGAGCGATCCAGCTGACCGAGACGAGCTGATCGGGATCGGGCACATCTTCAAGCAACGGGCCCCAGACGGTCTCCCGTATTTCGAGAGTTTGTGGTTCCTGATCTTTCACAAGAATCGTTTCGCTGTAACGATCGATCGATTTCGGGCCGTCGGGCGTCACGTAGGTGCCTGGCGAATCAGCTGGCCTGATAACTACCGCATCCGTCCAGTCGCCGTAACTATTGGTGTTGCCCCACGCGATATGCCCGTTGCTTCCGGCGACGAGAATGGGAACACCCGGAAGAGTCAGCCCATTCAGATCGATTGCCTTCGTCCCGTTCACCCTCAATCGCGCACGATAAAAAATATTGGGCGTCGTGATACCCAGATGCATGTCGTTGGCAACAATTGCCGCGCCAGTATCAGTCAGGTGACCAGCTACGGCCCAGTTGTTACTTCCGGGCAAAGGATGGTCCTGCCACGTCGCGCCATCGAGCCCCGCATTAATCATCGGCTCGCCGCGCAAGGAATATTCATCCGGCCCGGGAATCGGCCCGTTGACCCGTGGTTCACCGACAAGCGGCGCATCCCAATCTGTACCCTCCGGAAAAAGCCAGGTAAACGCCGCTTCCGGCAATGCGCTCGCCGCCATTCCCCGGCGCACATCACGTTCGGCGATCTCATCGTTCAATTCAAAATACATGGAATACACAACCAGTATCGAGTCTGCCTTTTCCCACCGCTGCGGATTCACGCCCAACAAGAAATATTCGAATGGTTTCGCGCCGAGCCCTTCCAACCCATCGTTTACGCCATTGGCATAGGCCTGCAGAATCTGGTTCTCCACTGGTCCCAGCGTATCCAGCACCCGGTTGGCGCGCGCACGAAAACGGTGGATCCTGCTCTGCCTGTCCACGTTGACCGCCGCTTCACCAATGATCTCGGCCAGCTCACCGGCTGCTTTTCGACGGGTCAGGTCCATTGCAAAAAAGCGATCCTGCCCGTGTACAAACCCGGTTGCATAGGCAAGATCAACCCGGTTATTCGCCGTGATCGTCGGGATGCCGTTGTCATCGCGCTCTACAGTGACATCTGCAGAGATTCCTTCCGTGATTATTTCACCTTCGAGTTGCGGCAGGCTTTCACGCAGGGTGACGTACGCTATCAAAATAGCCAGACCGACCAGCGTTATCGCGGTCAATAATAATCTGACAAGCAGTCGTTTCATTTCCTATCCTGCTTGAATCAGACAGAAGAACTGACTTCAACTATCTGCATCGAATTGGTGCTTCCCGAGACACCGCTAAGGTCACCTTTTGTGAAAATAACGAGATCGCCCTCATCAACGATATTTTTTGATAGCAGTGTCGCGAATATATCGCGGTACAGTTCGCGAATTTCCGAATGCCCGGGTCTGAATAACACGGGGTACACGCCGCGATATAGAGTAACCCGGCGACTGGTCTCTTCGTGGGGCGTGAATGCATATATCGGGATATCGGATCGAATCCGTGACATCCAGAGCGTAGTAGAGCCTGATTCAGTCAACGCGATAATTGCCTTCACCTTGAGGTGGTTGGCTGTGTACATCACCGCCATGGCGATTGCTTCGTCAACTTTTTCAAACTTGTCGTCAAGCCGATGGGTTGTCCGCCCGATAGTTAACGAGTGCTTTTCGGCACCTACGCAAACGTTGCTCATCGCCGCAACAACCTCTACCGGATAATTTCCGACAGCGGTTTCGGCAGACAACATGACGGCGTCCGAGCCATCCATTACCGCGTTCGCCACGTCGGATACTTCCGCACGAGTCGGGATGGGGCTGTTAATCATCGACTCCATCATCTGGGTTGCTGTAATTACGACCTTGGTCTTATGGCGGGTCCTCCGAATGATGCTTTTCTGCATTCCGGTCAATTCTGCATAGCCCATTTCGACGCCCAGGTCACCGCGCGCAACCATGATCGCATCAGTCGCATCAATAATTGAATCGATGCAGGCGAGCGCTTCGGTACGCTCGATCTTGGCTATGATCAAGCCGGTTCCGCCCGCCGCCTTGAGCAGCCTTCGCGCCTCATTGATGTCGTCAGCACTGCGAACAAAAGAGACAGCTATGTAGTCCATCCCCATCTCCGCCGCGAATTTGATATCCGAGCGGTCCTTGTCTGTGAGCGCTGGCGCCGACAACCCTCCGCCCTCACGGTTAATACCCTTGTGGTCTGAAAGGATTCCGCCGACAACCACCGTCGTATGAATCCTGGTGCCTTCGACGCGATCTACCTTGAGCGTCATCTGGCCGTCGTTCAGCAGCAGCACATCCCCGGCCTTCACATCTTTGTGCAGGTTCTCGTAGGCGACTCCGACGCCTGATTCGTTGCCCTCACGCTCCCCCAGAGACGAGTCAATAAAGAAACTATCCCCGATCCGCAATTTGACGCTACTGTTTTCGAACCTGCGGACCCGGATTTTCGGACCCTGCAAGTCACCAATAACGCCAATGATGCGGCCATTTTCCTTTGCTACCTCGCGCAGAAGCGTCAGCCGCTTTCTTTGTTGCGCCTGGTCGCCGTGCGAGAAATTCAAGCGCGCGAGATTGAGGCCCGCGTCCATCATGGCACGCAGTGTTTCAGGGTCGTCTGTTGACGGACCAAGTGTTGCAACTATCTTTGTTCTTTTTCGCATGCGCGCGATTATCGCATAACGACCGAAATGGATATACGACCATGCGTTCCACGTTCCCAGTGCCACGAACGCGCAAACAGGTTATCCTGATTCCCGGATCAGGATAGTCATCGGGCCCGGCAAAAAACATGATTAATCGTCGTCACTTCGTTCAGACACTAGCGGCCATCGGTGCAAGTCCGACAGGGTCGCTGGCAAAAAGCAGAAGCTTGGCTCAGTCAGGTTTCGGATCGCTCAGACCTGACCCGGAACGGGTCATTGATCTGCCATCCGGGTTTGACTATTCGATTATCTCCCAAAGGGGCCAGGAAATGGATGACGGCCTGCTGGTGCCGGGTCTGCAGGATGGTATGGCGGCGTTTGCCGGAGACAGTGGCAAGGTGATTCTCGTCTGCAATCACGAAATACACCCATACGAAACAAACGACAGCCCGTTTGGCAAGGGAGGCGAACGATTCACGGGCGAAAATCGTCACCGGCAATACGACACCGGCAATCAAAAGTCTCCCGGTCTCGGCGGAACAACGACCATTCATTACGACCCTGCAGCGAGACGCCGAACCCATATGCATATGAGTCTCAAGGGGACCGAAAATAACTGCGCCGGCGGACCGACACCCTGGGGTAGCTGGCTCACATGCGAGGAATGTTTCTTCGATTCGGGCACGTCGTTCGAGAGAGGCAACGTCGTTCACCGCGAAAGGAATCATGGCTATATCTTCGAAGTACCGGCGAACGCCATGGAGGCGGTTGACCCGGTTCCGTTGACGCAAATGGGCCGGTTCGAACACGAAGCGACCGCTGTCGATCCGGCAACAGGCATTGTCTACCTGACTGAAGATCGTCACCGCAGCCTTTTATACCGATTCAAACCCAACGTCGCCGGCAAACTTCGGGAGGGTGGTCGACTGCAGGCCCTGGGAATCAAAAACACCCATCGCTTCGATACCCGCAACTGGCTTGACCCGAAAGGCATGCCTGTCAGCAAGACCTTTGAAGTGAACTGGATCGACCTCGAAGAGCCCGATGTGAGAGAAAATGACCTTCGGTTGCGAGGCGCGGAAAAAGGCGCGGCCATTTTTGCTCGCGGCGAAGGCATCTGTTATGCCGATGGCGAGATCGTAATGGCGGCGACGATCGGCGGGGCGCAGCGCCTTGGACAATTGTTCGCCTATAAGCCAGGCAAGGCAGAGGGAACAATCAACGAACATCGACACCCCGGGACAATTCGCCTGCTCGCGGAATCGACGGCAGACAGCGTGTTACGGCATGCCGACAACCTGACATTGAGCCCGTGGGGAGATCTGGTTGTTTGCGAAGACACGGTCGATCACTGCGGGCTTGTCGGTATCACGCCGGATGGCGTGCAATATGCGTTAGCCGACAACGCCTATACGAGCTCTGAACTCGCCGGTGTCTGCTTCTCGCCAGACGGCAGGATAATGTTTGTGAATATCCAGGAACGCGGTATGACGCTGGCCATCACCGGACCGTGGCCGGTCTAGCCCGCAGCGCGGGTTTCGAGAATTTCGACAGCAGGCAGCTTCTTACCCTCCACGAATTCCAGGAAAGCACCGCCGCCGGTGGAAATGTAGGACACGTCGTCCGCCACGCCATACTTGTCAATGGCTGCCAGCGTGTCGCCCCCGCCAGCTATCGAAAATGCATCGCTTCGGGCGATTGCCTCAGCGAGCGCTTTCGTCCCCGAACCGAATTGATCGAATTCAAAAACGCCGACCGGTCCGTTCCAGATTATTGTTCCGGCACGTTCGAGAATCTCTGCAAATTGTTTTGACGTCTCAGGACCTATGTCCAGAATCAACTCGTTGTCTGCAACTTCCGCAACTGAACGAACGACGGCGGCGGCGGTCGCCGAAAACTCGTCGGCGACGACGACATCTACGGGTAACGGTATGTCCGCCCGGTCGGAACTGTTGTTAGCTAATGCCTTCGCCGTATCAAGCATGTCCTGCTCGTAAAGCGACTTGCCTACCTCGTGACCTGCTGCCGCGATGAATGTATTGGCAATGCCTCCGCCGACGATCAAATGATCAACAATACCCGCCAGTGCATCGAGCACCGTAAGCTTGGTTGACACTTTCGATCCGCCGACTACCGCGACCATTGGTCGGGCGGGATTGTCGAGGGCTTTGGCAAGTGCCGCGAGTTCTCCGGATAACAAAGGGCCAGCGCACGCAACCGGCGCATGCTTCGCAACGCCGTAAGTACTGGCTTGCGCCCTGTGTGCCGTGCCGAACGCGTCCATAACAAAAATATCGCAAAGCGCCGCCATCTGCTTCGACAACTCGTCGTCACACGCCATCTCGCCCGGCAGAAAGCGTACGTTCTCCAGCAGGACCACCTGGCCCGGAGAAACATCCACACCATTTATCCAGTCGTCGACCAGGGGCACCGGCTTGTCGATCAGTCCGGAAAGTCGCTGCGCGACCGGCGCCAGTGAATACTTGCTGTCCGGTTCCCCCTCGGTTGGTCGACCGAGGTGCGACATCAGCATGACTGCCGCACCGGCATCGATCGCGGCGCGAATGGTCGGGATTGCCGCTTTGATGCGGGCATCGCTGGTTACCTGCCCATCGGCAACCGGCACATTAAGATCCTCGCGAATCAACACGCGCTTTCCGCCGAGATCCAGCTCGCTCATGTGAAGTACAGACATGTCAGCGCCGGCCGTCTTCTAGATCACTTCGCGTTATGCAGTGCGATAGCCGTGTCCAGCATACGATTCGAGAAGCCCCATTCGTTGTCATACCAGGAAATAACCTTGACAAGATTACCTTGCATGACTTTTGTGAGGCCGGCGTCGTACGTGGACGATGCAGGATCATGATTAAAGTCAATCGAAACCAGCGGTTCATCGTTGTAAGCAAGTACGCCTTTCAACTCGCCCTCGGCCGCTTCCTTCATGATCTTGTTGACTTCGTTGATCGAAGTATCGCGCTTGGCGACAAATGTCAGGTCAACGGCCGAGACATTAATTGTCGGAATACGCATCGAAAACCCATCCAGTTTGCCGGCGAGCTCCGGTAACACGAGTCCAACTGCCTTGGCTGCGCCCGTGCTGGTTGGAATCTGTGACATCGTTGCCGAACGCGCTCGGCGCAAGTCTTTATGAAACACATCTGTCAGCACCTGGTCATTGGTGTAGGCATGGATTGTCGTCATGATTCCGTGCTCGACACCAAGCTTTTCGTGCAGAGGTTTGACCAGCGGCGCGAGGCAGTTCGTTGTGCAAGACGCGTTGGAGATAATCGTGTCACTTGCCTTCAACGTGTGATGATTTACGCCGTAAACAATCGTCGCATCAATTTCACCACTGCCCGGTGCGGAAATAATGACCTTCTTCGCACCACCTTCAAGATGTTTCGACGCCGCCTCGCGAGAGCTGAAGAAACCGGTCGATTCGAACACGATATCAACGCCCAATTTGCCCCACGGCAGCTTGGCCGGATCACGTTCTGCCAGCACCCGTATCCGGTCGCCGTTGACCACCATGTAATCGCCGTCGACTTCTATTTTTCCCGGGAAACGGCCATGCGCGGTATCGCGCCGTGTCAGGTGTGCATTGGTGTTCGTGTCACCGAGATCATTGACTGCGACAATTTCAATTTCTGAACGTTTGTCACCTTCGTAAAGCGCACGCAATACGTTTCGACCAATGCGTCCATAGCCATTAATTCCAACCTTGATAGTCATCTGTATCTCCTGGATCTTTTTCCGGTGACAACCGGTTTAATCATTAAGCCAGCAGTTCCCTGGCATGCTTTAGTACGTTGGCGACCGTGAATCCGAAGTGCTCAAACAGCTCTTCCGCTGGTGCCGATGCGCCGAAACGATCGAGACCGATGACCCGGCCTCCGGTGCCAACGTATCGCCACCAGCCGTCGGTCACACCCGCCTCAATCGCTATTCTTCTCGTTACACCAGAGGGCAATACCGATTCCCGATAGTCGTCATCCTGCGCATCGAACTGATCCGTCGATGGCATCGATACCACCCTGACTTTCACACCATCTGCACCGAGCTTGTCGGCCGCCTCAACGGCGAGAGCAACTTCGGAACCGGTCGCAATAATGATGATGTCAGGCTTGCCCTTGGAGTCTCGCAGCACATAGCCGCCACGGCCTATCAGCGCAATCTGTTCGTCACCGCGTGGCTGATGCGGCAATCCCTGCCTCGTCAGTATCAGGCTGGTGGGTCCGTTGCGCCGTTCGAGCGCGTAGCGCCATGCAACGGCTGTCTCGACCGTGTCGCAGGGCCTCCACACGCTCATATTCGGCATAATGCGCAAGCTCGCCGTATGCTCGACCGGCTGATGAGTCGGCCCGTCCTCACCGAGACCAATCGAGTCGTGAGTAAAGACCAGGATATTTTGCAGCTCCATCAACGCTGCCATACGCAGTGCGTTTCTCGAGTAATCCGAGAAAGTCAGAAATGTGCCGGAATACGGAATGATGCCCCCATGCAGGCCGAGACCGTTACACAAGGCCGTCATGCCGAATTCCCGGACACCGAAATAGATATAGTTGCCGGAGGCATCGTCAGCGGTGATAACTGATGAGCCATCATGTTTGGTCAGGTTTGAGCCGGTGAGATCCGCCGAACCGCCGGCCATTTCCGGCAAAGCCGGCGCAAAAGCATTTAACGCCAGCAATGACGCCTTGCGCGTCGCCATATTGGCGCCCGCGGCAGCGATCGCAGCAACCGCCTGGTCAGCAAAGTCGGCCCAGTTGGCAGGCAACTCGCCGTTCATTCGACGGGCCAGCTCGGCGGCAAGGTCGGGATGAGCCGACTTATAGCCATCAAATGTCTCCTGCCATGCCTGCTCGAACGAGTTGCCCCGTTCCAGCCCGCTCCAGGCCACCGCAACATCCTCCGGGATTTCGAAGGGCGGATAATCCCACCCGAGCTCGACACGGGCAGCCGCGATTTCCTCTGCGCCCAGCGGTGCACCGTGCGTACTCGCGGTACCCCGCTTGTTGGGCGAACCGAATCCGATCACGGTTTTGCAGCAGATCAGTGAGGGCCGCTCATCGTCGGCCATAGCAGCCTCCATCGCTTTACCTATCGCGATGCTGTCATGACCGTCGACATTGTCGATGACCTGCCAGCCGTAGGAATCGAAACGTTTCGCGGTATCGTCGGTGAACCACCCGTCGGTCTCACCGTCGATGGAAATACCATTGTCGTCATAAATGCAGATCAGTTTGCCAAGTTTCAACGTGCCCGCCAGGGAACATGCCTCGTGCGAGATACCCTCCATCAGGCAGCCATCTCCGGCGAAGACCCAGGTCCGATGGTCAACAACGTCATAGCCATCGCGGTTAAACGACGTCGCGAGCATTTTCTCCGCAAGCGCCATACCGACCGCGTTGGTGATGCCCTGGCCCAGGGGACCGGTTGTGGTTTCTATAGACAGCTCCGGCTCGCGCTCCGGATGGCCTGCCGTCCGGTAGCCGAATTGTCGAAAATTTCGAATCTCGTCCATCGACAACGGGTAGCCGGTCAAATGCAGGACGCTGTATAGCAACATCGAGCCATGGCCGTTCGAAAGAACGAAACGATCCCGGTTCCACCACTCGGGATTTCCCGGATTGTGGATCAGATAGTCGTTCCACAGCACCTCGGCGATATCGGCCATGCCCATCGGGGCACCCGGATGTCCTGAGTTGGCTGCCTGAACTGCGTCCATGCTGAGTGCGCGAATGGCATTCGCAAGCTTGCGCCGGCCGGATCGAGCGGCAATGTCTGAAGAGCTGGTTTTTGCTGACATGTGTTCTTATTAACCGTGGGTTGTGGACCATTACGGCCGGTTTTTGTCGCTGTCTTTAAGGGCAATCTGGGGAAGAACGGTCGCCCCTGAAGCCGCGCATTTTCCCTGTTTCGACCCACAGTCGCAAGTTGTACGGCAACGAATCGGTCGCTGTAACAAATCGTTACGATTGCGGCGTGGTGTGAAACCCGCTCATTACGGTACAATCCCGGGTCCGCATTAATATATAAGTCGAAAATTCAAATGAGCCATTCTTTTTTGTTCACCTCGGAATCTGTCTCCGAGGGCCACCCAGACAAGATTTCAGACCAGATCTCCGACGCTGTACTTGACGCGATCATCGCGCAGGACAGCAACGCGAGGGTCGCCTGCGAGACCATGGTCAAGACCGGCATGGTGATCGTTGCGGGGGAAGTCACCACTTCCGCGTGGGTCGACATCGAACAACTGGCACGCGACACGATCCTCGAAATCGGATACGACGACTCGAGAATGGGCTTCGACGGTGCCTCTTGCGCTGTCCTGAATGCGCTCGGCAAACAGTCGCCGGATATCGCCCAGGGCGTCGATCGTGACAGCCCCGAGTCTCAGGGCGCGGGCGACCAGGGCCTCATGTTCGGTTATGCAACCAACGAAACAGACATATTGATGCCGGCACCGATCGCCTACTCTCACGATCTCGTCAGGCGGCAGGCCGAGATTCGCAAATCCGGCGTGCTGCCATGGCTCCGGCCCGATGCAAAGAGCCAGGTGACTTTCGTGTACGAAAACAACAAACCCGTCGGGATCGACGCGGTCGTGTTATCGACGCAGCATGACCCGGATATCGAGCTGGCGGCGCTTCGCGAGGCCGTCATGGACGAAATCATCAAGCCCGTGTTGCCCGCTGAGTGGATCAGCAAAAATACGCAATATCACATCAACCCGACCGGCCGATTCGAAATTGGCGGACCGATGGGTGATTGTGGACTGACCGGACGCAAGATCATCGTCGACACCTATGGTGGCGCAGCACGGCACGGTGGTGGCGCGTTTTCAGGCAAGGATCCGTCAAAAGTCGATCGATCCGCCGCCTACGCCTGCCGTTATGTGGCCAAGAACATTGTCGCGGCAGGATTGGCAGACCGCTGTGAAGTGCAGGTTTCCTATGCCATCGGCGTTGCCGAACCCACATCAATCAGCGTGCATACCTTTGGCACTGGCAAGATAAGCGAGGCAGAGTTGACTGTGCTCATTCGTGAGCATTTCGACTTGAGGCCATACGGCATCCTGAAAATGCTTGACCTGCTGCGGCCCATCTACAAGCCAACTGCAGCCTACGGGGCATTCGGCCGGGAGGACCTGGACCTGAGCTGGGAACGAACGGACAAAGCTGATGCACTTCGCGGATCCGCCGCCGCCTGAATTACGATTTATTAAGGAGAACACGATGAGCAGCGAAGCCGTTGCCCTGACCAAGCAGGATTACAAAGTTGCCGATATTTCACTTGCTGCATGGGGCCGCAAGGAAATTTCGATTGCCGAAACTGAAATGCCGGGATTGATGGCCCTGCGGGAGGAATACCGCGACCAGAAACCTCTCGATGGCGTGCGCCTGACGGGCTGCCTGCACATGACGATCCAGACCGCGGTCCTGATCGAGACGCTTGCCGAACTCGGTGCCGACATACGCTGGTCGTCATGCAATATTTTCTCGACCCAGGATCACGCAGCAGCCGCGATTGCGGCCGCCGGAGTACCCGTATTCGCCTGGAAAGGTGAAACGGAAGATGAGTACTGGTGGTGCGTCGAACAGACCATCAATGGACCGGACGGCTGGCAACCGAACATGATCCTCGATGATGGCGGCGACCTGACGATGGTCCTGCATGAAAAGCACCCGGAAATCATGAAAGGCGTGAAGGGCCTTTCCGAAGAAACCACGACGGGTGTCAAACGGCTCTATGACATGATGAAAGACGGCAGCCTGGCCTGCCCCGCTTTTAATGTGAATGATTCGGTAACCAAGTCGAAGTTCGACAACCTCTACGGCTGTCGCGAATCGCTCGTCGATGGCATCAAGCGTGCCACCGATGTGATGATTGCCGGCAAGATCGCGATTGTTTGTGGGTTCGGCGACGTGGGCAAAGGTTCTGCGCAGTCATTGCGCGGACTGGGAGCCACGGTCTGGGTGACTGAAATTGATCCGATCAACGCATTGCAAGCTGCGATGGAAGGCTACCGCGTCGTCATATTCGACGAGGTTTGTGACCAGGCCGATATCGTTGTTACCGCAACCGGAAACTACCACGTGGTTAGCGGCCCGCAGATGGAGCGCATGAAAGACCAGGCGATTATCTGCAATATCGGTCACTTCGATAACGAGATCGACGTCGCCTATCTGCATAAATTCGAGTGGGATAACATCAAACCCCAGGTCGATCACATTATTTTCCCGGATGGCAAGCGCATCATTCTGCTGGCCGAAGGACGATTGGTGAACCTGGGCTGCGGCACCGGGCACCCGAGTTTCGTCATGTCCAATTCGTTCACGAACCAGGTCCTCGCACAAATTGAATTGTGGCAGCATGGCGAGAACTACGAGGACAAGGTTTACGTATTGCCGAAAAACCTGGATGAAAAAGTTGCGCGGCTGCATCTCGGCCGCATCGGCGCTAAAATCACTGAGCTGTCAGACGAGCAAGCCAAGTATATCGGCGTCCCTAAAGAAGGGCCGTACAAATCTGACCATTATCGTTATTAATCTTGCCTAACCAGGTTGTGGGCGTTTGCCCACAACCTGCAAGCCAGGAGATTCGCAACATTCAGACGTCGTCCGTGCCTGTCCGGGTTCTGCATGTCACAGACCCGCATCTGTTTGCCGGCACGGACTCGAGCCTGCGCGGCACAGTCACCGACTCAACTCTCAAAGCCGTCCTCGAGCACTATCGACAATCCGGCTGGACTGCCGACCTGGTCGCCATGACCGGTGACGTGATCCAGGACGACACGGCTGAGGCTTATGATCGCTTTACTGCACTGATGGAACCGCTCGGCCTGCCAATCTATGGCGTGCCGGGAAATCATGACGTGCGCTCGCTGATGCAGAAGGCGTTTTCCCGGCCGATGTTTCATTATTGCGAGTCCGTAACCAGTGGCAACTGGTTGATTACCGGCATTGACAGTTGCCTGCACGGGGATGCCGGCGGTCGGATCAGCGACCAGGAACTGGACCGGCTGGAGGCAATCCTGGAGGGCACGAAGGCAGAGCATGTTGCGATCTGCCTGCATCACCCGCCCCTCCCGATGGACAGCAAGTGGCTGGACCAGGTCGGACTGAAAAATGCCAGGAACTTCCTGAATCTGATCGCCCGCTACGGAAAAGTACGCGCGACCTTGTTCGGTCACGTACACCAGGAATTTGACCAGTCATATGACTCGATTCGAATCATAGGCACACCGTCTACCTGCCGGCAATTCAAACCGGGTAGCGATGATTTTGCGCTCGATGAAAAACCGCCGGCATATCGCCGGGTCGAATTGCTCCCCGATGGAAGCGTCGAATCCGAACTGATCTGGGTAAACTGCGAGGAATGACGATGCGCTTCGGACAGCTGGCCGGAATGGTCCTGATTTTTGCCCTCGCGTCGACTGGCACATCGTTTGCTGCCGACGGAGCGCACCCGCTGTCAATGTGGCAGGTCGAGGGGCTGCAAAACCGCGTTTACCTGCTGGGTTCGATTCATTTGCTGCGCGAAAAAGATCACCCGATTCCGTCCGCAATCTACGATGCTTATGAAGATGCAGACACATTGATCATGGAACTCGACATGGACGATGTGGATCCGGTGGCGACCCAGGCGATGACCGTTGAACTCGGGCTGATACAGGACGACCGCACGCTGGCAGACCTGCTTGGACCGGAAACGTATGCCGAAGCCGAGGCACTGGCCCTCGAGACAGAAATTCCGCTGAATCTTCTGCAACGTGCCGAGCCCTGGTACGCGGCAATGAACGTCGAACTCATGTTGTTGATGCGAATGGGCTTCAATCCCGAGCTTGGCGTCGAGACACACCTGATGGAAATGGCTAAAAGAGACCAGAAGGAAATTCTGGGCTTTGAAACGATGCGCCAGCAGCTGGAGTTCCTCGACGGGCTCTCCCCGGAGGCCCAAAAAGAGATGCTCATGCAGGCGTTGTCCGAAGGCAGCGCCATGCTGGAACTCATGGATACCATGATAGAAGCCTGGCGGAATGGCGATACCAGGTTCCTGGAAGAAAACCTGCTCACCGATATGCAGGACTACCCGGAACTGAACCAGGTTATCGTCGTCGAGAGAAACCTCGATTGGACGGCACAGATAGAAGACCTGCTCGACGACGATATCGACTACCTGATTATTGTTGGCACCTTGCACCTGGTCGGTGAAGAAGGGGTTCCGGAATTACTTGCCGGGCGGGGCTACAAAGTAACCCAGCTACAACAAAAAGCGAACCAGGCCGGACTCTAGACTTCGACCATCTCGAAATCTTCCTTTCCGGCACCGCAATCGGGGCAACGCCAGGAAAGGGGTACGTCATTCCAGCGCGTTCCGGGGGGAATTCCCGCTTCAGGGTCGCCCTCCTCCTCGCTGAAAATAAATCCGCAGATAAGGCACATGTAGGTTTTCATGGCACCCAGTTTGCACCAGCGGTTGAAATGGCACCATAGGGTTTTCGACGTATGCGCAAATCTGTAGCATGCAATCCCCGGAAACGAGGATTGGCATGAGTTATTTTACCGAAGCAAAGAAATCGATCGCCGGGGGCGTCAACTCGCCGGTGCGGGCATTCGCGGGAGTCGGTGGCGAACCGGTCTTCATGAAACGGGCCCACGGTGCATGGCTGGAGACAGAGGATGGCCGCCAGCTGATCGACTATGTCGGATCCTGGGGACCGATGATCCTCGGCCACGGCCATCCGGCGGTCATCGACGCAATAACACGTGCGGCCGCTGACGGTGTCAGCTTCGGCGCCCCGTCCCTGGTCGAAACCCGTCTCGCAGAAAAGGTGCGGCAATTTATGCCGTCGCTAGAGCGGGTACGCATGGTGAGCTCGGGAACCGAGGCCACGATGAGCGCGATCAGGCTGGCACGCGGCTTTACGGCACGGGACAAAATTGTCAAGTTCGAGGGCTGCTACCACGGTCACTCTGACTCGTTGTTGATCAAGGCGGGTTCCGGCGCATTAACGCTTGGCGTACCCAGCTCCCCCGGCGTGCCGGCAGGGCTTGCTGAACACACCATTACGCTGCCATACAACGATATTAAAAGTGTCGAAAAAGCGTTCAGCGAGCTGGGTAACGAAATTGCCTGCGTTATTGTCGAACCGATCGCCGGCAACATGAACATGGTTCCGCCCGTCGACGGATTCCTGGAATCCCTGCGCAGCTTGTGCACCGGTGCCGGAGCAATATTGATTCTCGATGAAGTAATGACCGGGTTTCGCGTGGCGCGCGGCGGTGCTCAGTCGATTTACGAGATCACGCCTGACCTCACAACCATCGGCAAGGTCGTTGGTGGCGGCCTGCCTGCCGCCGCATTCGGCGGACGAGCCGACATTATGGCGAAGCTCGCGCCGGACGGACCGGTCTACCAGGCGGGAACCCTCTCCGGTAACCCCCTCGCGATGGCCGCCGGACTCGCCACACTGGAGCAACTGGAGAAGCCTGGTTTTTACAAGGCGCTGGCCTCGCGTACGCTTGAATTGACCCAGGGTCTCGCGGCAGCAGCGGCCGACGCCGGCATTCCGCTTGCTGTCGAATCTGCAGGTGGCATGTTTGGATTCATATTCACCGACGATGGGCCTGTAAGAAGTTTCTCACAGGTAGCCGCGGCCGATGTCGAACGGTTCAAAAAGTTCTTCCATGGCATGCTTGATCGCGGTGTTTACCTCGCACCATCGGCTTTCGAGGCGGGCTTTGTATCGGCCGCGCACGGCGACGAGGAAATCGAGAAGACACTTGATGCGGCCAGATCGGTCTTCGAATCACTAGCCTGAATAAAGCATCAGGATCGAACTGAATCCAGCACCTCGCTCAGCATTTCGAGACGCACTATCGGATCGTCAGCTTCCAGGCATGATTGTTTTTGTTCCGGCGAAATCGGCAATATTTCGGAAAACCGGTAGCCAACCCAGACGGCATCGTCGTAGTGTTTGTCGAGCGTCTCATAAAGCCGTCCGAGGTCATCAAGCACGCCACGCAGGATTTTCGCCAGTGGCCGAAAATTTTCAGGCAATGCGCGCGTGACTTCCTTCGGCAGCAGTTCGACTTCAGCGATCGCCAGGCCATCGGATTGACGCCTGCTTGAAATCAGCCTGAATCGTTCCCCGCCCGTCGCCGTAATACCCAGCAAGCCATCGCTGCCCTGATACCAATCGGTAATTGTGGCGAGCGTGCCAATGTTATAGGTATCAGATGGCCCGGTTTCGCTGCCATTTCGAATCAGTAATACGCCAAAAGGACTTTCTTCTTTCACGCATCGGCTGACCATATCGATATAACGCTGCTCGAAAATTCTGAGCGGCAATGGTCCACCCGGATAAAGTACCGTGCGCAGGGGGAAAAGAGGAATCTCCATAAGTTGATTATATAAGTCGCGAATCGAATCAGGAGGACGTGGCGCGCCTTTTCTGCAACTCCATCGTCAGTTTTTGTCTCGCCGCACCGAAACCACCATTACTCATGAATACGAGCTGATCGCCCGCGAGCAATTTCCCGGCCATGGCCGAAACGAGTTCGTCATAGTCAGTGCAGATCGTCAGCCGCTTGCCCAGTGATGCCAGGCCCGCATCGAACTGGGCATCCATTCCCTCCGGGCGAAAGACGAACATAAGGTCAGCCCCGTCAAGCGAAGCCGCCAGGGAGTCCTTGTGAACTCCCATTTTCATCGTGTTAGACCGCGGCTCCAGCGCCACGACAATTCTTTGTCCCGGGAAGCGTTTCTTCAGTCCGTCGATCGTGCGTCGAATCGCGGTGGGGTGATGCGCAAAGTCATCATAAATCGCGATGTCGGATACCGTACCTGTTCTCTCCATGCGCCTTTTGACGCCGTCGAACCTGGAAAGCGCGTCCACTGCCCGGGCGACGGTGACGCCCGCCGACTGCGACGCTGCGACGGCTGCCAGCGCATTTTCAAGGTTGTGCACCCCTCCCAGCTTCCATGAAGATTCTGCACTGCTCCCTGATGCGTGGGATACCTGTATGCGGCGCTGTCCGATGTCGGTGAATTTCGCACGCCAGTCACCATCATCCCTGGCGCTGAATCTCTCGACAGCCGTCCAGCACCCCTGTTCGATGATCCTGGCGACATTGTCGTCATCCCCGTTAATGATGACGCGGCCGTTGCCGGGCACCGTTCTCATCAGCTGGTGAAATTGCCACAGTATGGCGTCGATATCCTTGTAGATATCGGCGTGATCGAATTCAAGGTTATTGATCACCAGCGTCTGTGGCCGGTAGTGGACAAACTTGGCGCGTTTGTCGAAAAAGGCCGTGTCGTATTCATCGGCTTCAACGACAAAGAACTCTGACTCACCGAAACGAGCCGACATATCAAAGTTGACAGGAATACCGCCTATCAGGAATCCGGGCGCCAGGCCTGCGTCCTCGAGGATCCAGGCAAGCATGCTCGATGTCGTTGTCTTGCCGTGTGTACCTGAAACCGCCATGACATGTCGCTTGTGCAACACGTGCTCAGACAACCACTGTGGTCCGGAACAGTATGGAATCCGTCGGTCGAGCATCGCCTCTACCACCGGATTGCCGCGCGTCATCGCATTGCCTACGACGACATAGTCCGGGACCACATCCAGTTGTGAGGGTTCGTAACCTTCGGTGATGTCGATACCGAGATTGCCGAGCTGCGTGCTCATTGGCGGATAGACGTTGGCATCGCAACCGGTGACTCGATGACCGGCGGCCCGGGCGAGTGCGGCGACCCCGCCCATGAATGTTCCACAAATTCCGAGAATATGAATGTGCAAAGTGGAACCTCAGTTTGCAGCCGATCCGAGCAATGCGCGATAAGCCACGTATTGCATGATGAAGATGGTCATGGCGATCGCGATGCCTAAATACCAGTGTCGTTCGATTGCTCGCGCAATGATATGGCCCTTGACCGGGATCTTCCAGATCTCAATCAGCCAGGCGATGATAAACGTCAGGTTGATACTCAGGAACGGACCCAGGAATACCTGGGCGGCCACCTGGGAGATCGACAGGAGTGAGCCGCAGGCCATGATCGAGGAAATGGTCGGCAGAAGGCGATTCGCGCGACCATTAACGAGCAGCACGAGCCAGTAGAGAACGTAGCTCGATATGGTCATCAGAAACGACAGGCCGA
Source organism: Woeseiaceae bacterium (assembly GCA_024640345.1). Lineage (GTDB taxonomy): Bacteria > Pseudomonadota > Gammaproteobacteria > Steroidobacterales > Woeseiaceae > SZUA-117. Next base: position 77,014 of record JAHEFD010000005.1, read on the forward strand.
GGTCGCTGTTTCCGGATTCTCCAACCAGGACTGCCGAACAAAAGAATGAGAGCAGTAACAGGCCAATAGCGAACGCCAGAACGGTTACGGAAGCCGGAACATTTTCCGGGCCCTTTCGCAACATGATGATGTCGATGAATGTTCTGAGAAGATATTGCAGGGTTCTGTCACAATAGTGCTATGTCCTGCGACAATCATCTCACGTTCGTTCCCTTAACCGAAATCCCCGCCCAGTCTTCCAATGCCTGATTATCGCTTCGTAGATTTAAAACTCGATCAAAGTCTCGCCACCCTGGTCTCCGCCAAAGACCGGATCGGCGTGGACACCGAATTCATGCGCGAGAAAACGTTTTTCTCCCAACTTTGCCTTGTCCAGGTGTCGACCGGGTCGGAAATCATCTGTGCCGACCCACTCAACCTGGACCCGTCCGACGGGACTGCGAATGAGGCGTTTTGGAAGGAAATGATGCAGCCGCTGTGGATCCTGCATTCGGGTCGGCAGGATATCGAAGTGATATTCCAGACCACCGAACAGATGCCCCGGCAGTTATTTGACACCCAGATTGCGGCCGCATTTCTCGGCTACCAGCCGCAAATGGGTTACGGCAACCTTGTTACCGAATTGTTTGAGGTCGAGCTCGCCAAATCACATACCCGTGCCGACTGGTCGCGACGTCCGCTCTCCGAATCGGTACTGAGCTACGCCGCGGAAGATGTTGAATTCCTCCTGCCGGCCCACGATTTGCTGACCGAACGCCTGGACAAACTCGGAAGGCTAGACTGGGCTCTCGAGGATTCTGCCGATCTGCTCGACGTGGCGCTGTATGAGCCTGACCCGACGCTCGCCATCGACCGTCTGAAGGGCGCGAGGAATCTGCGCGGCAGGGGCCGTGCCGCGGCTACCGCGCTCGCTGCCTGGCGAGAGCTCGAAGCCGTGCGTTCAAACCGACCGAGGCAATGGATCATGCGCGACCAGACATTGATCGACATCGCTATGACGCAACCGAGGGATCACAAGGATCTCGCGAAGATAGAAGGCCTGCCGGAGAGCACCATTCGACGGGCCGGCGATCAGCTGCTGACCATCCTCGCCGATTCCACCCATGATGAAAGCGACTACCAGCCACCATCACGGCCGGATGAGAACCAGAAATCCGTTCTGAAGAAAATGCAGCAGCTTGTCGCAGCCCGAGCCGCAGAACTGGGCGTTTCGGCGGAAATCGTTGCGCCAAGAAAGGAACTGTCGGCGGCGATGCTCGGCGAAACGGAATCCCGGGTTTTCCGCGGCTGGCGCCGGGATGTCGCGGGCAACGACCTGCTGGACCTGCTCTGTTCCGGTTAGACGCGGGGCGTCTCGCGGTCGGATCTCTGCTTCAACACCAGGCTGTGCACCCAGAACGATAATGGAGACAGGAGCGCGAATAAAAGTAAAAAGACCAGCGGTAATCCAAACATGACTGACAGGCCATCGAGAGCATCGAAGTCGAATTCCAGATCCAGGTTAACCGACCCCTCTCCGGACACCAGCATGACTGCGCCCAGGATCACGCCAAGCACAGCTGACGACGTAAGAACGTATTTGCTGAGTTCCAAGACGTAATTAAAGTACGAAATCAAGCCTCTCCAATGTGTCATCTCTGTCGCAGCCATTTACACGGCTTTCGCGTGTCGGCCGGGACATCGGTGCCTGCCAATTAGTTGCTGGTAATTGCTCCCAGGAATCGTGCATAGACGTCATCAATCGTGCCGTCGGCATCAACGACCTGGAGCTTGCCGCGTTTCCGGTAATAATCAATCAATGGCTCTGTCTGTTCCCGGTAGACATCGAGGCGGCTCTTGATGGTGGCTTCGTTGTCGTCCTCGCGCTGAACCAGTTCACCGCCGGCATTCGTACATTCGTCCAGCTCTTCCTGGGGCGAAAAATAGATATTCAGCAACTTGCCGGTTAGTGAGCAGGTTCGTCGACCCGTCAGGCGCTTCATCAGGATATCGAAATCGACATCCATCAGAACAGCCGTATCCAGCGGCTGGTCAAGCTGATCCAGCAAATCGGCAAGATCCAGGGCCTGCTGCTCTGTTCGCGGAAAACCGTCGAGTATGAATCCGTCTTTTGCATCCGGCTCGCTCAATCGCTCGCTGATGATGCCGAGCATGATGTCATCCGAGACGAGCTGACCGGCTTCCATGATCGCCTTGGCCTGCTGGCCGAAGCGACTGCCGGCGTCAACGGCGGCACGCAGCATATCGCCTGTCGATATTTGCGGGAGGTTTCTCTCGGCCATGAGCTTTTGGGCCTGTGTGCCTTTACCGGAGCCGGGGGCCCCCAACAACACGATTCGCATCAGTCACTCTCTTTTCTTTTACCGGCTAACTGTGGGACGCGTAAGCTAGTTGAATCGGGCATCGAGGTCAATTCGTGATAGCCCAAGGGCATGATACGCGGGAGCGATTCCGTTATGCTTCGGATCGAATTCAATCCGGAAAAGGTACCGAGACAAATGTCGACGAAGAACGCGTTTTATGCCCAGTCGGGCGGTGTCACTGCCGTAATCAACGCAAGCGCCTGTGGCGTTATCGAAACCGCGCGGAAACACAAGAACCGCATACGAAACGTGTACGCGGGGCAGAATGGCATCATCGGCGCCCTGACGGAGAATATGATCGATACCAACAAGGAGTCAGCACGTACGATCGCTGCCCTGCGGCACACGCCCGGCGGGGCCTTCGGCTCCGCGCGCTACAAACTCAAGGGAATCGAGGAAAATCGCGCCGAATACGAGCGCCTGATCGAAGTCTTCCGTGCTCACGATATTGGCTATTTCTTTTATAACGGCGGCAATGACTCGATGGATACTGCCCAAAAGGTCTCCCAGATCTCAAAGAGCATGGGCTACCCGGTAACCTGCCTCGGTATACCGAAGACAGTAGATAACGACTTGCCAGTTACCGACAACTGCCCCGGTTTCGGTTCGGTCGCGAAATACGTTGCTGTATCGACCAAAGAGGCAGCGCTTGACGTACTGTCGATGGCCGAGACATCAACCAAGGTATTCATCCTCGAAGTGATGGGACGACATGCCGGCTGGATTGCAGCGGCGGGTGGCCTGGCCGGATCCGGTGCGGCGGGCGAACCGCCACATATCATCCTGTTTCCCGAAATTCCGTTCCGCAAGGCAGCTTTCCTCAAGCGTGTCCGGGAATGCGTAAAGGACTACGGCTATTGCGTCATTGTCGTCAGCGAAGGCGCCAGCTATGCAAACGGGAAGTTCCTCGCCGAGGCCGGAACAACCGACGCATTTGGCCATGCACAGCTCGGTGGCGTCGCGCCGGTCGTCGCCAACATGGTTCGCGATAACCTTGGCTTCAAATTTCACTACGCCGTGGCCGATTACCTGCAGCGCTCGGCCAGGCACATCGCATCTGCTACGGATGTGAAGCAGGCCTACGCGGTCGGTGAAGCTGCCGTAAAAATGGCACTGGCAGGCGAAACGGCCGTGATGCCGGTCATCAAACGCGTCTCCGACAGCCCGTATCGCTGGAAAATCGCGAAAGCCCCGTTGTCGAGAATTGCCAACAAGGAAAAGATGCTGCCACGCCGCTATATCTCCAAAGACGGTTTTTCGATCACCGCTGCTGGGCGTCGATATTTGGAGCCACTGATTGCTGGAGAGGATTATCCTCCATATATCAAAGGCTTACCAAATTATGTAACGCTAAAAAACGTGCCTGTCCGGAAGAAGCTGAAGACAAAATTTGTGGTATGATGCGCGGCCTCTGGCGGGTGGGGGCGCGATTCACAGCTCCGGGAGCTCCGCCGGACTTAACTTACGCTAATAAGAAACAGCTGACGTAAGACCTCACACACTGGATTTATTATTGCTCCGGCGGCCAATCCCCGGGGCCATTATGTGATTGGGAGACAATCTGATGAGTAACGAACTCGCACTGTGGCTGGCAGTTGGTGCCGGCGTCCTGGCAGTGCTTTACGGCCTGCTTTCAACGCAGTGGATCCTGAAACAATCTGCTGGCAATGAACGGATGCAGAAGATCGCACAAGCCATTCAGGAAGGCGCCAGCGCGTACCTGTACCGTCAATACACAGCTATCGGCATCGTCGGCGCGGTTCTGACTGTCATTCTCTGGGTGACGCTCGGCACGACGACCGCGATCGGCTTTCTGATCGGCGCCCTCTTTTCGGGCGCAACCGGTTTCATTGGCATGAATGTCAGCGTTCGCGCCAATGTTCGCACGGCACAGGCCGCACACGAAGGAATGGGTAAAGCCCTCGACGTAGCATTTCGCGGGGGCGCCATCACTGGAATGCTGGTGGTCGGCCTGGGACTGGTCGGCGTCGCCGGCTACTACTGGGTGCTTACCGCGAACGGCGTCTCGGTTGACGATGCGCTGCACGCACTGGTTGGTCTCGCATTCGGCGGGTCCCTGATCTCGATCTTTGCCCGGCTTGGCGGCGGAATCTTCACCAAAGGTGCGGACGTTGGCGCCGATCTGGTCGGCAAAGTGGAAGCCGGTATTCCGGAAGACGATCCCCGCAACCCGGGAGTCATCGCTGACAACGTAGGCGACAACGTCGGCGATTGTGCCGGCATGGCAGCTGACCTGTTCGAGACATACGGTGTGACCCTGATCGCGACCATGTTGCTCGGCAGCCTGCTGCTGGAGGGCACCGACGCCGGAGTTCTTTACCCGCTGGTGCTGGGCGCCATTTCGATTGTTGCCTCGATCATCGGCACGTTCTTCGTCAAGACCAAGGAAGGCGGGTCAGTGATGGGCGCGCTGTACAAGGGCGTAATCATCTCCGGTGTGATCGCCGCAATTGTGTTCTATTTCGTCACCGAGAAGATGATGTCCGGAATAGAAGGCTACACATCGATGGGCATCTACCTGTCTTCGCTGATTGGCCTCGTGCTGACCGCTTTCATGGTCTGGATCACCGAGTACTACACCGGCACGGAATATTCTCCGGTGCAGAAGGTCGCCAATGCCTCGATCATGGGTGATGCCACCAACATTATCGCCGGACTAGGCGTATCGATGAAGGCTACGGCGGCGCCCGTCGTCGCGATCTGCCTTGCAATCTGGGGTGCCCACGAGCTCGCCGGCCTTTACGGCATTGCCATCGCAGCGACAGCGATGCTGTCAATGACCGGCATGGTCGTCGCACTCGACGCGTTTGGCCCCATCACCGACAACGCCGGCGGCATTGCCGAAATGGCCGAGCTCGACGAGAAGATTCGTGGAATTACCGATCCGCTGGACGCGGTTGGCAATACGACGAAGGCTGTCACCAAGGGCTATGCAATCGCATCTGCCGCCCTGGCTGCGCTCGTGCTGTTCGCGGACTACACGAACAACCTGGAAAAAGTCGGCAAATTGCAGGACTTCAGCCTTAGCGATCCGGCGGTCATCATCGGCCTGTTCATTGGCGGCATGGTCCCTTACCTGTTCGGCGCAATGGCAATGGAAGCCGTCGGCCGCGCCGCCGGCTCCGTCGTCGAGGAAGTACGTCGGCAATTCCGCGAGATCAAGGGAATCATGGAAGGTACGGGCAAGCCTGATTACTCTCGCTGCGTCGACCTGCTGACCAAAGCTGCGATCAAGGAAATGATTGTTCCGTCATTGCTGCCGGTCCTGGCTCCTGTCGCGCTCGTTATCGTCGCCAACCTGGCATTCGGTGACGGCGGTGGTGTGAAAGCGCTCGGCGGCATGCTGATAGGCACGATCATTACTGGTCTGTTCGTCGCTATCTCCATGACCGTTGGCGGTGGCGCGTGGGACAACGCGAAGAAATACATAGAAGACGGAAACTGTGGCGGCAAGGGAACCGACGCTCACAAAGCAGCCGTCACCGGCGACACCGTCGGCGATCCGTACAAGGATACCGCTGGCCCGGCGATCAACCCGCTGATCAAGATCATCAACATCGTGGCGCTCCTGATGGTGCCACTACTCTGATCTGATTCAGGGTTTTTGACCCACACAAAAAGCCGCTGGATGTTCAATCCAGCGGCTTTTTTTTGCTGCGGAATCAACGCTGGCCGGACCTGGTTACTGACTCAGGATGCGATAGGTTCCGGTTGAGCCAGAGCCCAGCACAGACGGCGGATCGATGAAATTTCCCTGGACAAAATCCACGCCCACCTGGCGTAGCCAATCGAAGTCTTCCTGCTCCTCCACCTGCTCGGCAACGACCTTGAACTCCATCGTGCGCGCGAGCGTGATCATGGCAGAAATCATTTCGCGATTTACCTGGTCGGTCGCCAGGTTCCGGGTATAAGTGCCATCGATCTTCAGATAGTCAATTGGCAGATGCTTCAAACTCGAAAATGCGCCGAGCCCGCTGCCAAAGTCGTCGAGCGAAAACTCGCAGCCGATGCCGTGCAAGACTTCGATGAAGCGCTGTGCATATTGCACATTTGTCGAAATCGCGCTTTCCGTTACCTCGAAACAGACGCTGGAGGGTGAGACGCCGCTGCGATCAAGTGCTTCAACGACGAAGCTCAGGAAGCCTTCATCGCCCAGGGTCTGTCCCGAAATATTGATCGCGCAGCTGCGATTGCTGGCAAGCTTGATCTCCCCGGAGCTGATTGCGACCAGCGTGGCATTGATTACCCAGCGATCGATCTGGGCCATCAGCTGATAGCGCTCCGCCGATCGCAGGAAATCCGCGGAATCGGACGGCCTGCCGCGTTCGTCCGGCATGCGAATCAGGACTTCAACGGACGGTCCTGTTGCAGTGCCGCTGCCTGTAGCAATGATCGGCTGGGTTGCCAGAAGGAATTTGCTTTCGTGCAACGCTTCCTGGAGTTGTCTCAGCCATTGAATATCGCCGCGCTCACGGGCAACCGCCTGGTCACGGGCCGAATAGACATGTACCTGCCCGCGCCCGCGCTGCTTCGCGACATAACAAGCTGAGTCAGCGGCACTCATGATGTCCTGTAGCGATCCGCTGGCATGACTGATTTCAACGAGGCCGATGGAGATCCCGATGTTGAATATCTTGTCCTGCCAGACAAACCGGTAGTCCGCCACCGCGTTGCAGATGTCGGCCGCGATTTGTTGTGCCTTTTCGAGTGGACAGCCGACGAGCAATGTGCCGAATTCATCGCCACCAAGCCGCGCCACGAAGTCAGAATCGCGAACCTGCTCCCTGATAAGCGAAGCCACTTCACGAAGCATGTTGTCACCGGCCATGTGCCCGCAGCTGTCATTGACGGCCTTGAACCGATCGAGGTCCATGTAGGCCAGGATATGCACCGCTTCTTCGGCGTGCGCGGTATCCATTGCCTCATCGAGGCGGCGCTCGAACTCACGCCGGTTGATCAGCCCGGTCAACGCATCGTGCGCGGCCTGGTAACTCATTTGCCGGGTCAAACCGCGAATCTCGCTGACATCGTGAATGACGACGACCGTCCCCGAAATGCTTTTGCCAGGGCCCTTGATCGGGGATGCCGTGATCTCTACAGAATGTTCGTGCTTCCCGTCTCTGCTGACGAGCAACGCCCGGCGGCCCATATTGACGCGACGCCTGATAGACAGGCAACGTTCGACGGGATCACCCAGTGCGCGCCTGTCGGCTTCGTCAATGAGCGTAAAAAGTTCCCGGGTCTTGTGCCCGACCGCGTCGTCGCGGTTGGTACCTGTCATCGACTCGGCGGCATGATTGACGTAGTCAATACGCCCCTCATTGTCCGTCGTGATGACGCCCTCCGAAATCGACTCAAGCGTAAACTGGGCCTGTCTCTTGCTGCGGCTCAGGCTGACTTCCAGATTCTTTCTGTAGCTGACATCCCTCGCAATCGTCAGGACCGCCTTGCTGCCGTGATGCTCGATCGGTGTGCTCTGGGCCTCAACCCACATTCCGGCGTCATCACCATTGATCAGTTGAATCTCAAGTCGGTTCGGGCCTTTCTCTCCGGCGAGATGCTTGGCCATGGTTTTACGAAATAATGCCCGATAGGCCGGTTTGACCAGGTCTGCTGCTTCGCGTCCGGCCAGCTGTTCCGGCTTGAGGCCAACCAGGCCTGCGGCGCTTTCGTTGGCCATCAATATGCGTTCGTCGTGCACCAGCACGATTTCCGGCAGCGTGCGGGCGAAATCCGAAAATAGTCGATCACGATCATGAATTTCTTCGTCACGTTCGCCGAGCGCATCGAAAAGACGATTGATGGTTTTCGCGACATCGCTAATACCGCCGCTGCCCCGCTCCGACAGTCGCCTCCCGACGGAGGAATCGGCCGACACGGCAATAAGCTCTTCGTTAAGCTGTCGGACCCGGGACAAGGTTCGGCTCCTCTCACGCCAGACGAGCAGTAGTGTGAGGAAAACCACAAGGAGGAGAATCGCAAGTACAATGATGACCAGCGAAGTCATACCCCGGATCCCCTCAACCACATTACAAATGCCCTGGCGAGACGTTCCGAATCGGTGTCTGTTTTATATAAGCGCAAGTTCCGCCTGTCCTTGGTTCGGCTTTCTTTTTCAAATGACGCCGCGAAACGATCATTTGTTATTATTAAGCACTCGCGATGTATCTCCAGCAGCGGAGATTTCAGGTTTTTTTTTGGCAATTAATATGTTCACGCTTAAGGATATCCCAGCTATCGCCAGACACCGGGGCGATTCACCATAATTCCGGAACCACAGTTTATCGCGGTTATGTGCAGAGCGTTTCACTTACACTCCCGATAAGAAATTCTTCTTTTTTTTCAATGATATAAAGGCACACATAGTCATGAACACGGATATCGCCCGGCGACAGATGATTGAACAGCAGATTCGGACCTGGGACGTTTTTGACGCAACCGCCCTGAACGCGTTCGAAAGCATCCCCCGCGACCTCTTTGTGCCCGCAAACTGTCGCAATGCTGCCTACGCGGATACCGAGATTCCCCTGCCACACAAGCAATGTATGTTGCGCCCTTCCATCGTTGGCCGAATGATGCAGGCGCTCGACATCCAGCCGAACGATGATGTTCTCGAAATCGGAACAGGCACAGGTTACCTGACGGCCTGCCTTGCGCAGATCGCCAGCCATGTTACCAGTATCGACATATTCGAAGACTTCGTAGCCGGAGCCGAAAAGACGCTGGCCGAGATTGGAGTCGATAACGCTTCCGTACAGTGCATGGACGCACTGGCAGAGCTACCGGTAGGTCCGTTTGACGTAATTGCAGTTACGGGATCCGTTGCCGAACTTTGCCCGCAGTTTTTCTCGGCATTGAAACCTGGTGGTCGTATTTTCGTCGTGGTTGGCGAGTCGCCGGTGAAAACAGCGCGTTTGATCCGGCGCGGTTCGGGAGACGAAATTGAATCCACTGATTTATTTGAAACGGACATTCCTGCCCTGCTGACTGACAGAAAGCCGGTTAGATTTTCCTTCTAGAACGAAACCACCCGCTTCTCCCGCGCATCTAACCCAGACAGTTGACTGAGTCTCCTGCGAAAGATCGAGCGGTCAGAGCCGCGTGGAATCTTGTTGACGAACTACCGCTGACTATCTTTTTCAGCAATGATTTCTCAAGATGGTTATATTGCGGTGGCATCGACGCTCGCTCGCGATATGCTAAACGCACGATACCGGGCTATAGAAAGTTCAAAGCCAGATTTACAGTTGCCGGGCTTGACTGATATAGTGATATAGTGAACTATAACACCTGATGCGCATGCTACATTTTCCTGCTGGAACTTAACGAATGATAAATAATATGAAATTCAAATACTTAACGCCTATCCTGTTCGCCTGCACTGTTTCCGGCGTAGCGAACGCCGCCTCATTGCTGGAGGTTTACCAGCAAGCATTGCAAAGCGACCCCCTTATTCACGAGGCAGAAGCAAGGCGCATGGCTACCTACGAGGCCGTCCCGCAGGCACGCGGTTCGTTGCTGCCACAGCTTAACGCTCGTGGCTCGTGGTCCAAAGGCTCGAATACCGGCCTGCAAAGCTTCCAGCAGGAAGTTTCGCCGGGTGTTATTGAGTTTCGTACGGTTGAAACCGAATCAGATTTCGATTCGTTCGGCTGGAATGCCGAATTGCGCCAGACCGTTTTCCGCTGGGACCAGTTCGTTGGTCTGAAGCAAGCCACGAAACGGGTTGCGAAAGCCGAAGTTGATTTCGAAGCGGCACAGCAGGATTTGATTGTCCGGGTTGTTCGTCGATATTTTGCCGTTCTGGGCGCTGAGGACCGGCTGACGTCGATCCACGCGGACCGCCTGGCCATTGCACGACAGCTGGAGCAGGCAAAGCAAAGATTTGACGTGGGCCTCATTGCCATTACTGATGTGCAGGAATCCCAGGCCGCCTATGACCAGTCGATCGCCTCGGAAATTCAGGCGAAGCGCGAGCTGGCGACGGCAAGAGAACTGCTGCGCGAAATTACCGGCGAATACACGCCGGTTTTGTCGGCACCGGGAGATTCATTTCCTTTGCTGTCACCCGCCCCAACCGATGAAGGCAGCTGGATAGACATGGCGATGGACCAGAATCTGGCACTGGTCTCAAGTCGCTTCGACGAAGAAATTGCTCGAGACGAAATATCTTTTCGCAAGACCGGGCATTACCCGACACTGGATCTGGTCGCGAATTACGATACCAGCGACACCGACATCAGCAATGCGACAATCGCCGGAGCGTTGAGCCCCAACCCCAATTTCCCGACAGACAACACCAGGGATTCGATTTCCGTTCAGTTCACAGTGCCATTATTTCAAGGCGGGCGAACGTCCTCGAGGGTGCGCGAGGCAGTTTACCTGCACCGTGCAAGCCGCGAGCAACTGCAGCGCGTATCCCGCGAAACAGAGCGAGCGACGCGCGATGCCTACCTTGGAGTGCTTTCGGAAATCAGTCGCGTCAATGCACTAAGGCAGGCAGTGGCATCCAGTCGCACTGCACTTGAGGCCACACAGGCGGGCTTTGAAGTTGGCACCCGAACGATCGTCGATGTTCTTAATTCGCAGCGCTCACTCTATATCGCTATCACGAATTATTACCAGAGTCGCTATACCTACATCGGCAACGTGCTGTCACTGAAACTTGCCGCAGGCTCGCTTCAGATTCAGGACCTCGAGGAAATCGACAAGTTCCTGGCCGAGCGGCGCCCGCCCGAAGAGGTCATTGCCGAGGAAGAAAACCAGTAGTTGTCGAGCGCTAGGCGGTTTCTCCAACGAGCGGCTCGAGAAGGGTCAGAAGCCGCTCCAGGGAACCCTTGTTCTGGCGAACGATTTCCATTCCGCGGGCACCTATGTCTTCTGCAACTTTCCGGTCCGCAAAGAGATCGGCGACGGCGTGTCCAAGCTGGCCGGCATTGTTGACGGTGATCGACGCACCCAGCCGTTCGAACATATTCGCAATGTCCTGTGTATTGAACAGATAGGGACCGGTAATAACCGGCAGGCCCAGCGCGGCGGGTTCCAGCAGGTTGTGTCCACCGACCGGGACCAGCGTGCCGCCGACAAAAGCAACGTCTGCGGCAGCGTAAAACAACGGAACCTCTCCCATCGTATCAACCAGGTAAACTTCGGTATCAGTTGTGCAAGGCAGGCCATCTGTTCGTGACACGAATCGATAACCCTCCCGGTGCAGGTAGGTTCTGACTGCAGCAAACCTCTCCGGATGTCTTGGTATCAAAACGAGCGTCGCATCAGGGAACCGTTCCTGAACCACCTTGTGCGCGTGCAGCACCATCTGTTCCTCGCGATCATGTGTGCTGGCGGCAACCCAGACCAGTCGATCGTCAAAGTTGTCGCGACGTAGCACAGCACCCCTTTCGGGCAGATCTTCAGGCAGCTCGATATCGAACTTGATATTCCCCGTCACCCAGGTCCGCTCCGGCGCGGCACCCAGAGACCGGAACCTGTCTGCATCGACCTGCGATTGCGCTGCAATTACGATTCCGTGTGACAGGGTCTCTCTGAAGAGCGGCAGGAATTTGCGATAGCTTTTGGCCGACTTTGGCGAGATTCTTGCGCTCACCAGTACCAGCGGGATATTGCGGCGCCCGCACTCGTGATAAAGATTCGGCCAGATTTCCGTTTCCATGATGAGCGCAATATCGGGCTCGATGGAATTGAAGAAACTCGTCACGGCACCCGGCGTTTCAAACGGAATGTAACAGTGCTCAACGGTATCGCCGAAAAGGAGCTTCACTCTCGCGGCACCTGTCGGTGTAACGGTGGTAATCAGCAAATGCCTGTCAGGAAATCGCTCCGCCAGTGCGTTGACAAGTGGGACAGAAGCCTGCACCTCACCAACTGATACGGCATGCACCCAGATGCAGCCCCCGATGAGCCGCGGATAGTTCCTCCCGAAACGCTGGCCGACCCGATCCCAGTAGCTCCGGTTTCCAATCCCGCGGAATAACCAGTAACAGGCGAACACCGGCAGTAGAAGGTACGTCAAAATGGAATATGCGATGCGCATATCAGGAATGTTCGACAGCGGCTTCGATACTAGCCACGCAGCTTGTCGATAATCCTGCTGGACGACTGGCCTTCGCGGAAGGCCAGGACGCGCACTTCTCCGCCATTGGTCAGGACATCCCTTGATCCGGCTATTTCATCGGGTCGATAGTCCCCGCCCTTTACCAGGACGTCCGGCAACACAGCCTGGATAAGTCTTTCCGGCGTATCTTCCGAGAACGGTACGACCCAATCGACGGAAGCCAGGCCAGCCAGCACAGCCATTCGATCATGCAGTTCGTTAACCGGCCGTGATTCACCTTTGAGTCGGCGAACGGAATCGTCGTCGTTGATCGCGACAACCAGGCGGTCACCCAGACTCTTGGCTTCCTCGAGATACGCCACGTGGCCCGCATGCAAAACGTCGAAACAACCGTTTGTCATGACAATTCGTTCGTTACGCTCACGAGCTTCACTGACGAGTGGCAGGAGTGCATCTTCGGATACCAATCCCCGGCCACCCTGGCCACGTCGATGCAGCGCAACCTGCAACTCTGAGGGCGTCACCGATGCAACGCCGATCTTGCCAACAACAAGGCCGGCGGCGAGGTTTGATAACTGCGCAGCAGATTTCAGGCTTTCTCCGCTTGCCAGTGCCGCCGCCATCACTGCGATTACCGTATCACCGGCACCCGTAACGTCGAAGACCTCCAGTGCTCTTGTAGGCAGGAACTCGGGTTCGTCGTTGCCATCGATCAGCAACATGCCCTTCTCGCTTCTGGTAACGAGCAGCGCGGAAAGGTCCAGCTGCAGAAGCATGGCCCGCGCTTTCGTAACCAGCTCCGCATCACTCGCGCACGGACCGGCAACTGCCTCGAACTCACCCTGGTTGGGCGTTAGCAGCGTCGCTCCGCGATATTTTTCGAAATCCCGGCCTTTCGGATCGACGAATACCGGCACGCCGGCTTTTCGGCAGCGTTTGATCATTGCTGCGACGTCATCGAGCCCCCCTTTGCCGTAGTCTGAAAGAACCACTGCATCGGCCTTGCCCAGGTGCCCGGCAAGTTCCCGGGTCAACGCGTCGCTGCCTTGTTGCGTCGCTTCTTCCCGGTCAAGCCTGATAAGTTGCTGGCCACGGCTCTGCACCCGGGTCTTGGTAATTGTCGGCCAACCCGCCAACCGCGTGAAATGACAATCTACGCTGCTGCCCTTCAGGGCGACTTCCAGCGCAGTACCCTCATCATCATTTCCGACGATGCCAAGTAGTGTCGTATTGACCGCCAGCCGCGACAGGTTTACTGCGACATTGGCTGCGCCGCCGGCGCGATCCTCGCTTTGGCGGACATGAACAACCGGAACCGGCGCTTCAGGGGATATACGGCTCGTCCCGCCGAACAGGTACCTGTCCAGCATGACGTCCCCGACGACAACGACCGAGGCGCGGGAAAAATCAGGAATTGAAATGGTCACGGCGCCAGATGTTACTACAGACCGTTTACCGGTTCGCGGCTAAAGCCCGATTTGCCCATAGTTTGAGCGCCATGTTATCTGCCTGCACAAACTGACCCTTACCGTCTAAATACCAGGCGGTAAGGAATCCGCCTTGAAAGTAACTGGAACCGCGACAGGTGGTCGCAGACTTCAGAATCACGCATTCACAAATTGAATCAATGACGCGGTATTGCACCGCCCGGGGCAGCCGTCAGCCGCACTTACTGTCGCCACACGACAGGCAGGTCATACACCCGTCCATCATGATTAATGCAACCGTGCTGCATTTGTTACACAGCTGGGCGCCTTCAGGGTATTCGCTTTTCGAGAAAGCGTCGCGCTGCTTCGAGCTCTCTTCGAATTCAGCACGCTTCTCAGCAATCAGTTTTTGTTGGGCCTCATCCAATTCCGGGCGGGCAAGCAAACCGATCGATATAAGGTGCTTTTCAACGATGTACCCCAATTCGGCAATAATGGATGGCATGAATTTTCCGCCGGGCTGCCAGTAGCCCCCTCGAGGATCGAAAACTGCCTTAAGCTCGTCGACGAGGAATGTCACGTCGCCGCCCTTGCGGAAAACCGCCGAAATAATCCGGGTCAATGCAACGATCCACTGATAATGGTCGAGATTCTTCGAGTTAATAAATATTTCGAATGGCCGGCGTTTTTCGTGCTCCGTGCCTTCATTCAGAATAATGTCATTAACGGTTACGTACATCGCATGGTCAGAAACCGGCGTTTTAACTTTGTAGGTCGACCCGACCAGCATCTCCGGACGCTCAAGCTTTTCATGCATCCGAATAACTTCGGCACCACCCTCCGTCATTTCGCGACGAAACTCGGGGCGCGCTGCTCCAACGGGTTTATCTTCCGGCTTGTTAACCGCGTAACCAACAATCTTGTTTTCTATCTTTAGCCTGCTCATTGCCCTAGTCCCGATTCCTGCCCCAACTTCTGCGGCGCTTGATGCCTGATTCCGGCCTGGCTCTCGCCGTACCCATCAAAACCTGTTGATCTGCATCCGCTGAATTCTGTAAAAATGGGCTCAGCCAGCTCCTGGACTGATCCCGTAATTTGTCGGCCAACCAGCCTGACCGCCTTTCCCAAACCTGGCGCTGATTCATCGATCAGGCCACTTCCCTTACATCCAATGCCTTTGCCCTGCTCAGAATTTTCCGTAATAGCCTTCTTTGAGTGCATCAAAGAGGTTCGCTGCTGTATGCACCTCTCCATCGTACTCAATCTCTTCGTCCCCCTTGAGTTCGAGGGTTGACCCGTCGTCCAGGGTAAACGTGTAAATCGTCTTCTTCAGGTCCTGCTCCTTAACCAACACGCCCTGGAATGCTTCCGGGTTAAAGCGGAACGTCGTGCACCCCTTCAGGCCCTGCTCGTAGGCATACATGTAGATGCTCTTGAAATCTTCATACGGGTAGTCGGTGGGGACATTCGCCGTCTTCGAAATAGACGAATCAATCCACTTCTGCGCCGCTGCCTGGATATCGACATGCGCCGTCGGTGTCACATCCTCCGCGGTAATGAAATAGTCAGGCAACGCATCTTCAGGCCGTGCATTTTCCTCTGCCGTTGGCATCGAATGCATATTGACCAGCTCACGATAAGCGAGCATCTCGAAAGAGAATACGTCAACCTTTTCCTTTGATTTCTTACCTTCTCGAATCACATTCCTGAAATAGTGATGTGCAAAACTGGGCTCAATGCCATTACTTGCGTTGTTCGCGAGTGAGAGTGAAATCGTGCCTGTCGGTGCGATCGAGCTGTGGTGTGTAAACCGCGATCCAACCTTCGCTAATTCCGCAACCAGTTCAGGTGCTACCGTTGCAATTCGTTGCATATACCGGCTGTATCGGCTGTGAAGAATCCGTCCCGGTATTTTGTCGCCGGCCTTGTATCCGTCAACAGCCATTTCCGGTCGCTTGGCCAGCATCTCGCCGGTAACTTCGAACTCCTCTGTCATGATCGGTGCCGGACCTTTTTCCCTTGCAAGCTCCAGGCCCATTTCCCATCCTGCCAGGGCGAGTTGCTTGGCTACTTCTTCTGTAAACCGTACAGCGTCAGGCTCTCCATATTTCATCCGCAACATCGTGATCGTTGATCCGAGACCAAGGAAGCCCATTCCATGACGGCGCTTGCGCAATATCTCTTCCCGCTGCAGCGGCAGCGGCAATCCGTTGATCTCGACGACATTGTCCAGCATGCGTGTGAATACCTTCACAACCTTGCGGAACTCGTCCCAGTCGAACCGCGCACCATCAGAAAATGGCCCTACGACAAACTTGGTTAAATTGATGGATCCCAGCAGACAAGAACCATAGGGAGGCAATGGTTGCTCCCCGCACGGATTGGTCGCACGGATATTTTCTGCAAACCAGTTATTGTTCATCTCGTTCACTTTATCGATCAGAACAAAACCCGGCTCGGCAAAGTCATACGTCGATGCCATGATGACATCCCAAACGCGACGCGCCGGTAAGGACTTGTAGATCTTGCAGCAAACCAATCCGTCATCGTTCCGAACGTAATTGTCCGGTTCCGGCCATTCACGCCAGACAAACTGGCTGCCGTCGTTTATATCAAGATTGTCCTGTCTTTTCTCTTTCGGCGTAATCGGAAAGGCGAGTTGCCAATCGCTGTCACTCTTGACCGCCTGCATGAACTCATCTGTCACCAGCAGCGACAAATTGAACTGCCGCAGACGACCGTCTTCACGCTTCGCCCGAATGAATTCCATTACATCCGGGTGACCGACATCAAATGTGCCCATCTGGGCGCCGCGTCTGCCACCGGCAGACGACACCGTGAAGCACATCTTGTCGTAGATATCCATGAACGACAGCGGGCCCGACGTGTACGCGCCGGCACCGGTCACATAGGCGCCCTTCGGACGCAGCGTCGAAAATTCATAACCGATGCCACAGCCTGCCTTCAAGGTGAGCCCTGCTTCGTGAACCTTGTTAAGGATGTTGTCCATCGAATCGGCGACGGTACCGGACACGGTACAGTTGATCGTGGATGTCGCCGGCTTGTGTTCCTGTGCGCCCGCGTTGGAAATTATTCTTCCGGCTGGAATGGCGCCCGAGCGCAATGCCCATAGAAACTCCGTATAACAGTCTTCGCGCAGTGATTCAGCTTCCACATCAGCCAGCGCTCTCGCGACACGCTTGTACGTGTCATCGATTTTTTCATCGATGACTGTACCGTCCTTGGAACAAAGCCTGTATTTGGCGCTCCATATGTCGAGCGATGCTGGTTGAAACGTAATATCGGCCACTGAGTGTGCCTGAAAATTTACTGCGGACTTCATCTGGTCCTTTTCTCCCTGAATTCCCTTTGGAGACCCCAACTTCCCCATTAATTCACCCAAAAAAGAGCGAATAGTTTCCCGCTCGCCGCTGCCCAAATCTCAAGCGGCAAGTGCCAAACTGGCGTGTGATTCTCGTTATTGCAGGCACAAGATATTGTGCTTGTTAAATGTCAAGATTATGCCTGCGGACCGCTACTGTCAAGGCCTAGATTGATTTTTTCCTGAGGTACTTAATTTCGAAAAAACAATGACTTACAAAACCTACTGCAAAAACCTCTTTAAATTCATAGACAAAAAAATGACACTATTGTGAAATTTGCAATCCACAACATCTAGTGCCATTAAGTTAAACAGCAATGCACCGTCTTTTGCAGTAAATTTATGCGTTTTTCGGCGCTTTTTCCGCCTTGAATTCGAATTTACAGGCCCAATTTATTCGCTCATTCCAGCCCGACGGACAAGACGTTTGCAGGGCAGAAACAGAAGCGAAATGAGGAGTTTGTGAAATGAACATAAGCAGATTTGAACCCTGGGGCCTGGTCAACGTATTGCATCGCGACCTGGACCAGATCGCAGCTCGACGATTCGGGCTGTCTGATGCCGAAGACAATGGCCACAGCATTGCCGACTGGCTGCCAGCCGTCGATATCGTCGAGGAAAAAGAACGATTTGTACTGCGCGCCGACTTGCCGGGCGTCAAGGCAGACGACATAGACGTCAATATGGAAAATGGCGTGCTGAGCATATCCGGTCAACGCGTTACCGAGACCTCCGATGATACCGATGGTGTCCGGCGGCTCGAACGCACCAGCGGAAAGTTCTACCGCCGCTTCACGTTGCCCGAGACCGCGAATCCCGACGACATCTCGGCCAAAAGCGACAACGGCATACTCGAAGTCGTCATTCCCAAGCAGGCGCGGGTAAAATCGCGGCGCATTGCCGTCCAGTCCTCCTGATAAGCCGACAACGCGAGGGAGCGCGACGATCGGTGCCCGCCCGGCATCTCTTTAGTTGATGCCGGGCGGGGACCAGGTAGCGCCGGATGGAACTTTTGGCAGGCAAACCCGGTCCCCTGCCAAAAGAGCTATTATTTTGTCAGACACAGCAGAACCGGTCTGCAAGACAATATTGTGAGATGAGGAAGAAGCGTTGAAGGAAAATGGAGAGACCATGAGAAAGATATCCCTTGTTTTGGCTGCGGCGGCACTGCTGACTTTAGCGGTTGTCGGCCAGTCGGCTTTGCCGGATGCCGTGGACGGCCAGCCTCTGCCAAGCCTGGCGCCGCTGGTTAAACGTGTGGCGCCTGCCGTCGTCAATATCCGCGTGAGTCAGACCGTTGAGGCACCATCGGTTTATGGCGATGAAATGTTTCGCCGCTTTTTCGGCATCCCGGATCCTGGACCCGGAGGCGCACGCGAAGTGGCGAGCGCCGGTTCCGGCGTCATCGTAGACGCGGAACGAGGCTACATCCTTACCAATCACCACGTGGTCGAGAATGCTGATGAGATCCATGTATCCCTGTTTAACGACGATTCTCTCGAAGCGGAAGTAATCGGTTCCGACGCTCTCACGGACATTGCGCTGCTGAAAGTCGACCCGGAAAACCTGACCGAAATCCCGATTGGCGACTCGGATGTCGTCGAAGTAGGTGATTTCGTTATCGCCATCGGTAATCCCTTCGGCCTGGGCCACACGGTGACATCGGGCATCGTCAGCGCCCTCGGGCGCACCGGCATCAGCCGGGACGGCCTGGAAGACTTTATCCAGACCGATGCCTCGATCAATCCCGGAAACTCGGGTGGTGCACTGGTGAACATGCGCGGCGAACTGATCGGCATCAACTCGGCGATTATCAGCCGGACAGGCGGCAACGTCGGGATCGGCTTCGCGGTTCCATCGGAAATCGCAAGTTCGATCATGCGCCAGATCCTGGATTTTGGTGAAGTCAGGCGGGGCCTCCTCGGCGTGACGATCCAGACGATGGATGCCGAAAGCGCAGAGGCGCTCGGTACGAAGATCGATCGTGGCGCACTCATCACCGGCATCGAACCCGGCTCAGCAGCGGAAGAATCCGGACTGCGGGTCGATGACATCATTACCGGCATCGATGGCAAACGTATTGACAGTAATCGCGAACTCGCCAATGCCATTGGCCTGCGCGGCTCGGGCGAGGACGTAATGGTCAGCTTTGTTCGGGATGGCCGGGAACAGTCGGTTGAAGCGCACCTCGGTGAGCGGACCGTACGAAATATCGTCGGTACCGATATCCATCCCCGTTTACAGGGAGCACAGTTTGCGACATCCACGACAAGCGGAACAAGCGGCGTAGAAGTCATTGCTGTAGAACCCGGCAGCCTCGCAGCACAAAGGGATTTGCGCTCGGGTGACATTATCATCCAGGCGAATCGGCGCAACGTGCAGAATCTGAGCCAGCTGGTTGAGGTAGCCGAGAGCAGCCGGATATTGTTTTTACTGGTGAAGCGCGGGGATCGACAGCTGATGTTGCAGATCAGGTAGACCTGACAGGCTGGATAAACCGATAAAGGCCCGACTCTCTTGTCGGGTCTTTTTTTGCCCGGCTCAGATTCGACGTTTCGGAATATTGCTACAATCGACCAGCCTCGATAAGGTTGGATTATGCACTTGCGTCTCCTGACATTACTGCTTTCCCTGCTGTCCTGCAGCGTAACGCAGATTTCATTGGCAAACGATGAGCCGGAAGAAACCATCGAACAGCAGCGTGCCGCATTTCGCGCGGTAGTTGCCGAGGTCGAAAAAGGAAACTGGCAGCCCGTTCAAGCGTACGAAAAACTGCTGCAAGACTACGTACTCTGGCCGGACCTGCGGGCGATCTATCTCAGAGCAACGCTAAAGTCTGCCGACCACCGAGAGATCAAGGCATTCCTGGATACGTACGGCGTACTTAAACCAGCCCGCGAACTTCGCTACCGGTATGCAATGCAGCTGGCGGCAGAAAACCGGCTGCCCGAGTACCTCGACATCTACCGGCAGTTTTACCAGGGCCTCGAAATCGCGAACCTGGACTGTCTCGCGCTGCAGGCGGAAATCGAATCCGGGCAGGCGATGAGAGTGACAAAAAGAGCCCGGGATATGTGGCTGGTTGGCAAGAGCCAGGCCAAAGAATGCGATCCTGTATTCGGCTACCTGCAGGACAAAAACCTGCTGACGAATACGCACTATGCCGAACGATTCAATCTTGCAATTGAGTCCCGGCAATTTTCGCTCGCCCGCTATCTGGCTGGCTCACTGGACGCGCGAAACCTCGAAGAAGCCAACGAATGGTTACGTGCGCAAAAACATCCGGATGAATTCGTTTCAGCCTATCTCCACTACGCGGATACGAACCTGACGAAACAGCTGTTCGCATACGCCATCGAGCGACTCGCACTCAACGACCCGGCGGCGGCCAGCAGGCAATGGCAAAAACTTTCGTCCCACTTCTCTTATACGACCGCTCGAATCAATGAAGTCGACCGCCACATTGCGCTTTGGGTCGCACGCGATCACTTGCCGCAGGCTGCCGAGCAGCTGGCGGCATTGCCGCCCGCCGCTCGCGATACCGAAACGGGCCGATGGCTCATCAGGGCCCGGCTGATGAAAAGACAGTGGCCACAAGTCATCGACGGTGTCGATGCGCTGCCCGCAGATGAGCGCGAAAAAGACGAATGGCAGTACTGGAAGGCGGTGGCCCTGCGGGAGTCAGGACGGGACCAGGAGGCGTACCCGATTTTTGAGAAGGTCGCGACGGAACGGAGTTATCACGGATTTCTTGCTGCAGATGCAATAAGTCTTCCTTATGCATTGAATGAGTCGCGGGTTGTCTTTGATCCCGAGATTGCCACAAGCATTGCGGAGCGACCCGGGCTGGTAAGAGCACGAGAGTTGTTTTTTGTCGGCCTTGAAGGTCGAGGCCGATCGGAATGGGACAGCGCGGTTCGCCTCATGACCAGTGAGGAGCAAAAACAGGCAGCACTGCTGGCCGACAGCTGGGGCTGGCATTCCCGCGCTATTTCGACCGTCGCGGTTGCTGGAGAATTTGACGACCTGCGAGTCCGATACCCGCTGCCATGGCGGGAAACATTCGAACGATATGCCGGTGCCGCCGGTGTGAGCGACAGCTGGGCCTATGGCATCGCTCGGAGTGAAAGCCTGTTCATGCGTGATATCCGCTCGAGTGCCGGCGCCGTCGGCGTAATGCAGCTCATGCCGGAGACGGGTCGGCTCACCGCCCGCGAAATGCAACTTCCCTGGTCAGGCCAGGCAACGCTGACGGATTCATCAGCCAACATTCGACTGGGCACCTACTACCTCGGCAAGATGTTCAGCCGATTTGGTGATAACCGGGTGCTGGCGACCGCAGCCTACAACGCAGGACCGCTGCGTGTCGAAGCGTGGCTGCCCCAAAGCGGCAGCCTCGATTCACGTATCTGGATCGAAAATATTCCCTTTAACGAAACCCGGGGTTACGTTCGTCGCGTCCTCGCCGACGATGCGATCTTTTACTGGAGAATGACCGGCAGGCAACAACGACTATCTGCCCAGCTGCCGCAGATTGCGGCGACGATGAATCAGTCCCTGACAGTCAATTCGGATTGAAGCCCTAACTCGTCAAGCCGCGAACTGCGAGCGTCCTGCGACAAACCGGCAAGCTCTTCCGCCCTGGCGTAAAAACACCCCAGCTCCTGTTGACAATTCTCGGCAATAACGCTGAATGCGTTCAGGCGACCTTCGTAAAGATTTAACGATACCAGCCGTGCATTATTGAGTGGCGCGGCGAGCCAGTTGCTGACCGGCACCTCGTTTGCATCAACCAGCGCCTGCGCGCTGGCCGACAGGTTGTCGAGAATTTCCTTTTTTAGTTCGCGCATCGTCTGCACATTCATGTCCTGGCCATATAGCGCAGCAAGCGCATCCCTCGCCGGCGCCACGAGCTCCATCATGGAACGTCTTATTCGCCTGCCGTCATCGTGGACGGCCAGCAGATCAGACTCGTCCCGGGCAGCCAGCCAGCGTCCTAAGCCGATTTCCGCAACCGCAGTCGCAAAGGACTCGTTGAAAGCGCTATCGCCCTTCACATATAACTTCTGATGTGCAAGCTCGTGAAAAATTGTCGACACGAGCTCTACATCAGACCAGCGCATCATCGTATTGAGGACGGGGTCGGAAAACCGGCCAAGCGTGGAGTAGGCGGATACACCGCCAATGGCAACATCGAAGCCCTTGTCACCGAGTTTTGTTGCCATATCTTTTGCGGAAGCCGGGTCAAAATAGCCGCGGTAAGCAACGCAACCGGCGACCGGGTAACACCATGTTTTTGGTGACAGCTCGAATTCCGGCGCGGCGAAAACATTCCAGACAACGTAGTCTCTTTCCAGGTCTGCATAGGAACGATAACTGTCATTGTCCGGCAGCAGCAGATCCGAAACAGCGAAATCCCGTGCCTGCATAACCAGTTCGAGCCTGGATTTCAGATCTGCCGGCGAGTCGTCGTCGGCAATGACCTCCGTCATTGGACGACGACGACTCATCAGATCGGTGTGCCCCTTTATCGCCTGCAGGTAGTAGCACCCCTCGACCTGGAGCACGATCAACAATAGCGCAGCCGCGAGCAGGCCTCGCCGTATCGGCTTCGACGACAGCGTCATGTTCGGGGACAAGCTGACACAGCTAGGGATAGAATCATGATTATGGAAGTTTACCTTGTCGGTGGCGCGGTTCGCGACGAACTGCTGGGATTGCCTGCTAAAGAGCGGGACTGGTGCGTTGTGGGCGCAACCCCTGACGATTTGAAAGAACTTGGGTACCGGCCTGTCGGCAAGGACTTCCCGGTGTTCCTGCACCCGGAAACCGCGGAAGAATATGCCTTGGCGCGAACAGAGAGAAAGACCGCCGCCGGATATCACGGATTCACCTTTCACACATCGCCCGATGTCACCATCGAACAGGACCTCGGTCGGCGCGACCTGACCGTAAACGCGATCGCGAAAGACGAGAATGACAAGCTGATTGACCCGTATAACGGCTGCGAAGATCTGACCAATAAGTTGTTGCGGCATGTATCTGACGCCTTTGCCGAGGATCCGGTTCGGATTCTGCGCACTGCCCGCTTCGCGGCGCGTTACCACGCACTGGGATTCAGCGTCGCGGCAGAAACCATGCAACTGATGAAGGATATGGTTCACGCCGGCGAAGCGGACGCACTGGTACCTGACCGGGTCTGGAAAGAAACCGAAAACGCGCTTGGCGAGAACCACCCGCAGGTCTACTTTGACGTCCTGCGGTCCTGTGGCGCGCTCAAAGTCGTTTTCCCCGAAATCGATGCGCTGTTTGGTATCCCGCAACCCGAGAAATGGCATCCCGAGATTGACACCGGCATACATACGATGATGGTCATACAACAGGCTGCCCGTATGAGCAGCGATATCGATGTCCGTTTCGCGGGGCTGGTGCACGATCTCG
This sequence comes from Woeseiaceae bacterium, assembly GCA_024640345.1. Classification (GTDB taxonomy): domain Bacteria; phylum Pseudomonadota; class Gammaproteobacteria; order Steroidobacterales; family Woeseiaceae; genus SZUA-117. Next base: position 100,720 of record JAHEFD010000005.1, read on the forward strand.
GCAAGGCGACAACCAATAAGAGCGACTTACCGAAACACCCGGGCCACGAGGCACGCGGCGTGAAGCTGGTCAAAGCGCTGGCAAAACGGCTGCCGATACCTAATGCCTGTCGCGACCTGGGTTGCCTTGCAGCCGAGTTTCACACGCATTGCCATCGCGCGTTCGAGTTGCGCGCGTCCACAATTCTGAAAGTACTGGATCACTCTGATGCCTTTCGACGACCTGGACGATTCGAGAAACTGGTGACCGTGTGCGAAGCGGATGCGCGCGGCCGTGCCGGACTGGAAGACCGCGACTATCCACAGGCGAACTATTTCCGTGGCGCCTACCAGGCGGCCGTCAGCGTTGACATCAGTGACCTGAAGGAC
>JAHEFD010000096.1 GCA_024640345.1 Woeseiaceae bacterium
GGTAGGATTGCCCTCGCCCCTGCGGGGCTCAGTTATGTCGGTCGGCTGAGCCGACCTCGAAACGAACCTGCGCCGCTACGCGGCTCATCCGGTTCAAACCTAATCCATTTCCAAACGAAAAAAGCCCCCATAAAGGGGGCCTTTCTTCATTTGGTAGCGGGGGTAGGATTTGAACCTACGACCTTCGGGTTATGAGCCCGACGAGCTGCCAGACTGCTCCACCCCGCATCAGAGGAGCGGGATAATACGCACTTGAACGTTTGTTGACAAGGGATTGAGGGACAATCTCCTGAAACTAGTAGACGCTGCGGATCACCTCGATACAAAACGTCAGCAGCCAGCCCGGCATGATGCCCAGAACCAGCACTGCCAGGCCGTTCAGGCTCAGGACAACGCGGGTATCGAGATTAGCCTGGAACACCGAACGATCCTCGGCGCCGTCGAAATACATGTACCAGATGACCCGGAGGTAATAATAGGCGCCAATCACCGATGCCAGGACCATGATGATGGCGAGGATCGGGAAACCGGCCGCCAGGACAGCGCTAATGACATTCAACTTGGCGAAGAAACCAACCCATGGCGGCACCCCTGCCATACCGAACATGAAAAACAGCATCATGAGGGCAAACCACGGGCTGCGCGCGTTCAGCCCTTTGAAATCCGCCAGGTTTTCGGCCTCAAAACCCTTCCTGCTCAAGAGGATCACCATGCCGAAGGCACCTGCCGCCATGACCACGTAGGTCAGCGTATAGAAAAGCGCCGCTGCCAGCCCCTGCTCCGAACCGGTGAATATAGCGATCAGTATGAATCCAACGTGCGCGATGGCGGAATAGCCCAGCATGCGCTTGATATTGGTCTGGGCGATAGCCACGACGTTGCCGATCACCAACGACAATACGGCCAGCACCATGATCATGCCCTGCCAGACCTCGTGCAGGCCGCCAAGGCCATCCACGAGAATTCGCAGAATAAGCGCCAGCGCGGCCAGCTTGGGCGCTGATGCAATGTAGAGAGTCACTGGTGATCTCGCGCCCTGGTAGACGTCAGGCAGCCACATATGGAACGGGACTGCGCCAAACTTGAACGCGATGCCGACGATCATGAATGCCATGCCGAACCAAAGCGGCATCCCGTTTATGTCATTGTTTCGAATGGCCGCGGCGATGCCATCGAATTCGAGGCTGCCGGTGATGCCATAGACCCAGGAGATGCCATAAAGCAGGGAACCCGAAGCGATTGCCCCGAGGACGAAATACTTCATCGCCGATTCCGCAGATTTCGAAGAATTCCGGTCAAAGGCCACCAGTGCATACAACGACAGCGACAGCGTTTCCAGCCCGAGGTACATCGTGAGCATGCTGTTGGCGGAAGTCATGATCATGATGCCCAGCAAACCAAACAGGCCCAACAGGTAGAACTCGCCTTTCATCAGGCCGTTTTGGCGCAGATAATCCCGCGCGTACAGAAAGCCAACGGCAACAATGCCGATCGCACCCAGTTTCAGTACCTGTGACAAGGCATCACTGACATAGCTGCCATCAAATAACAGGGTGCGTGTGGTCGGCGCACTGGCAATAACTGCCCATGCCGTAATCGCAAGCGATGCAATCGTCAGCCAGAAGGTAGTCGATCGCTTTTCGTCTTCAACGAAGAGGTCCACCACCAGCACAACACAGATCATGATCAGCAACGTGATCTCGGGAGTCGCCGTTGAGAATTCGCCAAAAATCATTCGACCACGTCCTATAAACCTGCGAGCTTGGAATGCCCGATGTGTTCAAGCAGTTCCTGAACGGTCACGGACATCATATCGACCAATGGCGCCGGCCACAGACCAACCAGCAAAACAGCAAATGCCAGCACCCCGAGAACAATAAATTCACGACGTTCAAGATCCACCAGTTCGGCGACGTGCTTATTGGCGATCTCGCCATACACCACTCGCTTGACCATCCACAAGGTATAAGCCGCGCCAAGAATCAAGGTGCTGGCCGCAAGGAACGCGAACCAGAAGTTCGCTTTGAAACTTGCAATGATGACCATGAATTCGCCGACAAATCCGGATGTCCCGGGAAGTCCGGCATTGGCCAGCGCGAACAACACCATGAATGCGGCAAATTTCGGCATTGTGTTTGCGACACCGCCATAGTCCGCAATCTCGCGGCTGTGCACCCGGTCGTAAAGAACGCCAACACAAAGGAACATCGCACCGGACACGAGACCATGCGAAATCATCTGGACCATACCGCCGGTCATGCCGAGTTCAGCACCGCTGCCGCCTGTCGTTGACCAGAGCAGGAAGAACCCAAGCGTGACGAAGCCCATATGAGCGATCGAAGAATACGCAATCAGCTTCTTCATATCCTTTTGCATCAACGCGACAAAGCCGATGTAAACGACCGCGATAAGGGACAACGCAATCATCATGCCCGCAAAGTACTCGCTGCCATCCGGCAGCATCGGCAATGACAGGCGAACGAAACCGTAACCGCCCATCTTCAACATGATTGCCGCCAGGATGACAGACCCTCCCGTCGGCGCCTCGACGTGCGCGTCCGGCAACCAGGTATGTACCGGCCACATCGGCACCTTGACCGCGAAAGCCAGCAGGAAGGCGATGAAGATAAGCTGCTGCTCTTTAAGACTTAACGGCACATCCATGAACGAAAAGAAATTGAAGTCGCCGGTCTTGTTGAACAGGTAGATGAACGCCACCAGCATCAACACCGATCCGAGGAACGTGTACAGGAAGAACTTTAATGTTGCGTAAATACGCCGTTCACCGCCCCAGATACCGATGATCAGGAACATTGGTACGAGCATCGCTTCCCAGAGGACGTAAAACAGAATTCCGTCAAGCGCAGAAAATACGCCGACCATCAGTCCTTCGAGAACCAGGAACGCCGCAAAATATTGTGCCGGTCGCTTCTGAATTGTGCTCCAGGCGGAAATCACGACCAGGGGCGTTATGAATGTCGTCAACAAAATCAATGGCGCTGAAATGCCATCGACACCCAGGTAATACTCGACGTTAAATGCCGCTATCCACGGCGAACGCTCGACGAACTGCATCGCAGCCGTCGTCGTATCAAAATTCATGTACAGAGGAAGACTCAGCACAAAAGTCAGCAACGAGATACCCAGCGCCAGCCAGCGCATTTGTTCCGCTTTTGCAGATGCTGCATTTTTCTCATCGCCGACCAACAACACGGCAATACCGCCAACGATTGGCAGCCAGATAAGAATACTCAGGATATTTTGCGTCAGGTCCATCTGGTTACGCCCACAAGAGCCAGGCAAGAATGAGCGTTACACCAAAAAACATGGCAAACGCATAGTGATAGAGATAGCCGGTCTGCACACGCCGCAATACGCCAGCAAACCTGCCGATCGATCTCGCCGTTCCGTTAACGATCAACCCGTCGATAATGAGCTCGTCACCCTTCTTCCACAGGAATTTTCCGATCTCCCTGCCGCCGGCAGCGAAACCTTTTATATACAGATCGTCAAAGTAGTACTTGCGATCAAGCAGGCTGTAAATGCCCGACAATCTGGATGCTATCTTCTCCGGCAGATCAGGTCGCTTCAGATAGAGGAACCAGGCAGTAAACGCGCCCGCGAACGCCAGGTAGACAGCAGGCCCCTGCATTGCGTGGGTAATGAAGGCGGCACTGCCATGGAATGTCTCGCCGATATGTGCCAACACATCGTGCTCGTGAGAAACACGAATAGCATCCCCGAAAAACCCGCCGAACAATACCGGCTCAATCGTAAACCAGCCGATTACCGCTGATGGAATGGCCAACAGAATCAACGGTGCGGTTACCACCAAAGGCGTTTCATGCAGGTGCGATTTTGTTTCCTTGTCCATTCGCTCCTCGCCGTGGAAGACGAGAAAGAACATGCGGAAAGAATACAGCGCCGTCACAAACACACCGAGAAGCACACTGAGATACGCGACCCAGTAGACCAGCAGATCGGTTTCGTGCCAATGCGAGTCCTTGACCGCCTCGATGAGTGCATCTTTCGAAAAGAAACCGGCACTGCCTGGAAAACCTATAAGCGCAAGGGTACCAATCACCGCAGTCCAGTAGGTAATCGGCATGTATTTCCTGAGGCCACCCATCTTTCGAATGTCCTGCTCGTGATGCATCGCGATAATCACAGACCCTGCGCCGAGGAACAGCAGTGCTTTGAAAAAGGCATGCGTCATCAGGTGGAATATTGCGGCGCTGTATGCCGACACACCTAACGCGACAGTCATGTAGCCCAGTTGCGATAAGGTCGAATATGCAACGACCCGCTTAATGTCGTTCTGCACGATACCGAGCAGACCCATGAAGAACGCGGTGAAGGCGCCGATCGTGAGGACAACGGCAAGTGCGGTCTCCGAAAGCTCGAAGAGCGGTGACATCCGAGCCACCATGAAGATACCAGCAGTCACCATCGTCGCGGCGTGGATCAATGCAGAAATCGGCGTTGGGCCTTCCATTGAATCAGGAAGCCACACATGCAGGGGCGCCTGTGCCGACTTACCCATTGCACCGATGAACAGCAGGATGCAAATCATTGTCATTGCATTCCATGGGCTGCCCGGAATCACCTCGACGCTTTGTGCTGCAATCGAATTGGCACTGCCAAAAACAGTGGCGTAGTCGAGGGAATTCGTAAACATCACGACGCCGGCAATGCCGAGAATGAACCCGAAATCACCGACCCGATTGACCAGGAACGCTTTGAGGTTGGCGAATATCGCCGTTTCCCGCTTGAACCAGAAACCAATCAGCAGGTATGAAACCACACCCACCGCTTCCCAGCCAAAGAACAGCTGCAGGAAGTTATTGGACATCACCAACATGAGCATGGCGAAGGTAAACAGTGAAATGTAGCTGAAAAATCGCTGGTAACCGGGGTCGTCGTGCATATAGCCGATGGTATAGATGTGCACCATCCATGAGACGAAGGTGACAACAACCATCATTAATACAGTGAGCCGGTCGATCAGGAAACCGACCTCCATTCGCAATCCGTCACTGACCGCCCAGGTATAGAGGCTGTAGTTTTCCGCCTGCCCGCCATCCAGGTAAAGATGCTTCAGGACCACAACTGACAGAACGAACGACAGGCCTACTGCCAAAATCGTAATCCAGTGCGCGCCAGCGCGGCCGATCCTGTTACCAAACAGACCGGCAATGACTGCAGCAGCCAGCGGCGCGAGAACGATTGTGAGATGAATTCCGTGCATCGATCAGCCCTTCATGGTGTCCAGCTCCTGAACATTGATGGAGCGTCGATTGCGGAAGAGGACCACGAGTATGGCGAGACCAATGGCAGCCTCAGCTGCCGCAACGGTCAATATGAAGAAGACGAACACTTGTCCAGTCTCATCCCCAAGATATCTCGAGAAGGCTATAAAATTAAAATTCACGGCGAGCAGCATTAATTCGATGCACATCAGCAACAGAATCAGGTTCCGGCGATTCACAAAGATGCCCGCTATGCTCAAGGCAAACAGGATCGCGGACAAAGTCAGGTAATGCTGCAAACTGATCATGACTGGTCCCCTGCGTCCGGCTTCTCTGCATCCATCTTGACGATACGAATTCGATCAACAGCCCGAACCGCTACCTGCGCCGAAATATCCTGTTGCTTCAATCCCGGGCGCTTGCGCATGGTTAAAGTGATTGCGGCAACAATAGCGAGCAACAAAATGACTGCTGCTATCTCGAAGGAATAAACATGCTCCGTGTAAAGCACGGAACCCAGCGCCTTGGTGTTGCTATACCCCTCGGGCGTCGCCGCAAATCCGGCGCCAGTCAGCTCCCCTGCACTTCGAAACCAGATAATCTGGATGAGTTCCGTAACCATCAAAACGGCGATAAGAACCCCAAGAGGCAAATATCGCGTAAACGCGCCGCTAACCTCTTCCACATTGATATCGAGCATCATGACCACAAACAGGAACAGCACCATCACGGCGCCCACGTAGACAAGCACCAGGACAATCGCGAGGAATTCCGCTTCGATCAGCAGCCAGAGCACGGCACTCTGGAAAAACGCCAGCACCAGGAACATCACGCCATGCACCGGATTCCGCGAGAAAATCACGCCGAGCGCCGCCCCTACCAGGACCGCTGCAAATAAATAAAAGAGAATTGCGTGAAACAAATCTATGCCTACCTGTACTTTGCGTCTGCAGCTTTGTCGGCGGAAATCATCGCGTCATATTTATCGCCAATCGCGAGCAGTTTATCTTTCGTCATTATGTTTTCACCCGGTGCTTCCATATGATATTCGTGAATCCGGGTTTCGACGATTGCGTCCACCGGGCATGCTTCCTCGCAAAAACCGCAGTAAATACATTTAAAGAGATCGATGTCGTATCGGGTTGTACGCCTCGTTCCATCTTCACCAACGTCTGACTCGATCGTGATAGCCAGCGCCGGACAAACTGCTTCACACAGCTTGCACGCTATACAGCGCTCTTCACCATTCGGGTAACGTCGTTGCGCGTGCAAACCTCGAAATCGAGGTGACTGCGGAGCTTTTTCTTCCGGGTAATAAATCGTTACCGGCGTCTTGAAGAAATTGAAGAGTGTGACGGACAATCCCTGCCATAACTCCCAGAGCGTAAACGTCTTTATGTAGCTGCGTAATTTGCTCATAGCACTACCCTGCCAGGTTTTCCCATGGTCCGACTCGCATCCAGGCCATCACGCCTTCGACAACGATCCAGAGAATGGTTACCGGAATGAATACCTTCCAACCAAGACGCATAATCTGGTCATATCGATAACGCGGAAAAGTCGCACGCAACCAGAAGAATACAAAAATGAAAAAACAGATCTTGGCACACAACCACGCCAGGCTCGGCTCGCGCAGGAAACTGAGCAGCTGCCCTTCACCAAGGAACGTCCAGCCTTCGAAGGGCGACAGGTAACCACCGAGAAAGAAAATCGATGTCAGGGCTGAAATCAGTATTATGTTTGCATACTCACCAAGGAAAAACAGTGCGAATGCAACGCCGGAGTATTCCACGTGGAAGCCCGCGACAATTTCCGACTCGCCCTCGGCAACGTCAAACGGCGCCCTGTTGGTCTCTGCGACGCCTGAGATCAGGTAAACGAAAAACAGGGGGAGCAACGGCAAAATGAACCACTGGCTGAAACCTCCTGCCTGCGCTTCGGTGATAACCCCGAGATTCAGGCTGCCACCTGCCATCAGTACGCCCACCAGCGCAAAACCCATCGCGATTTCATAGGCAACGATCTGGGCTGCCGAGCGCATCGCACCCAGAAACGCATATTTGGAATTGGTCGCCCAGCCGGCAAGTATCACGCCGTACACGCCCACAGATGTCAAAGACAATACGTACAGCAGGCCAGCATCAATGTCTGCAATGACAAAGGTATCCGACAGCGGAACGACCGCCCAGGTCGCCAGCGCCGGAGTTAGCGTCAACAACGGAGCCACGATGAACAGGAAGCGGTTCGACTTCTGCGGGACAATGACTTCCTTGATCAACAGCTTGATGACGTCGGCGAATGGCTGACCAAGACCGAGCGGCCCGACTCGATTTGGACCGATGCGCCCCTGCATATAACCGATGACTTTGCGTTCGAAATAGGTGGTGAATGCGACCGTCAATATGACGGAAATCATTACCACCAGAATCCAGAACGTCGTCTCAACCAGGTACTGCATTAGTGGTGGCAAAAGGCCCCACACGGACATCCAGGCATCCAGAATAAAATCGGGAATCAGTGACTTCACGACGACCCACCGCTCGTTCGTTTCGCTTCCGGTGTCAACTGCAGTGCAGTGGCGCGGCGGACAACGGCGTCAACCTGGTAAATAGGCACATCCAACTGTTCGGCCAAAGAATCGGCACCGTTGACCGCGGCAATCGACTTATGACCTGAATAACTGTTGTCGGGGACAAAGTCTCCCAACCCGGCGAGAAACTCATCACGAATCTCTTCACTGGACTCATAATCAAAGTCGTCAGCACCCAGGAGGTTGCCCAGCACACGCAAGACCTTCCAGCCAGGCCTGGCTTCGCCGACCGGGTTGGCAACGCCCGCAAAACTTTGCACGCGAGCCTCGCAATTGATAAACGTGCCTGCTGTTTCGGCAAAAGTGCCAATTGGCAACAACAGGTCGGCCGAACGCTCGAGCGACTCACTGACGAACGGCGTAAAAGCTGCGACAAATTTTTGAGCCTCGATCTTGCCGACTGATTCTTCTTTACCCGGCAAATCTGCATCCGGCTCTATACCAAAAAGCAGAACCGTCTCGAGTCTTGCAGCAACAATCTCAGCGGTGTTCAGCCCGGCTCTTTCTCTGGGCTTTCCGCCTTTGCCCCGGTGAGGCAGCGCACCGGCAAGATGGCCACCTGCAGAGTTCGCTCCCTCGGATAAATTACCAATCCTCGCACCGGTCAGGTTCGCAATCGCCGCTGAAAGTGCACGAACCGCGGATGATGCCTTGTGACGCGAGGCGATCAGCCCGGTTATAACCAGGGCATCCTCGGCGCCTTGCAATGACGATGCAATCGCTTGCTGAGCCTCTGTCGGCTTAATGCCGTCGCAGATTTTTGATAAATAGGCGGGCAATTGCTTACCAGCGGCGGCGGCTACCGCAATACCCGCGAGCTGTTCGACGAGGCCTGCATCATGCACATGCTGATCGACCGTGAAGAAGTAGTCGTATTTTTCAGCGTTGACGATATTGACACTGCAACCAGCCAACGCTGCCTTCCGCAGCCGGTGACCGATGATAGGCGCCTCTTTCCGCACGTTGGAACCTGCCAGCAGAATGGCCCCTGCTTTTTCTATCTCTTCTATGTTGCAACCCAGCCAGGGCAGCAATGGATCGTATTCCTGGTCGGAGAAATCACGACGACGCGTTCTGTGGTCGATATTTGATGTACCCAGGTGGTCTGCAAGCCTGGACAACAGGTAGAACTCTTCAGTGGTTGATCCGGGCGATGCGAGGATTCCCGTGTTCGCGCCGTCAGATTCGTTAAGCCGGTTCGCCAGTTTCTCAAGCGCATCCTCCCAGCTGATATCCTGCCACTCTCCGCCGGACTTCATTCGCGGCGCCAACAGTCGGTCGCTGCTGTAAATCCCCTCGTAGCTGAAGCGGTCCCGGTCGGATAACCAGGTTTCATTAATCGCTTCATTTTCCCGCGGAACGACTCGTTTTATCGTCCCTCGAAGGACGTGGGCAAACATATTGGAACCGACGCAGTCGTGCGGGGAGACCGTCGCCCGTTGCACCATTTCCCAGGCGCGCGCGCTATAACGATAGGGCTTGTTGTTCAGGGCGCCGACGGGACAAAGATCGATGATGTTTGCCGACAACTCGTGATCGATACTTTTTTCGACGTAAGTACCAATCTTCATATTTTCACCACGTTCCGTGGTACCGAGCTCCTGCAGACCCGTTATTTCCGCACCGAATCGCACACATCGGGTGCAATGGATACAGCGGGTCATGTCAGTGGACACTAACGGCCCAATATCTTTGTCTTTTACGACTCGCTTACGCTCGTTGTAGCGCGAAACATCCCGCCCATAACCAAGCGCAAGATCCTGTAACTCGCACTCGCCGCCCTGATCGCAAATCGGACAATCAAGCGGATGGTTAATTAACAGGAACTCCATGGTCGCTTTCTGCGCCGAAATCGCTTTAGGCGACTTCGTGAAAATCTTCATACCGTCCATCACCGGAGTTGCGCAGGCCGGAAGTGGTTTCGGTGCTTTCTCAACCTCAACCAGGCACATACGACAGTTCGCCGCGACGGAAAGTTTTTCGTGATAGCAGAACCGGGGAACGTAAGCGCCAACCTTGTCGGTCACCTCAATGACCATCTGGCCCTTGGTTGCCTCGACTTCTTTACCGTCTACTTCGACTTTCACGATGTTGTCGCTCATGCGGCAACCTCTGATGGATCGTCGACGATGCTACGTCCGTGATTGCGAACCATGTATTCGAATTCGTGGCGATAGTGCTTCAGGAAACTTTGAACCGGCCATGCCGCAGCATCACCCAACGCACAAATGGTATGACCTTCAATCTTGTTCGCAACGTCGACCAACTTATCCAGGTCTTCTTCCTGGCCTTCGCCGTTCACGATCCGGGTCAGCATTCGGTATAGCCAGCCGGTTCCCTCCCGGCAAGGCGTACACTGGCCGCACGACTCGGCCATGTAGAACCGCGAAATTCGTCGGAGTACTTTCACCATGCAGGTCGTTTCGTCCATGACCATGACCGCCCCTGTGCCGAAAGACGAGCCGGCCTGCTGCAACGAGGTGTAATCCATCGTGCAGTTCATGATGATCTCGGCCGGCATAACCGGTACGGACGAGCCGCCCGGAATAACGGCTTTGAGCTTGCGGCCGCCGAGTACGCCGCCACAAAGCTCGAGAAGATCCTTGAACGGGATACCCATGGGTAATTCATAGTTACCCGGTTTTTCTATGTGGCC
>JAHEFD010000097.1 GCA_024640345.1 Woeseiaceae bacterium
GGAAGCGAACTGCGCTTCAGCTCTACAACGGCCGCCAGACAAATCCTTCATCGCGACGTCGATAAATACCCAGCGCTTTTCCGTACACATCGGATTCACGAATAAGCCCGAAATACCGGCCGTCGAGACTGTTGCCACGGTGATCACCGATCGCCAATAACATTCCCGCGGGTATAACCAGGCTGTCGATGTCCGGTCCACCACCATCTTCAAGGTTCAGTGGCGCAATGTGCGCACCTATGCTCTCCACTGATTCGAAGCCCGTTGCCAGCGCCTTACCGTCAATGGACAGGTGCCCGTTTCGAAGTGAAACGGAATCGCCACCAATTCCGACAACGCGTTTGATAAGGCGCGTCCCGTCTTGCGGCGAGTCGAAAATCACGACATCACCTCGGCTGACCTTTTTGCCACCAATCAGTTCGATCCGGGTAAATGGAATTCTCAAACCGTATGCGGTTTTGCTCACCAGTACACGATCACCGCCCATCAATGCATACTCCATCGATCCAGACGGAACATAGTAATGATCAGCCAGGGACGACCGAACCGCGAATATCCCGAGAAACAATAACAGCAACGATAGCAGCTCGGACTTAAACCAGGACTTTTTCGGTTTCATTCCTTCTGTGACTATCAGAATGCACTTAAGTTGCAGCAGGCGAGAACGCCGTTATACCCGCCCTCAATACCATCACCCATAGAACGAGGGCACTGGTGAAATAGACGATGAAACGATGCATGACAGCGTTGTAGCTGCAATAGATCACAGCATGTACGGCTCGGCCTGCGACAAAAAGCCATGCCGCCGCTACATACAGGGCATCCACGGTAGAAGTCGCGTAAAGATAGAGACAAACCGCATAAAAAATAACAGGCAATTCAAACTGGTTTTTTAATGCATACGCGGGAAGATTCACGTCGCCCCGAATCTCGACATCCATTTTGGCAGGCGTATCAACTTTCCTGAGATCGATCTTTTCCTGCACCAGGAACGACGTTCGCCGCTGGTACATAAAGACCCAAACGGCGAATGTCACCAGCATCATCGCAAAGAATGGCTGGAAAATGACTTGTTGCGTCATTTCTGGAAGTCGTTTCTACCCGAAACAAAAAGCATTGAGCTTGTTGCCATCGAGATCGCGAAAGTAGCCGGCATAAAAATTGGGCATTCTTTCTCCCGGCGGGCCTTCGTCAGTGCCGCCCAGCTCAAGCGCTTTTGCATAGAGAGCGTCAACCTTGTCCCTCGAATCAACGGCGATTGCCGTCATGTCACCATTACCAACAGTCGCCGGATTGCCATCGTATGGCAAACAGATGCTGATACCTGGAGCACCCGGCCCGGTCGACCACGCTATGAACCTGTCATTCTCCATGAATCGCCCGGCACCGATCAGGCCCAGGAGCTCATCGTAGAATTTCGCCGCCTCGCCAAATTTGTTGGTGCCCAGCGTTACGTATCCAATCATTTCTTTCTCCTTGTTAGTTCTTCCGGCACGATACCAGAGACTTTAATTTACGAATTCTGTGCAACGCCTGCGCTGGAACGCCCGGCAGCACGTGCTTTCGCCTTCTCCAACTCCACCTGACGATTCTTGAGCGGTGCATCGGTCACGAGGGAATCGACGAGGCGCCTCGCAATTGCAGACACGTCCGCAACAGCACGGTCGAAGACTTCCTCGTTGGCCTTCGACGGCTTCGTGAAACCGCTTAATTTTCGAACGAATTGTAACGATGACGCCTGTATCTCGCCATCCGTGGCTGGCGGTTCGAAGTTAAACAACGTCTTGATATTTCGACACATGATGGCTACTCCTGATACCGCATTTCGGCCTGTACGTCGTTGGCAATTATCGCGGACCACTTTTCCAGCTTAGTGGCAAAACTCATCGCCGCGTATGCCGGGCTGGTCGACGGCATTGTCACAAACTTTACGTGATTGAATGAATTTCTGACAGCATCCGGCACGAGTCGGCCATACAGCTTCTCGGCAGCCTTGCCATTGAAGCAGACCAGGCACAATTCCGGGTGCCGCGCATACAGGGCTTCGAAATCATTGGGTAGTGCACTTCTTCCGTCGATTGCCGCATCCATGCTGCCTGGCCGCGTGCCTGACGCCAAAACATCCCAAACGGCGACCCCACTGGCAACCAGAGCCTCTGTACGTTCTTCATATGGCAGTTCCGGTCCGGCCCCGAGCAACTCTCCCATAATGCGCCAGAATGCATTCTGCGGATTGCCATAGTATTGCCGTTTCCTCAACGATTGCTGGCTGGGCAATGTGCCAAGAATCAGGACCCTGGCCTCAATGCCTATCAAGGGCGAAAAACCCGCAGTATTGTTCATCGGCAGGTTGTCAGACGCCGCCGGTAACGTCGAGCGACACGCCAACGGCGTAGGCGGCCTTGTCCGATATCAGCCAGAGTATGGCTCTTGCGACATCATCCGGAGTGCCGCCGCGCCGCAGAGGGATGCTGCCGACCAGTCGATCAACTCGTCCGGGTTCACCGCCGGCCGAATGCATTTCCGTGTAAATAAATCCCGGACGAACCAGGTTTACCCGAATTCCCTCCGGGGCCAGCTCGCGAGCGAGCCCTGCCGTCATTGAATCAAGCGCCCCTTTCGATGCCGCATAGTCTATGTACTCATGAGGCGCACCGGTTCTTGCAGCAATCGAAGAAACATTGATAATTGAACCGCCGATGCCGCCGTTGGACCGGGACATCCTGCGAACCGCTTCCCGGGCACAGATGAATGCACCGATCACATTGGTTTCCAGAATACGCCTGAACCGTTCGACGCCGATCTCGGAAAAGCTGCTCTGCGTTTCCAGGATGCCGGCATTATTAACAAGAGCGCCTACCGGGCCGAGTTTGTCTGACGCCTGGTCGAACATCCCGGCAACGTCTTTCTCCTTAGCGACATCGGCCCCGACTGCAATAGCGCGGCCCCCGGCAGCGATGATTTGAGCTACGACTTGTTCCGCGGCACTTGAACCGGTCCGGTAATTTACGCAGACACCGTATCCTTTGTCTGCTGCCATCAGTGCCGTCGCAGCGCCAATACCACGACTCGCACCGGTTATTATGATTGTCGGTCTTTTTTCGCTCATTGGATCAAATCAACCGGACGGCCGCGACTCATTCGTTGCCAAATACGCGGGCAACGCGCATGACAGACCAATCGTGAGATTAAGGGCGATAAACAACCAGGGCTTCGGACCTTTTCCAAGACTTCTCCTGTGAAACATCGCAATCCAGAAGACAAATGACGATATCAGGAGATCTGCAGTAAACCCACCTGCCGCCGGGTTCGCAAATATCGCAGACAAAAAATCCCCAAGCCCGAGACCAACGTCTGAAAAATGCTGGACAAAATAGATGTACGGTACGATGGCGCCGGCAAATGCCAAACCAAGATACAGTTTTCTTTTCGACATCCTTACTTCCCCTTGCGCGCGTACTTTGCTGCTCCCACGAAATGCAGTGACACGTAAGGCTCGTTACCGACAACCCAACTGTCATGCGGCTCGGAAGGAACGTAAAAAACATCGCCCGGCTTCATTTCCGTTACCCGCCCATCCGAAAATGCGGCAGTCGCCACACCCGATAGAACCATACCGACATGCTCAACGTGACAAAACTGCGCACCGAACCCCGGTCCGACGTCAACAGACCATTTCCAGCCCGGCTCGCAGGTTGCACGGCCAATCGTCATTCCGCCCAATGTTACCGTTTCGAATTTTCCATTTTCGAAATGTGTCACTTCATCCGGATTATCAAAGCGCTTCAGAATTACATCCACTTTCGTAACGGTCATAAGATCAAATCCCACCCTTTATGACTCACGGCCAGCTGGCCGGCCCGAGCGCGCGATTGATACTGCCGGCAAATATACCGCAGAAGTGCATTTCTTACCGTTTCATTACGAAACGTGCCTTGCGACTGACGCTAACTCCGGGGAATCTGGCCCGGGCACAGTAAGATCGAAAAGGAGCCTTGACATGCGTTACCTGCTGGTAATTGCAACCACATTCCTGCTCTCAGCCGAGGGCATAGCTCACTCCGTTGATGACACAGCGGAGTGTCGCAGGATTAAGGAAAAGATTCGTCATATTCAATCCAGAATGCGGGCCGGCTACACCCGTGCGCAGGGTGAACGAATGGAGGCACAGTTGAGAAAACTCAGGCAGCAGCGAAAATCGAAATGCAGGTAGGGCGCGAGTCCGGCTGGCTCAGAAACGGCAGACCATGACGCTTTTTAGACATCGATAATGAACAATCGGCAGAGTGGCAAGCGAAAGTCTGTTCGTGAATTCGGCGACGCCAAAAAAAACGACGGCCCGAAGGCCGTCGCTGTTATTGCACGACTCAATGACTGCCCAAAACATGAATTTCACGTTAATTGAATACATGCGACCGACTGTATCGAACAAGCTCGGGAACGTGTTTCCGGAATTGAACGACGTTGAGCCGGTTTCATTGCCAAGTATTGGTGGATCTTCGTCAATGAGATTGGTAATCAGGAGAGAAACCCGAGCCGACCCTGGAATGAATATGCAAATCACAGATCTGCATAATTATTCGCGCTTACCGCGCGGAATGCCGAGTACAGAGATCCCGCTTCATTGGATTGCGCGTCCACAGCGCCAATATGTCGCCACAACAGCGATGCATTGTAGTCATCATAGAACCAGTTGATACGGAAAGTTGACCTGAACTCCGGAACCGGATCGCGCGATGTACCATAAACACCCTCACAGTCGACAATCGCTGACGCAGCCGTTGCCTGGAACTCATTGGTCAGATACTTGTGCTCGGTGAGCGCAAATGCCAATTCTCCCCAACGACTGATATCCGTCGTCGCATTCAACGTAAAATAGATACCTTCAGCATGGAAGGAAGTGAAGTTCCTGTAATACGCAGCTACACCGGTTCGCGTTTCCGTGAACGTAACTTTTTGATTAACAAGAATTCTGAAAAGACGGTCAGAATCCGCAGGAATATCGCCCGGGGAATAGGCTGGTTGGCTAAATATGGCTTTTGGTTTGCACTGCCAGTGCCGTTCGCGCGGATGGGCCAGATCGGCCAATGCACGCCGTAGAGCGAGGAGCCTCGCTCTCAGGCCGCGCTGGTCAGGTTTTGCGCCGGGTTTCGGCTCTCCCGGCGCTCGTCGTCACATCCGGCAACAGCGTAGCTAATAGCGCTGCTCACATCGGCAACAGTGCTATTTCACCGACAGGATTCGCTCCATCAGCTCCGGGTCATCCGGCATCAGACCGGCTGCCGGCAATCGCTGCACAAGGCCGCGCCACTGTGGCCACATGGCAAATGCCTTGCTGAAAAGGGGCAGCGACTCTTCGACCTCGCCTGCCGCCGCCAACGTTGCGGCATGCCAGAAAATCATCTCGTGGCTGTCCGGGACCAGCGCCTCGGCACTGCTGTAGGCACCAATCGCCTTGTCGACCTCACCATTCGTCATGTATTCGTCGCCCGCATTCATCAGGCGGTAGGCGCGCGCCATCGTCAACAATCGGCGTAACTCGAGGAGCGGCGTTGCGTGATCTTCGATTCGCAATTCAAACTCTCTTCCGCCCCAGGCCGGCTGGGATATATCCCCGCTAACGACTATCATGGCGGCCGACTGTTTACCCCTGGCGTCCCCGCCCTCACCCTGGGCGGCCTCCAGGGCCACCATCAGGCGCTCAGCCAGATCGCCGTCCGCTTCCTCGAAGGCACTGGCCATAGCCGCACAGACCGTCGGTTTCCACATCATGTTGGCCTGGACCGCATAGTTTTCGCCGGTGAGTTCACAGGTTTCGGCAATCGAGTTAACACCGGTGTGGTTGGCAACGTTGCCATGCGCATCGACCATACCTACCTGCCGGACATCCTCATGCTCGTCGGACGCGAGCAGCGACGTGAGCGCCTGGCCCGAAGTCCTGCCCGACCGCATCAGCTGCAGTCCGAGCGGTCCGTAAGAGGGTTCGACGAAAGACTGGGTTGCGACCGCACCAACACCCGGCTCGGCCCAGATAACGATTGAGCCAACTGAAAACCAGTGCGATTGAACGGCGGCACCCATCTCACCCGTTGCCGGGTCACGCGCGACAATCGAAAAAGTATTGACCGGCCTGAGTGGTTGTTCGAGTTCCGTGGCCATAGCGCTAGTGGCCGCACTGAGCACAACTGCAGTAATCATCGCATGTATGTGATCCATAAATTACCTCCTTCGATTTCCTGACCGTCCGGCAACGCCGATTCGGGACGTCTAGTCCTGGCCGGCGCACATACATCACTATAAAAAAAGGGGACCCGAAGGTCCCCTTTTATTCGTGCTTTCAAACTTCGTTTTAGAAACGAGCTTGCAGGCTCAGACGAACGTGACGCGGTGTTTGCCATCCGTAGGCGGCACCGTACCAAGGGTTCGCATTACCTTCCGAACGACGAGCTTCAGCATGCTCATTGGTCAGGACGACTTCCTGGATATCCAGAATGTTGAATACCTGCAGGGTAGCAGTCATGTCAATGTCAGATACATTGAAGTCATAGTTCAGAGATGCGTCCAGCGTGGCCAACCACGGTGTACGTCCTGCGGTACCACGGCTCGCGAACTGGTAGATCTTTTCAGACTGTTCGCAGGTGCCGCTCAGGTCGGTATCCGGGCACTGGTTCGTGTACAGGTAGTACGTATCACCGTAGCTTCCGAACACGTTGGCACCCTGGTCAGGGTAGCCAGCGCCGTAAACGCTCAGAGGACGACCGCTAGCCAGCGACGCGTTCCATCCCGCTCTCAAGGAATCGGTCAATGCATAAGAACCGTAGAACTTGAAAACGTGGCGGCGATCATTTGGCAGGTAGCCATCAGCACCATCCATCAACGCCGGGAAATCGAAGTCCTGGGTAATGCCAGCATCCGCCTGAACGATGTCAGACTTCACTGCGCCTTCGAAGTTACCAGTGCTACGTGACCAGGTGTAGATGAAGTTGTAGTTCATCCTTTCACCCGTGTGATTCCACTCGATCTGCAATGCTGTGTAGTCGTTCTTGCCCTTCGGCAGACCGATGGTTGCAGCATCGTAGTATGTAAGAGGACCACCAGCCGTTGCCGACCATGAGCCACCGAAGCCCGGGTTTACCATCGTGCAGTAACCTGGGTTTGAGTAGAAACCACAGTAGTCGTCAAGTGTCGCGCCGGTTTCACGCAGTACCAGTCGAGCACCCAGCTTGTTTTCTTCGCCAAGATATCGCTCGTAACCCACGATCCACTCTTCCTTGTAGAACGGATCGGCTTCCTGTGCCTGGAACTGGTCTTTTGTCGGCGGAGCCGATGCCGAGTTCTGCACAAATGACGTATTCAGATCGCCACTGATCGGCAGGATGCCGGTCGGTGCGCCTGTTGTAGCGTCGGAGCCCGTGAATGTGTAGTACGTCGTGATATCGCTGACACCGGAACCTACACGGTAATTCGTGTTGTTCGCGATCGGGAGGTAGTAGCGACCCCAGGTTCCGTAGAACTTGTTCTCACCGTTACCGGTTGGATCCCAGCTCATGCCAAGACGCGGCGCCCATTCCTGATCGAAATCAGCGAAGATGATATCGCCGGTTGCGTAGTTGGTCAGTTGGTCTTTTCGTGCACCAATATACAAAACGACGTTGTCGTTGAGCTGCCATTCGTCTTCCACGTAGTAAGCCGTCAGCTCACTGCGGAATCCACCACCGAATCCGGCGTTGCTGAAGATTCGATCGAATACGAAATCGACCGGTGCACCGGTTGTGTTGGTGTAGATCGGTCCGTTATTACCCTGAATCGACGCGTTGTCCAGAAGAGTCGAGTAGGTGTAGTTATGTCCACCAATCGGCTGAACCAGTCGAGTCGAATCACGATCCTGTTGGTCGAGACCCACACGAATCAGGTGATCGCCCAGAGCCCATTCGACATCAAGACGAGTCTGTGTGTTTTCGTCAATGTTGTTGCCGAAGGAACCGCCAGGTCCGCAACCCACGATCGGGTTAGCCGGTGCCGGGCTGCGCTGGTCCGCAACTGCCGGACAGCTGACCGTGTCATCAGGGTCAGACGTGTACTGCGTTTCGATCGTGCCGTACATCGCAGAAACCGTGATGTCATCCATAAATGTACCGACGTAGCTAATGCTTGACGCCTCGCCACCACGTTTACGAATGATTGTCTGGTTCGAGACTGTGTCCAGAACGCCGGTGTTCGGGTTGTACGCATAGTGAACATCGACACCGTCGTTACGGTTCGAATAGCCCCATGCACTCAATCGATGGTAATCCGTGATATCCCAGTCGATCTTGGCGCCCCAGAACATATTGTCGCCGC
The DNA here is from genome assembly GCA_024640345.1 of Woeseiaceae bacterium. Taxonomy (GTDB): domain Bacteria; phylum Pseudomonadota; class Gammaproteobacteria; order Steroidobacterales; family Woeseiaceae; genus SZUA-117. The sequence continues at coordinate 8,341 of JAHEFD010000097.1, forward strand.
CATCTCTGTCGATCGTGCGGAACTCGTTGTCAGGCGCATACTGCTGCCGGGTATTCGTCTGTCCGGCAAAGTCCTGCGATTCATCACGCGGATTAACAATTGCGTAGATGAACAGTTTGTCCTGGATAATCGGACCACCAGCGGTAACCCAATACTCAGTCAGCGAATTCTCGTTCATCGTCGTGTCACGGAATACCGGACCGGTACCTGGGCCACCTGCGCCACCACCGAATCCGCCACCGCCGCGCGAGATCTTGCCTTCTTCATACAGAGAGCCCGGCTCGATAGCCATGCCAACACCGAATTCCCACTCGTTCGTGCCGCTCTTCGTTACCGCGTTCAAAACGCCGCCAGTGGTTCGGCCGTACTGTGCAGAATAGCCGCCAGTCTTGACCTGGAACTGGTCGTAGAACTCAAAAGGCACTGCGCCGCAACCGAGACCCTGACGGGTGTTGGTCACTTCGAGACCGTTGATGTAGCAAGAGTTCTCTGCAACCGATGATCCACCGAAAGATGCGAAACCCGGACCACCACTGAGACCGAACTTGTTGTCGCCTTCGACAACACCCGGTGCAAGCAGGGAAATTGAGGTCAGGTCACGGCCAACCGGCATAATATCGATGTTGTCCTTGGTCATAACGAGACCGGAGTCAGTCGAGTAGGTATCACCGACCAGCTTGGATGCTGTTACCGTGATTTCGTCCATGGATTGTTCCATGATCGGAAACTCGGCGACGGTGTTGCCGTTCAGCGTTACGGGAAATACGTCCCGGGCAACAAGCGTGCCGTTGCGCATAACCGACAGTTCATAACTGCCAACCGGCAATTTTGAAAAGCGGAAGCCGCCGTCGGCACCTACGTTGGTGGTTCTTGTACGACCCGTTGCCGGATCGGAAGCGGTGACCGTATATTGACCGGCCCCCTGGTTCTCGAGACTGCCCACAATGTCGCCGGTCGAAGCGCCCTGCGCATACGCGTGCAGAGAGAACAACGACACAATGGCAACAAAAAATGTGCGCATAAGTGTTTTCCTATTCATGAGTGAAAATCCCCATATGAATAATTGTGATGGAACCAAAGGTGCGTCTATCCAGTTATTTACACCCGTGGCCGTAACTACTGCATAAACGATGACTGTTGTGCATAGCCAACGTCTGAAGTGCCGCGGATCTTAGCAAACAACTGGTTCCCGATTAATAGTGTTGTTTTCATACGACAGTTAAGTCTGAAACCACTTGTGTCGCTCGTGAAGGCTCATTCGATACTAACCTACTGATTATTATATTTTTTATTAAGCAGGCCGGCTTCTTTGGGTGGTCCCGGAATGGTTATTCAATTTGAATATAATCTCCATTCCCAGGGAGTTTTCTTCTAAATTCGCGCAATTCAACACGAATGGCATGACGAACTCGCCCTGACGAACCGTCGGTGAATACGCCGGCGCGGTTCTGACCGGCAGCTAGAACAGGTCCTCGGGCATCGCCATCATTGAAGCAGGACCCGACATTGCCGCGACCAGGTAGCCCGTTGCACGCGGCAATATGTGTTCGGCATAAAAGCGGACTGTTATCAGCTTGGCCTTGCAGAACCCGGGATCTGATTTCGCGACGCCGGTTCCGTTGGTAACGGCGAGCGCTGCACGCGCCATTTGCCAGCCGCCTACAATCGTTCCGGCGCCCATGAGCAAATTTACCGACGCAGCACCAGGCACATTCGGATCATCGGGAGCTGATGCCAGCAGCCATGCCGTGGATTTCTCCAGCAGGTCTACCGATTGCGCCAACGCAACTTCGATTGCCTTCAATTCGTCGACTCCCGACAGTTCCGAGATCGTCGAACGCATGTCGGCGATAAGCGCTGTCATCCCTTTGCCCGAATCTCCCAGTATTTTGCGGCCGACGAGGTCGTTTGCCTGGATGCCGGTTGTACCCTCATAGATCGGCAGGATCCTGGCATCGCGCATGAATTGCGCGGCCCCGGTTTCCTCTACGAATCCCGCGCCGCCGTGAATCTGGATCCCGAGTGACGTCACCTCCTGTGCAACTTCGCTCAACCATCCTTTCACGATTGGCGTCAGCAGTGCCATGCGCGTCCCGG
>JAHEFD010000024.1:0-19283 GCA_024640345.1 Woeseiaceae bacterium
CTTGGTTACGGCGGGGCGAAATTTTACCTGCACAACGAGGTCGCTGACTCGATGGACATGGCGGTATTGCTGATGTCGCCCTATGCGGATGTTGAATACAGTGGCGTTCGCTCGACGATGAGTGGCGAGTTGACGATTGAAGGAATTCGCATAAATTTTCATGACTATCGCGATGACCTCGTCATCGACAGGGTCGGAATAGATACCCCCTCTTTCCTCTCGCTCGTTAAAATGAGCGATTACATGTCAATGCGCGGCAAGAGCCTGCCCGAGTCCTTCGGCATCCTCGTTGAAGGAGTGCATTTAAAGACTGACGCTGATTTCTACGAAGAAATCCACGGATATGGCGCCGCGCTTCGTGGTGCTGATCAGGATCAGGATGCAGGCTCGATGTGCAGCGGCAAGTACGGCTTTCCTCCTGAAGCTCTGCAAGCGCTGGGCTACAGCGAGCAGGTATTTTCCATGAAGATGACTGTTCGTAATCGCGGACGGGATTTCGGGCTGGAAGTCTCAACCGGCATTGAGGACATGTGGGAAGCTGACGCACAGCTTACCCTGGCAGGCGATCTGCTCAATGAAATGATGAAGGGCGCCTCATACCGTCCACGACTTAGCCACCTGACGATCGATTACACCGATCGGTCCCTGAATTCCAGGGTCAGAAAATTCTGCAAGAGCCTCGGGTTATCTGATGAGCAGGTTTTGCAGGCTCAAATGGACGCATTCAAGTTCTATGGTGAGTCAAACGGGATTGTCTTCGATGAATACCTGCTTGAGCCTTATATGGATTTCCTGAAAGGGAAAGAAAGAATTGTGATTACGGCAAACCCGAATGAACCGATCGCTATGTCTCAAATTGATCTTTACAAGGCGAGTGACGTGCCCGCATTGCTAAATCTCGAGGCGCAGGCCTATTGATCCGGGACCGGGCACGCTGCGGCAGGTGACTCAATAAAAACGCCGGGCCACAATGCCCGGCGTTTTCCATTTCGTCCGGATTAGTCGTTGTTGAATTCGAATCCCTTTTTCTGCGCCAGCTCCCGTATGCCAACTAGAATAGCCTCGTCCAGTCCGGCTTCACCGTCGCTTGCGATTTTCGCTCGTTCCTGCGCGATGTACTGTTGCCGTTCCTGCCCAAGCGTTGCTATTTCAGTGCGGACCGCTTCACGCTTTGCGGCCAGTTCAGCTACATAGTCCTTGCGCTGCTGCTCATCGAGCGCCTTCATGGTTTCAGGAAGGTGTTCAGGCTCAATTTCCTCGAGTTCGACTCCGGACTCTATTGCATCGAGGAGGTCCCAGCTGGAGTTGCGGTAGAGACGCCCCGCTTTTGCCACCGTGCGACTGGCACTGGATGGCGCACTCATAACAGCTGCATTCATATCCTGGTCAGACTGGTTGGCCTTGTACTCGCTGCCTTTCTCCCCGAAGGCGACATAGGTGGAATTCAGCTCTTCGTTGAGCGTGATGAGCCTCTGGTCCATTGGTGTTTCGATATTGGCGACAGCTGAAGCATTTTGATCGATGCTCGCGAACAGCCCATTGGTTAATGCCGAGAACTTCCTCCATTCGGCGACAATGTTGTCGGATTCGTTGCCGCAATAAATCGTGTTCACAACGATTCCGCGATTGGAGGCAAGCTGTGTTGCAAGCTCCACCGGAATTACCGGGTCCTGGTCAGCCTCTTCATTACCCGCAACAAAGATTATTTTCAAGGCGTCAGGATCGCTGCTCCAGGAAAGATCTGTCACCGATCGGTGAATAACGCGCGATACGTATTCGTCGCCGCCATTCGTGCCGAAACTGAACAGGGTACGGTTAATGGCGTCCAGGTCGCGAGTGAAACCCATATCGATTCGAACATAACCGGATTGCTCGCCGTATGTTGGATTACCGTAGCTAAGTATCGCCATTCGCAGATCAGGCTGTGGTTTGGCCTGCGCCAATTCATTGACGACATCCCATAGCCGCTGCTTTGCGGAGTCAATCAGGCCGGACATCGAGCCGCTAACGTCGAGCGCAATAACCAGGTCGACTGGCTGGTTTTGCTGCGCAGGTGGCGGCATTTTTGACGCTTGCGCACTGACGGACAGGAACATGCCCGCAATTATCCAGATGGTGGCCACGGTTGCTGCTTTACGTCTGATTTCAAACATCGCATTGTCCTCGCTTGTTCAATGTATTGGATCGATAAGGCAGTATGGGTCCAGTGCCGTTGTTCGAATAAGGCATCGATACGTAAAATGTAATTGCCCGGGTTTACAGCATATTTACATTGGTCGAATGGCTTCGGCCCGGGATGGGAAGGACACTGAACGTGAGGAGTGGCCATTTGTTTGAAACAGGGTGCAGACAGCTTTTCGCTGCGCTTTGGCTTGCGCTCGCCCTCCAGTGCGGTTGTGCCGGGGCGCAGGAAACTGGTGTTCCGGAAAAGCAGGTCATTTTCTACACGACCTACGGGTATCAAGGTGCCGGCGGGTGGACTATCCCGCTGAAACTATGGGTCTACGAGGAACCTGATTTTGCGAGGCGACTCGTGGCGCGTGTTGCAGAGGAGGAATTGCAGGAGCGTGCCGGCATTAAAGAGTTATCTTCTATACAGGAGGAACGCTTTACTTTCCGTGCTCACGCTTTTATTGCTGACAGTGAATCACGGGAGATTGTTTTTTTTCGCTTCGATGGCGATCCTGCCGACACGCTTTTCGAAGTTCAGAACACGGGCAGGCGCAACGGGACCGATCGAAACGGATTGCTCGAAGGATCCGTTTTTATTTCGAATGAGAAAGCGCAGTCACTTCTGTCCGCGCAAGATTCTGAAAATGGCTGGCTCAGCTTCAGTGTGGTATCGCCGAATCATGGCGGCAACGGGAGAGTGCGCTTGATTGCTACAGAGGGTGTTTCCGTAATTTCCGACGTCGATGACACGATAAAAGTGACAGAAATTCCGCTTGGTGAAAAGGCTGTTTTGAATAACACGTTTTTCGAGGCGTTCCGCGCTGTTCCATGTATGGCACATATGTATTCGGCGATGAGCACTGACACGGCTTTTCACTATGTGTCGGGTGGGCCATGGCAGATGTACCAGCCGTTACAGGAATTTCTTTTCTCCGCGCAGGTCGGATTTCCCGAGGGAAGTTTTCACATGAAGAATGTCCGGACGAATCCATTCGAGTCGGAGTCGTACAAAGATGTCTGGAACCTGGTTGCTTCGGGCTCGCAACAAGTGACTTTCGAACAGAAGATCAGCCAGATAACTGCCCTGCTCCAACAATTTCCTTCGAGGCGATTTATTTTGATTGGTGATTCCGGTGAGAAAGACCCCGAAGTGTTCGCAGAGATTCGCAAGAATTTTGCCAATCAACTCGAAGAGATAAGGATTCGGGACGTCGTTAACGCCGCACAAGAGAACCCGGAGCGCCTGGCTGGAATGACGATCATCCTGCCGGATGCCGATGATGACGGGTTATGCCAGCTGCGTTAGTGCCGGAACGTCATCTGTGCGCCCGGTTGGCGCCACTTATGCTGTCATCATCGATTACAGCTGTGCTAGTCGGAGCCTGACCCCGCCAGGAACCGCCCGGTCTTCAGGAATGCGATCGTGTTCTCAATGACCAGCTTACTTTTCATAAGCGTTCGGTGAGAGTTGCCGACGGTCATGAAATCGGACATGCCAGCCACTTTCGTCCTTTCGACTGTCACTTTGCCGTCATCTTCCTCGGGCAGTACCGCGGACATGAACGGATTGATTGTGCCCGTGCCTGCGACAATGCCAAGCTCAAAGTCTATCGGCATAAGCTGGGCAGGTATGTCCTCCGGTTCCGTGCCGAGCTGCATGCCGGCTTCACCTGAAAATGTCTTGGTCACCGACCAGTCGCGAGTAGCATCGACAACTTCACTGCCCTGATTGGGTGGCCCCAACATGACCACGCGGCCTATTTCAGGAACTGGATCGTTGCCCTGGGCGTACCGCAGCAGGATGCTTCCCAGTGAATGAGTAACAAAATGAATCCTGGTCGCGCCACTCTGCCTGCACTGCTCAACGCCACTTCCTACAGCGACTGGCGCCAGGCCTTCCACAGTCCCCTGGCTTGATGGATAGTCGACATTGGCCGTAGAAAAGCCCTCGGCCTGCAGTGCCGCAGCCATCTTTTCCATCGCCCGGGAGCTACGATTCAGGCCATGCAGCAGCACGACGCACTCGGCGCCCGGTTTAACAGTCACCAGTTCGGTTCGTGTCGTTGTGGCGCAGCTGCTCAGTATTCCTGCGAGCACAATTGCGATGATGGGGGTGATACGAGATTGGTTGTTGGTGGGATGAATCATGTTGCTGACTGTCTTGGCCTCGTTCGGGACTGGAATGGCGGGACGGTTGCGTGAGAATCAGGGAATCACTGGCGTTTGTCCCGGTCAGACGCAGTTAGAATCCGGAAGATCGAATAAATTCCCTGGGGATTGTGGATCGATGAGAAGACTGGGCCGATTTCTGGCAGGTTTTGGGCTGTTGATTGTACTGGGTATTGCGTCGCTTTGGGCAACCTCTTTGGCGCTCGAGCCGGTACCGTTTGGCGATTCGAGCGCCCCGGATCCGACCCGGCACCCCGAGGCGGTTGTGCGGGTCTACGGTGCCGACGTTTGGGGATTCCGGGGGAGATTCGCCATTCACACCTGGATTGCCACCAAGCAAAGGAATGCCTCCACGTACCAGATCTACCAGGTTATCGGCTGGCGTCAGCGGCGCGGACGGCCGGTTCTCAGCGTCTCCGAGGGAACGCCGGATAAGCCGTGGTTCGGATCACCCGCCGTCCTCTTACATGAAAAACTCGGCCCGGAAGCGGAGATGCTGATCGAAAAAATCGACAAGGCAGTTGCCGCCTATCCGTTTCCCGACGAGTACACGATGTGGCCTGGTCCAAACAGCAATTCATTCGTCGCATGGATCGGCCTCGAGGTCCCCGAACTGGGACTGAAGCTGCCAATTAAGGCAATTGGCCAGGGCTGGATGAAGAGTGAATACGAGGTTCTGAAGGGCGCCACTCAATAGCGTCGCGCGATTCACGTTGTGACCGTTGCCCGGGACCGCGCGCCCGATGCCCTGCATACTCGGTCCATGCAGCCTTCATTGATTTTCGTGCCCGTTGTCCTGCCGGTTCTTTTCTGGGCCTGGTACCACTATTACAAGGATCGCCACCTGCCGGAGCCGCTAATCTACCTGGTCCTGGCCTTTGCCATGGGGGCTCTTTGCTATTGGCTGGGGATACTCATGTACGAGGGCCTGGGACTCGTTGGGCTGCGCTTCGATGCGTTTCTGCTGGCCGAAACCGACCGCCTGGGCTTGCTGCTCTACGCAGTGCTCGCGATCGGACCCATTGAAGAGTTCGCCAAGCTGGTCCCCTTCCTGGTCGTGATGTTCCTTGTTCCACAGTTCGATGAGCCTGTGGATGGCATCATTTATGCGTCTTTCATCGCGCTTGGCTTCTCAGCCGTCGAAAATATTTATTATTTACAATATGTTAGTGATCTGGAGGCATTGGCCCGTGGTTTTGCGGGCCCGGTGATTCATATCGCCTTTGCGTCGATCTGGGGGTATTACATTGGCCGTGCGTGGCTGCTGCGATCGCGCCTCGTGAGGGCAATTCTAGCCAGTTTGGCAGTAACGGCGGTCCTGCACGGCCTTTATGACTACCTCGTGATTGCAATGCCAGTCTTCGCGCTGCCCGCCTCTGCACTGCTGGTACTTGCAATCTGGCTCTGGAGACTGTTCCTGATTCGTGACCTGCACCATGCGGCACGCGTCCATGTGCAGGGTGGTTAAGGTCGGATTACCGGCGCACGCCGGCCATGGGCCCTTTCGGTTGAACTGCTGGAATCCTAGCGGCTGCTATCGTACGGGTTGTATGCGTTGCCGGCATGCACTGCCGGCGATTCGGCATCTTCGAGGCACAACTCGCTCTGCTCTTGTTCCATGAGCTCTTCGCAACGTTTCTGAATTTCAGACAATTTCAGAGAAACACTTGATTGCGATAAAGGCGTATCCATTTTCCTCGCCATATTTTGTAAAGATTTTCCGGTCTCCTGTCGCCATCTGACGACAGGCCTGTGTGTCGCAGTATAGAGACAGTAAATCTGGCAAAATGTGAACAAATTCACACTTTTTCGCCGATTTTCGGACTTTTTACCGACATTATGTCACCTGGCGGCCTTGGTGCGCCGCATAACGCAACAGGCCCGCATTGCGGGCCTGTGCGTCTCCGGTGATCGCTCCCCCGTCAGGGTTTCAGGCGATCAATTATCTGCATCACGATAACAGTGCATGCGCCGGCATTGATCAGCGAGCTGAGGCTGCCCAGCATGTCGGTCAGGTAGTTGCCGATGCCAGGAATCGGCCCCAAAGCGCCATTAACCAGCGACAGCGTCAGCGCCATTACCATGTAAGGAAGGCGGCGGTCCTCTTCCACGAAATAGCCGGCAATCACTCCGAGGACCGCGATGATGACTGCGGAGGATGGTATGGCGACGAGTCCGGCTACCAAGGCAAAGAGTACCGCTACGATTCGTACGATTTTTGATACGTCCATTGAATTCCCCTGTTCTGTTTTTTTTTGTTTTTTTGGTCGACCGCAAAGTGGGGCTGCGCAATCGCCGACCTTTTGAGTCTAGCAGCAAAAGAGAGGAGCAGAATAGGATTTTTAAAACAAAGACTTATCGTATCTTTCTAAAGTCGAATAGCACTATTTCTCCGCCCGCAGCGTCGTGATCGATCCCCAGGCCAGAACGGACAAAAAGCGATCAGAGCTCACGAAGGGCTGAGGCAACAGGCACCCGAACTGCCCGAATCGCAGGAAAAAGGCCGCCAACGAGCCCGATGATAAACGCCGCGATGAGCCCCTGAATGATCAGCTCTGCCGACACGGCGAAGTCGAAGACGACAACGCTGAAGCTGGCGGCATTCAGGGTGGACACCGTAAAGCCGTTAAGGAAGAGCCATGCAAGCGCTCCGCCGGTAATCCCACCAATGATCGCCAGGGTGCCCGATTCGATAATGACGGACACCAGGATCGACAGCGGCCGGAATCCTATGGCCCGGAGCGTGGCAATTTCTTTGGACCGGGCCGATATCGACGAGTACATCGTATTCAAGGCGCCGAAGATCGCGCCGATCGACATCAATACCGTCAACGGGTAGCCGACAAAATTAATAAGGTCCGTCATGGCCTTGGACTGTTCCGAGTAGAATTCCCGCTCGTTGAGCACGTCGACGTCGATGCGCGGGTCGGCATCGAGCGCCGACTTCAATTCTTCAATGGCACCGGGCGAGACCAGTTTTGCGCGAACCGTCTGAAACGAGTTCCCGCGACGATAGGCGGCCTGCACGACGCGCACGTCCGCCCAGAGCTCAGATTCCGAGGCGCTGCCGTCATCCTCAAAGACACCGACAACCGTCCACTCGGTGACGCCAAAGGGAATCCTGTCACCGACATTAAGGCCCACAAATTGCCGCTGGGCGCTTCTGCCCACCACGAGTTCATTCTTGCCGGATTCAAACGGCCGGCCTTCGACAATACTCATGTTGTCCCGGATTCCGAATGCGGCGGCTTGCACACCTCGCAACGGGACATTTGCGGCCTCGTTGGTCGATTTCTTTGCCACATCGACAACGACGTAAAGCTCGCCCGACACCTCAGGGGTCCCATCCCGGCTGCGGATGCCTGGTGCGGTGCTGATAATCTGGATTTGTTCGTTGCTGACAGCACTGGCCATCTCACCTGTAGAACCGGCGCGAAGGACGATGACGGTGTCTGTTGCACCGGCAGCGATCATGGTCTTGCGAAAACCATTGGCCATCGAGAGCACGCCGGCAAATACGCCGACCACGGCGGCAACGCCGATAACAGCGACCAGGGACGCGCCAAGCCGCTGCGGGATGCTGCGCAGGTTGAGCGCAGTGACGGCGATTATCTGGTGAATCCACGACATGCTGGCCTCCTACGCGCGCGACAACGCATCGATGATGGTTAGCCTTTTCGCCTGCAGTGCAGGGAAAATCCCCGCCGCGACCCCCGCGAGTACGATGTACACAACGCCATTAGTCACTGCGGCGGCGTCGAGATAAAAGCCTGGCAACGGCACGGCACCAAGCACGTTAACGACCAGCAGCGCGAGCCCAAGGCCCAGTCCACCACCCAGCAGCATGACGAAAGTGGATTCGGCCAGCACGATAGATAAAACATTGCCGTCAGTGAAGCCGAGTGTCTTCAGTACGGCCAGTTCCGGGATGCGTTCGCGAACCGACTGCGACATCGTATTGCCTGAGACCAGCAAGATTGTGAAAAAGACCGCCGTCAGGATCAACGTGATGATCAGCCCGATATTGCCGTACTGGCCGATGAATGATTCGGCGAAAGCTGCCTCGGTGCTCGTTTTGGTCTCGTTTGGTGAATTGGCAAACTGGGTATCGATAGCATTCGCAATTTGGGCCGCATTCCCCGCGCTGTCGATCGCGATTATGAACCACCCCATCGTTCCCTGGCCAAATGCCCGGCCCTCGTCAAAGTAGTCGTACTGGATCAGCATCATCTGGGTTGAAGCTCGCGGGTCTTCGCTGTCGAAAACGCCGGCAATCTCGAAGTCCCAAACCTGGCTGCCGCTTGTATTTGTCCAGATCGACGAATACATGGGTATGCGATCTCCGACTGACCAGCCAAATTCTTCGACCAGGTCGCGGCCAACTATGACGCTGTCGCGTGTTCGGAGCCATTTTTCTCTCTGGTCATCCGGAATGGTTAATTCCGGATAGACGTCGAGGTAGCGTGCCGGGTCCACGGCAAACTGTGCAAACTGGTTCCTGGGGTCCTGGTAATAGCCGCCGAACCAGCTGGCATGTGCCGCACGCTCGACACCAGGGACAGATTCGATTCTCGCCAGGTACGAAGAAGGCAATGAATTGATAATTGATATTTTGTCCAGCGTCACAAGCCGCCTGGCGTCGGCCAGGTCCTCGGCGCCGCTGAAAACCTGGTTCAGAGCACTCAGCAGGCCGAACAACAGGAAGGCTACGAACACAGAGAGAATTGTCAGTATGGTCCTTACCTTCTTCCTCCACAGGCTTTTCCAGACAAGGTAGAAGTACTTCATCCTGCCCCCTCCGGCGCAAGGGTGCCTTTGTCCATATGGAGCGTATGGCGCGCGTACTCGGCGGCCTGCGAGTCATGAGTGACCATGACAATGGTCTTGTTGTGTTCCTTGTTCAGTGCCTGCAGCAGCCGCAGGATTTCGTCGGCCGTTTCGCGATCAAGATCGCCGGTTGGTTCGTCACACAACAGCAGGTTTGGGTCCGATACGATTGCCCGTGCAATTGCAACCCGCTGCTCCTGGCCGCCGGACAATTCGCGCGGATAGTGCTTCGCCCGATCTTCCAGGCCGACAATCGACAATGCGATGGCCGCCCGATTCGCGCGCTCCCTGCCGTTCATGCGGGTCAGCAGCAACGGCAGTTCGACGTTTTTTTGCGCGGTCAAAACCGGCAGCAGGTTGTAGAACTGAAAAATGAAACCGATATTGGTGGATCGCCACTTCGAAAGCGCGCTGGATGACATTTTGTGCAGCTCGGCGTCGCCAACCCTGATGCTGCCTGATGTCGGCTGATCGAGGCCGCCGAGCAGGTTCAGCAATGTCGTTTTGCCGGAACCGGACGGCCCCATCAGCGCCAGGAAATCGCCGTTGGCAATCGTCAGATCAAGCTGGTGCAGAACCTCAACCTTTTCCTTGCCCTTCTGGTAGGTACGGCTGATGTCTTTTAGTACGACCAGGTCATCGCTCATTACGCTTTCCTTGTGGCTTCCATTACTGTGAAGTGCTGACCACCTGTCCCGGCGTCAGCTCTCCTTCCGAGGATATGACGACGCGGTCACCCGCACTTAAGCCGGCAGTAATTTGCTGCCCGCGAGAAGTACTCGGCCCGACGGAGACGGCACGTCTCTGCACTGCGCCGTCGCGAATAATCCAGACAAATTTACCTTCACTATCCGTCCTGATCGCGTCGCTCGATACGTAGATTACAGGTGCTGCCGTTTCGGAGTTCATATTGTCACCGCCGAGGAAGGCGACTTTTACTCCCATATCCCGAAGAATCCGCGCATCTTTTTCCCGGAAACCGATTCGAACTCTGACTGTCGCCTTTTGCCTGTCCGCTGTCGGAACAATCGCGATCACTTCAGCCGGAATCTGCCAGTCCGGGTAGGCATCAAGGACCGCATTAACGCCCTGGCCGGCTTTTACCCGCTGAATGTAGGCTTCATTGACATCGACCTCGATCTCAAGTGACGTCATATCGACGATTGTGCAGATGCCCGTTCGGGTAAATCCGCCGCCCGCGGAAATAGGCGAAATCATCTCGCCTGGCTGAGCATTCTTGGTGACAACAACGCCGGCAAACGGTGCGCGTATTATCGTATTGTTCATTTGATCGAGTGAAACTTCGACGTTTCGCTGAGCGACCACGATATTTTCACGCCCCGCCGCCAGTCTTGCACGTAGCGCCTCGGCATTGGCTCTTGCCGCATCCAGGTCTGCCGTGCTGGCCAACTGGCGCTTTGTCAGTTCAACTGCCCGTGCGAGATCAAGTTCCGCCTGGGTTAGCTGCGCCTGGATCTCGTGAAGCGCTGCCTTTGCTGAACTCAGCTGTGCTTCCGCAAGGGCCAGTTGTGCAGCCTGCGTGCTGGCATCCAGCGTTGCGACGACCTCGTCCTTTTCGACTGTCATGCCTTCTTCAATCAGGACTTCGAGTACTTTTCCTGCGATCTTGGAGCTCACCGTGGCCTGGCGCCTCGCGACAACATAGCCTGATGCATCGAGAACGCTTGGCGCACCGGAACTCGTGTTCGTCAGCTGAATGGTTTGCGCAACAACGGGAACCGGGCCTGACAGGATGGCGCGAAGAAGAAGCCCGACTACGGTGACGGCCACCGCAACACCAGCAACGATCCACGGCCAGCGCCTGGGCTCACGCGGGATCTCGCTGCGGTCGATTTTAAGCTCGGAAAGCCGATCGATCTTGTCGTTCACGTATTTGTTGTTGTTTTGCCGGGCCGTCCAGTTTACTGCGACCTGCGCTTGGGCGCTATCTGCGTACCGGGCGAAAAAACTTGCCAGGAGGACAATTAAGGTTTTGCTGACGATCAGTCAATGGACCCGGGCCTTTCAAGCGCCAGAATTCCATAGCTGACCCTCGACGTGCGGCTGGCCCGGCCAGGCTTGATCCCGAAATCAGTAACGAACGAGTGCGGAACCCCAGGTAAACCCGGCGCCAAAGGCCTCAAAAAGCAGCATGTCCCCGCGTTTAATTCGCCCGTCCCGAACGGCGACATCGAGTGCAAGTGGCACCGACGCGCTGGATGTATTAGCGTGCTCGTCCACTGTCACAATGACACGCTCCATTGGCATCCCGAGTTTCTTTGCCGCAGCCTTGATGATACGAAGGTTCGCCTGGTGCGGTACCAGCCAGGTGAGATCCTTCTGGCTCAGGTTATTCCCTTCGAGCGTTTCGCGAGCAATCGAGCCAAGTGTGTTTACGGCTTTCTTGAACACTTCGTTGCCTTTCATCTGAATAAATGCCGCCTCGCGCTGAACGTCGGCATAGCCAGAAGAAATACCGGCCGGAACATGCAACAGTTCTTCATGCTTTCCTTCCGAATGAATGTGCGTGGAAATGATTCCCGCTTCATCCGACGTACTAAGTACAACCGCCCCGGCGCCATCACCGAAAAGTACGCAGGTTGAACGGTCCGTCCAGTCCAGGATTCGTGAGTACGTTTCAGAGCCGATGACCAGCGCATTTGTTGCTCCACCCGTCACGATGAATCGATTCGCGATATCCAGTGCATAGAGAAATCCGGAGCATGCGGCGTGTACGTCGAATGCGGGCGTTTTTGCTATATCCAGGCGTCGTTGCACGATACAGGCCGTACTGGGGAAGACCTTGTCAGGGGTGGTGGTCGCGACAATGATCAGATCGATCGCACCGGTCTCGATGCCCGCCGCCTCGATCGCCTTACGGCCCGCAGCAACGGCCATATCTGAGGTCGTCTCGTTATCCGCAGCAATATGACGGCGTTTTATGCCGGACCGTTCCTGAATCCACTCGTCGGTCGTTTCGACCATCTTTTCGAGATCTTTGTTTGTCAGCACGCGCTCTGGCAAATAGCCGCCAGTGCCGGCGATTCGTGCGAAAGTCATTTCAGGGAGGTTCCTTTTGCGATCGGCGCGTCGAATCGACACGGCCTAACGTCGCATGAAGTCAGCGAGTTCGCGAATGGTTGGATAGTCGAACAAGTCGCTGATGTCTACTTTGCCGGGATATTTCTCATCCACGGCGAGAATAATTTCGGTGAGTGTAAGAGAACTTACACCAACTTCAAACAGATTATCATCGGGGCCAATGACTCGCTCTTTCGAGAATTCCCGGCAAATCAGTTCAATCTCCCTTATCAGCGGGTCGTCGTCGAGATTATCGCCCGTAGCCAGCTCTGCCGACAGTTCGGCGACCAGCTCGTCAAACTCGCCCTCGCAATAGTCGTTTGCAAGGTGGCTGCGCTGTACTTTACCGCTCGTGGTTTTGGGAATTCGCGTTACCGGAATGACATGATCGACTTCAAGACCCGCATGCTCGCCTACGATCGTACGAACTTCATTCGCCAGCTCGCGAAAAGATTCGACATCCTGGCGAAAGAGTATGAATACGATGAGTTCCTCGGTTGTGCTTGACGCGGAGCTGACGCCACAGACCACGACTTTGCCCAGGTCAAGCCCGTCGATACCGGCGACTATTTCTTCAATATCGTGCGGGTAATAGTTCTGGCCATTGATGATGATGATGTCTTTGGACCTGCCCGTGATGACAAGGTCGCCATCAACTATGACCCCGCAGTCACCGCTTCTCATCCAGTTGTCATCAGTGAACAGCGCCGCTTCCGCTTCGGTATCGTTATAGAGTCCAGCCGTAACGTTCGCACCTTCGATTTGTATGTTGCCGACCAGGCCATCTTCGAGGATCTGGTCGTTGTCGTCGGTGATGCGGATCTGGCAATAACGGACAGGTCGTCCGACTTTGATGAAGCTGACTGCATCCGGATCGTCAGCTGCTTTTTCGATATACGGCGAGCCTATTTTGAGATTATGTCGATCGACGATGATTCTTGAAAATTCCTCGCCCGGCTCGGAAAACGTCACGCAGACCGTGGCTTCTGCAAGACCGTAAACCGGACACATTGTGGTTTTCTTCAGACCAAATGGCTCCAATGCCGTGAGAAACGATTCGCAGAGATCCCAGGAAATCGGTTCTGCCCCATTCAGAATCAGCTTCACTGGCGAAAGGTCGAGGTTGTCGAGCCCCTTTCGCTCGAACAATTTCAGAAAATGTTTGTAACCAAAATTGGGTGAACACAATTGGGTGGCTTTGAGCTCGCTTGCCTTCTGCATCCACAACAGCGGACGCCTTACAAAAACGCCGGTGTCCATAACGGCATGGTTCATTCCTGCGGCCATCACGCTGAGGTGATACCCGATCAATCCCATGTCATGGGTCAATGGCATCCAGCTCAGACTCTGGTCATCTGCCTGCCAGTTTCCAGCCTCTATAATTGCCTGGATATTGGCGGTCAGGTTGCGATGTGTGAGGCAAACGCCTTTCGGGTCACTGGTCGAGCCGGACGAGTACTGAATGAATGCGGTCTTGTCCGGGTCAGGCTCGGCCACTACCCCTGTCTTGCCCGTGGACAGGTGTCTTTCGGTGACCGTATGTGACATTAGTTTTTCACGGATGTCCGGGAGCTCATTTTCATGCGCAAATGAGGTCAGCCGTTGCAGTAAGTCGATTTCGGTAAAAAGCGTGCCGCGTTCAAGCTGGCGCAGAATCCGGAACAGCTTCAAGCGGTGTTCATCGCTGATTCCAACCGCTACGGGGACAGGAACGATTCCGCCAAGAATTGCCGCCCAGAAAGCAACAACGAACTTTTCGTTTGAACGCGTGAAGATAACCAGTTCGTCGCCCGGTTCCATTCCGTGCGCCTGCAGGGAACCGAGGAAGCCGGTCGCCCTCTCCCATAGTTCGGCGAAAGTCATCACCGCTTCATCGTTTTCACCGTCAATAAAACGGATCTCGCGGTGTTTATCGCGCGCATCCTGGAGGATGTGCGTCATGCTGTCATAGAGCTGCATTTATCTTTTATCGCGCAAGGTGGGGCGAAGAATGATGGGTTGTCGTGTGCGTAAGTTGATGCCGAGGTCCAGTTCCGGGTCCTGATCGCTTGCAAGTGTCATATGAAATCTCTGTATGAGCAAGCCGAGGTGCACTTTCATCTCGAGAAATGAAAAGTATTCCCCCAAACAGCGCCGGGGACCCAGCGAAAACGGAAAATACGGCCGTTCTCCCTTCTTGTGCTCGGCATCAGGCCCGAAGCGCTCGGGCCTGAACATTTCCGGCTCGGGCCAGTATTCCGCTGTGCGATGCAGAATATAAGGGGACAGATAGATATCCGTTCCGGCCGGCACGGAATGCCTCGTCAATACGTCATTTTCTTCGGCCCGACGCGTAAATAACCATACGGGCGGATACAGGCGAAGCGTTTCTTCCAGGAGTTGCTGCGTGTATGTCATTTCAGTCAGCGCCTCCTGGTCCACGGCTCCGGCATCGGGAATGAGCTTCGCGGCTTCCTGCAGTAACTCCGCTTCGGCCGGAGGATTCCTGGAAATCAGAAACCAGGCCCAGTTAAGCGTCCCGGCCGATGTTTCATACCCGGCAACAATCAATGTAATGAGTTCGTCCAGTAATTCGTCGTCGCTGAAGTGCCGCCCTTCCTTATCGGTAGCCGACATGTACATTGAAAGAAAATCGAAGTGTGCGCTGGCGCCTTCCTCTCGTCGCGCTTTAATGACATCGAGCACCAGGTCGCGTACCTCCCGGACCTGCAGCACAACCCGCAGGTCGCGGGCGGAATCCCGGCTCAAGAATTCAAATGGGTTCTCACCGCTCGCCATAATCCGCGTGTCGTAGTCTTCCCCGAAAATGCAGCGCAGAATCAGAAGAAGTGCGAAATCACTCATTTCACGGGTGATGTCGAGCGTCTCACCGGCGGCGGCAACTGCTGCCCACTTTGTCGCTCTCGCCTGTGCGCAATCAACCATAAGCTGAATCAGCCGATGAACATTCTGCCGGCTGAACGCCGGTTGAATCATCCGGCGAGAACGGCGCCAGGTCGCCCCGTCGCTGACGATCAGCCCATTGCCGAGCAGCATTTTTACTCGCTCGAATCCCGGCCCTTTCCTGTAGCGTGCATGGTTCTTGACCAGGAGTTGCCGAACCTCGTCCGGGTCATTAATGAAATAAGCCTCGCGGCCGTTCGCCTGCCTGATGCGGACGACGTTGCCGTGCCTTGCCCGGACCGTTTCGAGCGTTCTCAAGGTCTCGGTATCTATGCCAAGCGCCAAGGACTCGGAAGGACCTGGTGGTGTCCGATGGGTGTTGTTCGATAAGGTCATGAATATTTGGAGGTTTATTTGCCGCAACATGCGGCTGGCTTTCGCCGGGCTGGCGCAATATTACATTGACCAGCACGTGACCGATACTGCAAACTCGCTCGCCGACAGCCTGCCGTTTTGGCCTGAATCTCCGCGGCACCGGGGACCGATCACAGGACCGGGTTCATCTGCGGTTCATCCGCAAGACCGCAAGCTGTCTTCATGGCGAATACTGCTAACATTCTGACTCCCCGGAGTTACGCGAGCCCAGGCATGACTGATCAGGAAAATCGACCGGATTTCACAGGCGTGGAAGCGCGTCGCAGCAGTCGTTCCCGCCGCGGCATGTCTTTCGGTCGACGTCTCTACTATTTTTTCGGTCTGCCCGTCCTTCGGGCCGTATTCTTCCTGTTGTCGTCGACTTATCGGGTGCAAAAGATCATCGGTCAGGACGTGGCCGATCGAATTATCGCTGACAAGAAGCATGTTTATGCACCGTGTTACTGGCATCAGCATCATGTCCTCTGTTCGAACCTGATGCGATCCTGGATCCGGCGCGGCTTCAGGGCGTGTTTCCTGATTTCGGCCTCTGTAGATGGCGAAGTGCCTGATCGAGTCGCCCGGGCATGGGGAGCTGAGGTCATTCGGGGTTCGGCCAATCAGACCGGCGCACTGGTTCTGCGGGACATGCAGCAAATGATGAAACGAGGCGTTTCCATCGTTACAACGGCAGATGGCCCCAATGGCCCAAAATATGAGTTCAAGCCTGGTACCGTCTTGATGGCCCGGATTGGCGGAGCCCCCATGGTGCCGATAGCCTGTGCTGCGGATCGCGCCTGGCACCTCAACCGATGGGACGACTTCATGATCCCGAAACCCTTTTCAAGGGTTGTGTTGGCGGTCGGCGAGCCCATTGAAGTGCCACGGGGAGCCAGCATGAAGCAACTGGAGGACTATCGACTGCAGATGCAGTACGCCACCAATGCCCTGATGGCTGAATCGGAACAGTACCTCGAACACGGCGGAGATGCATAGGTGCGCACGAAATTCTGTTTTCTGATTGGGATTGTGGTGCTGTCAATCAGTGGCGCGGCGATATCTGCCGAAACGTTGACGCCTCATGCGGCGGAATACAAGGTCAAGATCAGTGTACTTGGCGGGAAACTCAATACCCGAATCGAGCAGACCGATTCAGGTTATTTCGCGGAGTCGTCAATCGCAGCAACGGGAATGTCCAAAATCGTGGCGCACGGCACGATCAGGGAGAGTTCTGACATTGAATCAACCGCCAGCGGGCTGCGGCCACAGCGCTTCCGATCGGTCGACACGCTTACGAAAGGCGGTGAAACGGTCGATCTTGCTTTTGACTGGAATGAGCATACCGTTGGCGGTCTCATCGACGGCGAGAAATTTCACGCGGACGTTGATGGTAATGTGCATGACCGCGTGTCGTTGCAGTATGGACTGATGGCCGATTTGCTGTCCGGAACAGAGCGCAGCGTTTATGCGCTGCAGGATGCCGAGCGCCTGAAAATACTGTCGATTACAAATATTGGCACTCAAACCGTACGGGTTCCATTCGGTCGTTTCGAAGCGATTGGCATTCAACACCAAGCGGAAAATTCGTCAAGAATAACGACGCTGTGGTGTGTAAAAGAGTTGGGCTACCTGCCGGTCATCATCGAGCAGCACCGAAATGGAAAGAGGCAAATGCGTGCGGAGCTCACCAGCTATACGCCGTTATAGATGAGGAATCGATTCAGGCAAGAACGATCGCCAGTTGCATGAAAAAGAACATGGCGGTCGTACTCGCCCCACTTGCCAGCAGGGCCGCGCCTCCAGCTTTCCGCTCAGTCACTGAACAGGAGTGACGTGCCACTATTCAACGACCCGGTCGAACAGCTGAACGACGATCTCTTCTTCCCCCTCGCGGCTGCGTAAGATGATGGTGCGCTCCAGTACCTGGCCATCATCAATCAGGCGAAAACGCTCGGTCAGTTTCATGCGGTTGCGGTCCAGCGTTTCCACGACAAGAGCATTGTCTTCCCATCCGGTGACACGCTGAGCCTGGGCCTGGCCGACGCTCACCAACCTGTTTTCCCCGAAGCGGAATTCTTCAACCACCGACCGGTCAAAACTGATAAACAGGGCGTGCTCGGTTTGCGAGACTTTCAGCGACTCTCCGAGTTCGAGGAAAACATATACGAGCCCACCCTTAACCCGGCCATTGCCCCGGCTTCGGGAGGAAATCCCGTCCTGCTGGTTTCGTGAACCGAATATGGCGTCGTCTGCAATGCCGTCAGTCTTGCGAATCGCTTCCCGGATGCGCCGCTGGCTGCGCAGGCTTTCGGGCTGGATGTGCCAGTTACCTTCAAGGCTGGCACCAGGTGGCACAGCCCCTTCCCTGGGCGCCAGTAATTCAGGCGCAGCACAGGCTGCCAGGAATATCACGCTGAAGGTGATCAGTAGGTGGTTCTTGCCATTCATTAGGCTGAAGCTTACTTGATTCTCCGATACAACGTCCCGGCATCTGTACGGCAACCGGCGCCATGTCGCTATAATCCCCAACGCCCTACAAGGAGTACCAGTCAACAGTGAACAAAGAGCATAACGAGCAGGTTGTCAGAGGTACATGGAACGGCACTTTCGTACCGCCCGATTCGGTCCCGGACCGCGCAGATGTTGTCATCATTGGTGGCGGCATCGTTGGGGTATCGACCGCCTGGTTCCTGGCTAAACAGGGTGTTGATGTCGTGCTTTGTGAAAAGGGCCATATCGCGGGAGAACAATCAGGGCGCAACTGGGGCTGGATTCGACAGCAGGGCCGTGACCCCAGGGAACTTCCGATGATGCTCGAAAGCATGAGAATCTTCCGCGAACTGGAAACGGAGATTGGCGAAAGTGTTGGTTTCACGCAAGGCGGTTGCCTGTTTACGGCAAACAGTGAACGCAGACTGCAGGACTTTCACAACTGGATAGAGACCGCAAAGGAATTTGAACTCGACACGAAAGTTATAGATGCCGCTGAACTGGGCAAGCTGACGCAGCAGGTCTCGGCAAAGTGGCACGGTGCGATGTATACGGCGAGTGATGGCCGGGCCGAGCCCCACCTGGTGACGCCAGCGATCGCACGGGCGGCAGTGCGCAGTGGTGCAAGGATTCTGACAGCCTGTGCCGTGCGAGGAATCGAGTCCGAGGCAGGCAGGGTTTCTTCTGTCGTTACCGAGCACGGAACTATCAGAACATCCGTCGTGCTGTGTGCTGCCGGTGCATGGTCCTCGATGTTTTGCCGTTCGATGGGAATTTCGGTGCCACAGTTGCAGGTGCGTGGCACCGTTGCACGTACAGCGCCGGCAAAACAGACTATCCTGAAGGGAAACCTTTACGACGAGCTGATTGGTATCAGGCTGCGCCAGGACGGTGGATACACGGTTGCACATGGTTCGGTGCTCGACCACGGGCTTACGCCATCGACCTTTCGCTATGCATTCAAGTTTATTCCGGCACTGATGCGGGAAATCAAGGTCCTGCGCCTGCGATTCGGCAAGGATTTCTTTGAGGCATTGTCCACGCCGACGAAATGGTCACTCGATTCTGAATCGCCCTTCGAAAGGACGCGAGTCCTGAATCCGGAGCCGAATGAAAGCGTGCTGCGAAGTATCCGCAAGAATTTGGACGCTGTATTCCCGGCGCTTGCCGGCGTGAAGATCGTAGAGGCGTGGGCAGGCATGGTGGAAACATCGCCGGATGTCGTTCCTATAATCGGCGAAGTTGGT
>JAHEFD010000024.1:19383-37012 GCA_024640345.1 Woeseiaceae bacterium
AATTTAATGAGATCTGGCGGATTCGCCTGGATCCCCAGGATTATCTCGTTCACCAGGAATCTGCGGCCTTTGCCGAGGACGTTGTAGCTATTGAATATAACGGCGACCCGGCAACGAAAGTCGACATCCTGCTGCTGGGAGATGGATACACAGCTGATGAGCGGGAAGATTTCGTCAAGACGTCCCGGGAACTTGCCGACCTGCTGTTTGCCACGTCCCCGTTTCGGGAGCGCCGATCGGATTTCAATGTCTGGGCGCTGGCCCCGCCGGCTGATGTATCCGGTGTGTCACGGCCATCGACCGGCATCTACCGGGATTCGCCGATTGGCGCTACCTACGATGCGTTTCGCAGCGAGCGTTACGTGTTGACCGACAACAATCGTGAGTGGCGTCGCATCGCTTCATCGACGCCTTACGATTTCGTTGAAATACTGACCAATAGCGAAACCTATGGCGGCGGTGGAATATATGGATTATTCAGCACCGCAGCTGCGAACAGCGAGTGGGTTGGCTATTTGTTCATTCACGAGTTCGGACATCATTTTGCCGGCCTTGCCGATGAGTACTACACGAGTTCGGTTGCTTACGAGTCATCCGGCGAGATTACCGAGCCCTACGAACCGAATGTCACGGCGCTTCTGGACCCCGGCAAGCTCAAATGGCGTGGTCTCGTTGCCGCGGACACCCCGGTACCGACGCCGTGGCCGAAAGATGCCTACGAAGAACACTCCCTGGCTTACCAGGCCCGCAGGGCCAATATGCGCAAGGAAAATGTACCGGAATCGGAAATGAACAAGCTGTTTGTCGAAGACCGGGATGTTGTTGAAGGTCTTTTTTCAACCGCAACTTATGCGCACGAGGTAGGCGCATTCGAGGGCGCGATGTACCAGGCGCGGGGATATTACCGTTCCGAACTGAACTGCATCATGTTTACCAGGACAACAGACTTTTGCCGGGTTTGCTCGGCGGCCATTGAAGCCGTCATTGACGAATACACGCCGTGACAAACCACTTGTCAGGGCTGCCTGGCCCTGACTTCCCCGGCGAGCGCCCTGGCAAACGCGCCCCGACGGGAGACCTTGATGCTCTGCAGCCCGAGCCACCGCGCCAGGTGCTGCAGCTCGGCAGCTATCGCATTTACAGTGCGTTCCTCGTCTATGCCCTCTTCGGGATGGCTCGCAAGTACGAGCAATGCGCCGTTCTTGCGATCCGCCTTCAGGTCGACTCGCGCGACGATCCTGTCGTCCAGCAGAAACGGCAGCACGTAATAGCCCCATTTGCGTTTTTTTGCTGGCACGTAGATTTCTATGCGGTAGTGAAAATCGAAAAGTCGCTCGGCTCGTGGTCGGTACCAGACGACAGGATCAAACGGCGACAGCAGTGATGCACACTCGATCGCCCGTGGAATTCTCACGCCTTTTGCGAGAAACGCAGGCTTCGTCCAGCCGTCAACGGCTACCTCCCGCAAAAGCCCCTCCTCGACCAGTTCACTCACTCTCGGCGCCGCATCTTTAGCTGACATGCGGTAATAGTCAGCCAGGTCATCCAGCGTGGCGATGCCGAACGCAAAAGCCGCACGCTGCAGAAGGTCTCGTTGCGCCGCCTCTCGGGACAATGAGCGGGTCCGGAATTCGTCATCAATCAGGCGCTCCGGAAGGTCGTAGACGCGCTGGAAATTGGGCAGGCGGTCAGCGACCGCTACCCTGCCCTGGCCAAAATGATACTCGAGGGCCCACCGGGGAACCGATCGATGCCAGTCACCGGGACGCCGCTTCGGTCCCTCGAAGGCGGGCAGATCCTGGGCAGTCAAAGGAGCCATTTCTTCTATAATTTCCATAACTTCTGAGAGGTATTTCGATTTTCCCTTAAGTTTCATGATGGGACTGTTCGGGTAAGGCCGGTAGTCTTGTCGCCGGTGCTCGAGCGCGGGCCAAAGCGCGGCGGGCACAATTGAGGCTTCATGTGCCCACTGCTCCGTGAATGCCCGGCCCTTGTAGACGAGCCTGTGAAACCGGGACATGTCGTAAGCGCCGAGCCGTGAAAAGATCACCAGGTAGTGGGCTGGCACCAGCACATTGACGTAATCGAGCTGCAGCAAACCAAGACGGTCGATGACCCGCCGTATATGACCGGCGTTGACCTGCTTGTCGGGCCTTTCTTGATCGAATCCCTGTGCGGCCAGGGCAATTCGCCGCGCTTGCGGCAGTGAGATTTCTTTCCGTGGCATTTAATGTAGGCTTCAGCGGCAGCAGACTTCTGGAGCGATTCGCATGGGTAAAGAATATACGGAAATCGATGAGCGGATTCAGAAATGGATAGCGCGACAAAAGATGTTTTTTGTGGCGACTGCTCCAAACTCACCGGACGGCCTGATCAATTGTTCACCGAAAGGGCTCGACTGTCTTCGGGTGCTGGGGCCACAGGAGATAGCGTACGTCGATACCGGCGGAAGCGGTATCGAAACCGTCGCTCACCTTAAAGACAATGGTCGAATTGTGCTGATGCTTTGCGCATTCGAAGGGCCACCAAGAATCTACCGGTTCTACGGCAAAGGCACTGCCCTCGAACCGCACCAGGAAGGTTTTGCCGAGATTCTTGCGAGATTTCCGCCAATGCCCGCCGCACGCAACATTATTCGGATCAAAGTTGAGCGAATCATCGATTCCTGCGGTTATGGCGTGCCGCTTTACGAATTCAAACAGCACAGGGACTCATTGCCGAATTATTTTGCCAACCAATCAGAGGAACAAATCCTGGACTACCGACGTTCGAGAAACAGTGAGAGCCTGGAGGGACTGCCCGGCCTTGAATCGACCGACGGCAAGGGCTAGACGAGCCCTTTGCCTATCTGGCCCGCCCCGACTTTCATAGTGGCTGCAGACCAGCTTTTGTAATCGCGACTGAGAACGGTATCAACGAGATGCCATTCTCCCGTGCACTCACTGGGTGTTACGGTGACGACAAGCCAGCCCCGGCGAGCGATGTCCAGGAAACGGATATTGGGGTTCTGCACCAACGTGGCGTCGCGCACGCCGTTTGGCACCTTATCCGGAAAAACCGATTCCAGGACGGGCGAAGACACGGGCCCCGCCATCAGTTCCACCGCAACCGGACGCTCGCCGCCGTTCGGGATGAGATTGGCAGCCAGTGAGGTGTGCAGGTCGCCACTTAGAACGACGGGGTTCCTGGCAAATTTGTCCAGATCCTGCAGGAATTGCTCGCGCGCCACCGGGTAGCCCTCCCAGACGTCGAGGACTTGCGGTGCATGTGATTTGCTTGCTTTGATGATGGCATCGAGATTTTCCGGTGAGAAGTAGGACGGGCCATCGCGATCCACGAGTGGCTCCAGGTCGGGCGGCTCCATCCGGGCAACCATGACCTGCTGGCCTATCAACTGCCACGTTGTCGAGCCAGCTGCCTGCAATGTGTCGCGCAACCACTGTTCCTGCTCGGCACCCAGCATTCGTCGCCCGGGGTCACGCAGAGCGGCAACGATGGAATCCCGGGTAACCTCCTCGCCGACATTGGGTTGCCTGTCCCGTCCAATGAGGCGGGTATCGAGCATGACCACGGATGCAAGATCGCCCCAGCGAAATTCTCGATAGATCTTTGTATCGGCCCCCGCCGCGACACCTCGAATCGGCATCCATTCAAAATAGGCCTGCAGTGCTGCATCACGTCGCTCGGACCATTGCCCTTCACCGTCCTGATGGTTTTCCGCGCCGTCTCTCCAGGAGTCGTTTGCGATCTCGTGGTCGTCCCAGACGGCAATTACGGGCACCGAGGCGTGCATGGCCTGGCTATCGGGATCCGCCTTGTACTGCGCATGGCGTCGCCGGTAGTCCTCCAGTGTGCGTATTTCATGTGGCGGGTCGGGGATCCGGCCAATGGCACTCGCGTTTTCAGTGGCGTATTCGCCCATTCCGTATTCGTAGATGTAGTCACCCAGGTGCAGGACAGCATCCAGGTCGTTCCTCATCGCCACTTCGCGGTACACATTAAAAAAACCGGCGGGATAATTCGAGCAGGAAACCACGCCAAGTTTTGCCTGCTCAATGGCACCCCGTGGCAATGTGCGTGTTCGTCCGACAGCCGAATCCTGGCCGTCGCAGCTGAACCGGTAGTAATACTGGCTTCCCGCGGCCAGCCCTGTCGCGTCGACTTTCACGGTGTAGTCCCGGGTGGACCCGGTTTCGGTCGTACCGGCCCGAATTACGTTCCGCATGGCGGGGTCCGCGGCGACCTGCCATTCGACGCTGATAATGCCTAAGGAGGCTGTCGTCACGCGGGTCCAGAGCATTACGGCAGAGTCAGTTGGGTCGCCACTGGCAACGCCATGCAGGAAGACCGGCTTCGGCCGTGCCAGGGAAAATGCGTTCCTGACGCTTGCCGTCGTGCCCAAGAGCGCTGCAACGATGGCTCTGATGAAGGTTCTGCGCCGCAATTAAGGTCTCCAGTATCGCAATTGACATTCGACTTACTGAGGGCATGATAACTGGCCTGCCGTCCCCGCAATAGGCGATTTTCTTGTTGGCCAGGCTTGATGCAGTTCGTTGGATAATGTCTTGTTGTGCTTTTATCGTATTAGCACTGCCAATCGCGGGCGTTGCAGAGCCTGCGATTGAGGGCACCTGGATCAACGGCGATGGTGATGGCTGGATCGAGCTAAGGATCGCCAAAGGCGAGCTTCGCGGCACCATAATTGGTTCAGCCGCTGACCCCGATAATCGGAGCCCCTCGCGAACGGATGAGCGGAACCCCGATCCGGCACTGCGGGACCGCCCGTTGCGCGGTTTAATGATTCTGTATGGCTTTCGGCAAGATACCGATGGACGGTGGACCGGGGGACGGGTCTATGACCCCAACAGCGGCAATACCTACCGTGGCACCATCACTGTGCTCGACTCACATACGCTGAAGCTGCGCGGCTACATTGGCATCTCCTGGTTTGGCAGGAGCGAAACATGGAGACGACGGGTCGATTCTGATTAATCGCGTTTCGATAAAAAGCTGATATGTTATTGTTTTAAAACGTCTTTCGCTTCCGTCGCCATCATGAACTTCCTCGTCACAAACAACGCGGCGACGGCAACCAGTGATGCGGCGGAAACGCCGATTGCCGTGCCTGCAAAAACGTCGTCGCTTAGGGTTTTGTTGTCATACAGAAGGAAAAGGCAAGCGGGAAATATGACCAGCAGGCGAAAAAACTCGAAGCGAAATGCGTAGGGTTTCGCTTCGCTGAGAAACCCGAGCGATAGCAACGCTGTCCAAATCGCAATACACGGGACGACGATAGCGCCAATACCCTTGGTCGCGAGTAGCAGTCCTGTTCCGAGGACAAAGACAGCGGTCAGAACCATTTGCGCGAGCACATATCGTCGTACGGCGGGATCTGTCGGTGGGTCGAATTTTCGGAAACTGGCAATGTCAGCCCGATGTTTGGGGAATTGGGCTTCCACGTCTTTCGGGCGCCATCCTGTGCGCCGAAACCAGATGGTCAACTTGTCAGTCCATCGCCTGGCACGCAGCGCATCGAACCAAAGGTAATTGTAAACCTGGAGGTTGGCCCAAAACGGGTTCCAGCTTTGCAGGGGCTTTCGCACTCCGAAGACAACGGGTTCGTCATCCAGCTCTTCCTGGAAGGTACCGAACAGGCGGTCCCACAAGACAAAAATGCCGCCATAATTCTTGTCGATATAACGTTCATTCTGCGCATGGTGCACACGGTGATTTGAAGGAGTGACCATTACCCGGTCGAGCCAGCCAAGCTTCCGAATCACCTGGGTATGCACCCAGAACTGGTAAATGAGGTCGAGCGCATTGACGGTTACGAAGATCTCGAATGGCATGCCCAACAAAAAAAGCGGGAGATAAAATATCCACCCGAACACGAAATCGGTGCTGGTCTGGCGAAGTGCGGTGGAAAGGTTGTAGTCCTCGCTTTGGTGATGCACCGAGTGCGCCGCCCAGAGAACCGAGATCTCATGGCCGAACCGATGTTTCCAGTAGTAACAAAAATCAAACGCCAGCAGCGCCAGCGCCCATAACGCGAGTCCCTGCAAAGAGAAGTCAAACAGTGCGGGATCGACGTCTATCAGCGCGAGGTGTTGCAGGACCCAGGCCGAAATCACGCCTGGGAGCAACTTGGTAAAATAGCCGGTGGTTGTGCTGATGGTCCCGGCACTCAGGCTGTTAACCGCATCGTTGGCGCGGTAGAAACCCGTACCGCGCATCCTGTCGACACCTGCTTCAGCCATTACGGCAAGCAGGAAGAAGGGAATTGCCAGCGCGATAAGATCCATAACTTAAGTGAATTGTACCCGTAGGGAAGCGGAAGGATTAAAATTCCGCCATGAAATTCTCCACCCGGATACTGCTGCGTTCCCGAACATTTCACGTGGTGACTGCCCTGTTCCTGCTGGCCAACACGTGGTCCTGGATACGCCATCGTTTCTGGCCGATATGCTGCGACCAGGAAATAACGACAGGTTTTCCTGTGCCATTCCATATCGGCGGTGGCATTGCGGGTCTGTCAAACTTCTATTTACTTGGATTATTACTGGATATCAGCATTGCGCTGACCACTGCCATAATGATTACCTGGATCGTCAGGCTTCTTGCCCGTTAAGTCTGCGGAGCGCCGCCTTATATTCCTTCTCCATGCGAAGAACCAGCTCGTTGACGGGCGGAACATCATGAACGGTACCTACGCCCTGCCCGGCACCCCAGATATCTTTCCATGCTTTGGCCCCCGAGTTACCGCGGCTGGCAAAATCCATCGCGTCTTTGCCCGCGTTCTCCAGGTTGTCGGGATCCAGGCCGGCATTGACGATGCTTCCGCGCAGGTAGCTTCCATGTATGCCTGTGAAGAGCGATGTATAAACGATGTCGGCGGACTGACTCTGCACGATCATCTCTTTGTATTCGGCCGGTGCGTTGGCCTCCCTGGTCGCAATAAATCGTGTACCGATGTACGCGAGGTCGGCGCCCATTGCCTGTGCTGCCAACACATCATTTCCCTGGCTCATGCTGCCGGACAGGATGATCGTGCCATCAAATATTTCGCGGACTTCCTTAACAAGGGCAAACGGACTGGTCGTGCCGGCGTGACCGCCAGCTCCCGAACATACCGTGATAATGCCGTCGACACCCTGCTCGATCGCCTTCCTGGCATGGCGCACATTAATTACGTCGTGGAATACCAGTCCGCCATAACTGTGCACAGCTTCAACCACCGCCGCGGGCGGCCGCAGGCTCGTAATGACGATAGGGACCCTGTGTTTGACGCAGGTCTCCATGTCCGCCATCAATCGTTCATTGGTTTGATGTACGATCTGGTTCACCGCATATGGCGCGACAGGCTGACCAGGATTCGCAGCAGCATAGTCCGCCAGTTCGCTGGTGATTCGAGTGAGCCACTCGTCCAGCATTTCCTGTGGTCGGGCGTTTAACGCCGGAAACGAGCCAACGATGCCTGCTTTACACTGCGCGATGACCAGGTCGGGGCCCGAGACGATAAACATCGGCGCGCCAATTAGCGGTATGCGCAGATTTCCTTCAAGTACGGCAGGTAATGACATTAATTTCTCCGAGGTTGGCCCAGGGTTGCAAAACTTAGCACAATCAGACGTGACCGCCATCACACTCGTTTTTTGTGCCGGTTGTTAAGATCAAATGACGATGAGTGAAACCGCTAAACACCATACCCTGGACGCCGATCAGTCAATGGATCTGGTCAGGCTTCTTGATGCGCTGGACTTGAGAGCATTGTCTTTCGTTCAGCTGAAGCGTCTGCAAACCGCATTAAGAAATGCGTCGGAAGGCATTACGAGGGAATCTGCACGTCGGTCTGAAGATGGTGCTTCCGGCGATACCGTGCGAGTGCCTTCACCAAATCTGTAACACACTCAGGCAAGCATAAAGCTCGCTTCACAGTCTGCAATCAACACGTCTTCATCCGCTGTTCGTGCTTCTCCTTTCAGTATTACCAGTCGCCGACGCTCATTGGCGATCCAGCCGGACAGATTGATGGTCTGTCCAACTTCAAGTGCTTTTCGATATCGAATTTCACAACGCGCTGTATGAGCTTTCATATCCTGTAAATAAAGGACGTTCGCCATTACGTCGTCGAGGGCTGAATAGATGATGCCGCCATGAACGGTATTCTCGAAACCGACATGGTTGGCATCCGGCGTAAACTGACCGGTGCATCTTCCATCCTCGATTGTAAAGCGAATCTTGAGGCCGACGGGATTATCGACGCCACATGCGAAACACATCGGCGCCGCTTCAATTGGTTCTCGGTCTGACAAATTAATCTCCTGTGGCCCTGTCAGGCTTCGACGATCTCGGGGTAGACAGGTCGCCAGCGATAGTCCTCGATCTTTTGCGCAAGCAGTGCTTCACCGATGTCCGGTGCAACGCCATCCGACATTGCCCGAATGCCGACAGCGAGTCCGATCGCACCGCAGACGTCCCATAACCGCGATACATCCGGCATCAGCAGGTCATGAGCAAGCTCTTCGTCGGTCAGGCTGTTGGCCAGCGCCTGCGACGCGGCACCAATCATGCCTTCAGTTACCTCCGTCGCCCCACTGACGATAGTGCCAAGCCCGAGCCCGGGGAATATGTAGACGTTGTTCGCCTGCCCGATGGGTTGTATTCGACCTTCCAGCGTCACGTCCTCAAACGGGCTGCCGGTAGCCACGAGGGCCCGACCTTCGGTCCAGCGCAAGACATCTTCTGGAATCGCTTCGCTAATGGCTGTCGGGTTGGACATCGGGAGAATTACTGGCCGGTCGGCGCCTGCGGCCATAGCGCGTATCACTGCTTCGTTAAATGAGCCAACCTGCCCCGACGTTCCAATCAAGACATTCGGCTTGTACGCTGCGACGACGCTGGCCAGGTCGTTGTGCCGGTCATTTGCAAGACCGAGTTCCGCGACCCATTCAGCGGGCCACGACAGCTCAGCTTTATAGTCTGTGTAGCTGCGATCATCACTAAGGATTCCGCTGCTGTCCATTGCCAGGACCGAGCGTTGCAATGCGTCTCCCTCCAGCCCGTGGAAGCGCAAGCCGCCCAGCAGCTTCTTTGCAATGCCGTAACCTGCGGCGCCGGCGCCATAAACCAGGATGCGACTGTCTGTAATGTCTCCACCTGTAATTCGATTAGCCGCATGTACGCACGCGTAAGCCACTGCGCCGGTTCCCTGGATGTCATCGTTAAATGAAGGCACCTGCTTCTGATAGCGTTTCAATATGGCGAGGGCATTGTCCTTGCGGAAATCTTCCCACTGAATGACGATTTGCGGGAACACATTTCGGGCTGCAGTGACAAACTCATCGACAAGCGCCAGGTACGGCTCGCCCCTTAACCGTGGTTGGCGCCAACCCAGGTAAAGCGGATCGTCCAGCAACGACTGGTTGTTGGTTCCAACATCCAGGCTTATTGGCAAGGTACGGGCCGGATGAATACCGGCTCCCGCACAGTAAAGCGACAATTTTCCAACGCTGATGGCCATGCCACCGGCACCCTGGTCGCCGATGCCAAGTATGGACTCGTTATCCGTTACGACCATGAGCTGCACGTCTGAAAACGGCGCCGAATGGCGCAGGATCGACTCGATTCGACCGACGTGGTCCGGCGTAATCCAGATACCCCTGGCGCGACGGAATAAACGACTGAAGTACTCTGACGCTTTACCAACGGTCGGTGTGTAAACGATGGGCATCAATTCTTCGAGATGCAGTTGCAATACCTTGTAAAACAGATGTTCGTTTCGGTCCTGCAATGCTGCCAGGTCGATATGCCTCCCAACGGGATCCTTGTTGTACAGAATCGAGCGGTAAACCCGTCCGGCTTGCGTATCGATATCGTTTATCTGCGCCGGCAACAGACCCTCTAGCCCGAAACGTTTACGCTCAGCGGCGGAAAAGCCGGTGCCTTTGTTGTACAGCGGATAGCGCAAGAGCGTCGAGGATTTTTTTGGCACACGGAGTTGGTATCCACCATCAGCGGTTTTGACCAGGTCAAACTTCTCCATTACGGGACTTGTCGATCAATTGTGATCTGCACATCCTGTGTCTCTGCCGTTCCAATGATGCTGTCCCCGAACCAGTCGCCACTGACCGCAACCGGTTGTCCAGCCAGCGAAACGCGTGCAATGATTTCCAGCCGGTCGAAGCCGGACGGGACACGCCCGGGAATCATCGCATCGGAATCACCAATGATTACCGAAGTGGGCAGTTCCGAAACCTGCCTGCGAAGGGCTGCTATCGGTGGCGACGGCTGCAGCGGATCGCGGACAATGATGAACACGGTGGCGTCCGGCAAATTGGCAGAGAGCGCACTCTCTCCAAGGTCGACACTTACCGTAATTCCGTTGGCAGTGGCAGGTGCTTCGGCCGGTGGAGCCGCTGGCGTATCTGCAACAGTCGCAGGCGTCTCTCCACGTAACTCCGCAATCTGCTGGCGAAGAATCTCTTGTACGTTTGGTGGTGGCGAAGTCGCCAGGAGTGCCTCCCACCGTGTCGCACCAAGCTCCTTGTCCCCGCGCTGTACCGCGGCCATGCCACCGTAAAACAAGGCTTTCGGATTATTCGGTGTCAGCACCAATGCGTTTTCGAAAAGGTCGCCGGCACGACCGACAATGGCGTCCGCGTCGCTGTAGATGATTGCTTCGCCGAGATCCGTCAGCGTCTGCCCATCCTGGCCGGACTCAAGTTCGACAGCTTTTTCGAAAGCGGAAATTGCCCCCGGAAAATTGCGCAAACTGAAATAGGAACGGCCAAGCATTTTCCAGCCGGAGGTGTCGCCGGGATCTTGCTCAAGCCGGGCGGCGAGCACTGCGACCACTTCGTCGACGTCGGCCATTTGTTCAGCTGACTGGCTTCTGCTTCCCGGTGTGCCAATCTGCGAGTAGATCAATGCGGAAAGCGCCGTAACAGTAAGGGCAGAGAGAGCAATCGTCGCTGATATCCGTTTGTCAGCGCGGTACAGCGGCACGGCAATAACTGATACGGCCACGACCAGCATGAGAGCGATAAGAACCCAGAGCATGTGCTAACTCACTGCCTGGTCAGTTTCATCGTCGAGACCAATTGGCATGCTCATTCGCTTCCTGACGACACGAACAGCTACGAATGCGCCCGCCAGCAGGAAAATGCCCGGTGCAATCCAAAGTAACAAGGTAACGCCACTCATGCGTGGCCGATAAAGTGCAAAGTCGCCATAGCGCTCTACGAGAAAATCAAATATTTCGGCATCAGTTTTGCCGTCGGTCATCAGTCGGCGAATTTCCCTGCGCAGGTCGCCGGCAAGAAACGCGTTGGAGTCTTTGATCGTCTGGTTCTGGCATTTAAGGCAACGCACCTCGGAGATAATTTTCTCGTATCGCGCCTGCATTTCCGGATCTTCGAATGCCTGCCCTGTGTCGATAGCGAGCGACAGCCCGGCCATGCTGCATAGGAACAGAGCAAGAATGAGTCTCTTCATTGTTCGACGCCTCTTTCTGCGCGAATGTGCGGCATGAAATCGCGTTCCCAAATAAATGAATCCAGCGGCCCCAGGTGTTTGTAGAGCACTCGTCCATCCTCGGCTATCAGGAACGTCTCGGGTGCGCCATATACTCCCCAGTCAATGCCGACACGCCCGTCAGCATCGTATCCGGAGGCCACATAGGGGTCACCCAGCTGAGTAAGCCAGCTCAAGGCCTCGTTGCGCTGGTCGCGCCAGTTAAGGCCATAGATTGGCAAAACTTCCTCCTTGGCGAGTTCCAGCAGGTATCCGTGTTCCTGGCGACAGCCGACGCACCATGTCGCCCAGACATTGACGAGGGCTAATTTGCCCTCGTAGTCCGCGCTGGTGACGCGTTCCGTCAGATTCTTGAGATTTGGTAAATCCAGTGCCGGCGCCGGCTTATCGATAAATGGCGACGGCAACTTGTTCAGATCCCGATCAGGATCCAGACCCTTTATGAAAAAACCGATCAGGACGGCAAGGAAAATAAGCGGTGCGATATACCGTAGCATCAGGCCAGCTCTCCACTCAGCGTAGATGCCTTTTCAGTTTCGGTCGCTGTCAGTCTGTAGCGCCGATCCCTGGTCGCAATCAGGCCGCCAAGTGCCATAACAAAAGCACCCAGCCAGATGAAGCGAATCATCGGCTTGTATTGCATGCGCACACTCCAGGCATCATTACCAAGCGGGTCTCCCAAGGCAACAAACAGGTCACGATTCCAGTTGGCGTCTATGCCCGCTTCAGTCATTGGGCTTTGCTGGACGAGATAAGTTCGCTTTTGCGGCCTCAGCTGGGAGATAAATTCGCCATCCCTGTAAATATCAACTTCACCCTCCAGGGCTCGGAAATTGGGTCCGTCAACGTTGCGTAATCCGCGTAACTCGAAGTCATATCCGGCAACCGATTCGGTTTCACCAACCCGAAGGCTGCGATCGGCCTCTACGCTGAAACCTGACACCACAGTCACGCCGATCACGAACAAGCCAACGCCGAAATGTGCTACCGACATTCCTAGCGCGCTTCGCGTGATGGCGGTCGTACCTGCCTTGCGCCGCAGTGAGCGTATCGGCTGAATTAACGAAACGGCGATTATCCAGAATCCCGCAATCATTCCTGTGACCAGCAGAACACCAACCCGGCCATAAAAAAAGAAAGGAACCAGCAGCCCGGCGACGACCGCAATGATGGCGGGTATCTTCAACTGGTTGAAAAGCGGGCCCGGTTCCTGGCTGCGCCAGGCCGTGTGCATACCGACGCCAATAAGGTAAACGAGCGGCAGCATGGGAATCGCAAAAGCGATTTCGAAATACGGCGGGCCGACAGAGATTTTGCTGCCATCGATCATTTCAACAATTAGCGGCGACAAGGTGCCGCCCAGAATCAGGGCGGTTGCAATAACCAGCAAGACGTTATTGAGCAGCAGGAAGGTCTCGCGGGAGCACGCTTTGAACCCGGCATCGGAATCAAGACCGGGTGCGCGCCAGGCGTAAAGAATCAGGGCGCCGCCGATAACCACGGCGAGGAACGCAAGAATAAACAGGCCGCGTGCCGGGTCAACCGCGAACGCATGGACCGAAACAAGGATTCCCGAACGCACCAGGAAGGTACCAAGCAGGCTTAGAGAAAATGCGGTAATAGCGAGTAACAAAGTCCAGCTTTTGAAAAGACCGCGCTTTTCCGTGACGGCGAGCGAGTGAATGAGGGCCGTCCCTGCAAGCCAGGGCATGAACGATGCATTTTCCACCGGGTCCCAGAACCACCAGCCTCCCCAGCCAAGCTCGTAATAGGCCCACCAGCTGCCGAGTGCGATACCGATGGTAAGAAACAGCCAGGCCGAGGTGGTCCACGGGCGAGTCCAGCGCGCCCACTTCTGGTCCAGGTTGCCGCTGATCATTGCCGCAATGGCGAAGGCAAAGGCAACCGAAAATCCAACATAGCCGGTATAGAGAATCGGCGGATGAATCGCGAGACCCGGATCCTGCAGCAGAGGATTCAGATCGGCGCCATCAGGTGGTGCCGGTATCAGCCTCTCAAAGGGATTCGACGTGAGTAACGTAAACAGCAGGAACCCGCAGCTCAGCAGGCCCAGTACGCCGATGACCCGGGCACCGAATGCCTTTGGCAATGAGCCGCTGTAAAAAGCGACCATGACGGTCCATCCGGCCAGCAGCAGGACCCACAGCAATAACGACCCTTCGTGAGCGCCCCAGACCGCGGAAATCTTGTAGGGAAGCGGCAAAGCCAGTTGCGAGTGACTGGCAACGTACAGCACGGAAAAGTCACTCTGGATGAAAGACCATGTCAGGCAGCCGAAAGCAAAGGCTACGAACACGAACTGGCCGACAGCGGCCGGTTTCGCGACATCGAGCATCGCCTGGTCGTTCCTGTGGGCGCCCAACAGCGGCAAAATACCCTGGCACAGGGCAAGCGAGAGCGCCAGGATCAGCGCGAAATGACCTAGCTCCGGTATCACTGGCCTTGCTGCTCGGAATTGAGTACCGCTTCCTGGGCGGCCGCATGGCCGGCGAGAGACTCCGCGACTTCAGGTGGCATGTAGTTTTCGTCATGCTTTGCCAGCACTTCATCAGCCATGAAAATGCCGTTATCACCAAGCCGACCGTGGGCAATAATTCCCTGCCCTTCCCGGAACAGGTCAGGGAGGACACCACTGTAATTGACAGTTAGCTGATTCTCGTAATCGGTCAGATCGAAGGACAGCTCAAGCTCACCGATTTCCCGCCGGACGCTTCCCTCAACCACGAGCCCACCAACGCGGAAATTGCGGTCTTCCGGGTAGTTGCCCTTCTCGATCTCGGAGATTTCGACAAAGAACATCATGTTCTCTTTAAAAGCCTGAAGTGTCAGTGCCGTTGCCAGCGCGATGCCGGCGACGGTCAGTCCAACTGCAAGCATACGTTGTCGTCTTGGTTTCATTATTTCGATTCCATTGCCTTGATTCTTACTACCACGTCTTTAAGGACCGATTTGTGACGGCTTCGCCCCTGAACGACGCAAACCACCAAAACTATCAATGTCAGTCCAAATGAACTCCATACGTAGGCACCGTAATTGCCCATGCTCAGCATTTCGCTCATGCGTGATCACCTTCCGGCAGTACGAGTTTGCGGACCCAGTTTGCCCGTCGCTCCCTGAATAGCACTTCTGTACGTACACGTCCGAGAAGCAGCGCCCCAAAAATGAACGTGAAGCCAAAAATCATGGCCAGCAAAGGATAGAGCATGCCCGTCTCGATCGCGGGACCACCCTCCCGAACCAGGGTGGCTCCCTGGTGCAGCGAGCTCCACCACTCAACCGAAAAATGAATGATCGGTATATTGACCGCACCGACCAGCGCGAGCACGGCGCTGGCCTTGTCCGCCTTGGTCGTGTCGTCTATCGCTGCCCGCAAAGCCATGTAGCCGAAGTAGAGAAACAGCATAAGCAGCTCCGAGGTAAGCCTCGGGTCGCCCCACTCCCACCAGGTACCCCACATCGGGCGCCCCCAGATTGAGCCCGTCATCAGTGCAAGAAAGGTGAACCAGGCGCCCAGCGGGGCCGCCGCCGCGGCAACGGCATGGGATAGCTTGATTCGCCAGATGAGCCCGATCGCGGCAGACACGGCCATGATCATGTAAGCCATCATCGACAGGTAGGCTGACGGTACGTGTACATAGATGATGCGGAAAGCATCGCCCTGCTGATAGTCGGCAGGTGCATAAAACAGCCCGGCAATCGCCCCGTAGGCAACGCAGGCGGCACCGATGACACCGAACCAGGGTATGAATTTAGCCGCCAGGTCATAAAAATGCGGCGGCGAGGCCAGTTTGTGAAAGAAAGTCCACATAATTCAGATTTACTCGTTACTAATACGTAATGCTGCAGCCGTTGCGAATGGTGCGAGGGTTAGCGTCAACATGCAATAGGCAGCCAGGAAGTAGACTCCCGCCGAGACCGCGTCATCTGCCGCGGCCAGGGACACCGTCCTGGCACCGAAAATCAGTATTGGCATGGCCAGGGGCAGGATCAGGAGGCTCAGGAGCGCTGTGCCCCGGTGCAGGCCAACCGTCAGCGCCGCCCCGATTGAACCCAGCAGACTCAAACTGACGGTGCCGAATGTCAGGGTTACCATCATGACGCTGATGGTCTGGGCCGGCATCTGGAAAGTGATCGCAACGAGCGGCGATACGAGCACCAGGGGCAGGCCCGTAATAAGCCAGTGTGCCAAAGCCTTGGCAAGCGCTGTCATCGGCAATGGTTGCGGACTCAATATCAGCTGGTCCAGGCTGCCGTCCTCGAAGTCGCTCATGAAGAGGCTGTTGAGCGACAGTAAGGCCGCCAGCAACGCCGCAACCCAGACGACGCCTGGTCCGCTGAAGGCGAGTTCCTCTGAACTCGGACCCACCGCCAGCGGGAAAAGCGTGCTGACCATGGCAAAGAAAAACAAGGGGTTCAGCACATCTCCCGGTCTTTTCCAGGCAAGCAATACGTCCCGCCGGACAACAGACAGGAAACCGCTCGACAAAGAAGGCATATTCAATGTCGGCTGGTTCATTGCAGGCTCACTCGCCGCGTACTGCCATCAACGTTCAATGCCTGGTGTGATGCGACGATACAGCCGCCTCCGTCGGCGAGGTGCTCGGAAATGAGTTCCTCCACTAGCGAGTGGCCGGCCTTGTCCAGGTTGGTAAAAGGCTCGTCCATCATCCAGATGCGCGCCCTGGCCAGCAGAAGCCGTGCCAGTGCAACCCGACGTTGCTGCCCAGCCGACAATGACCGGAGCGGTAGTTCTGTCAGCCGGGACAGGCTGAGGCGCTCGAGGACCGCCTGCAGTCGCGCCTCGTCTGTAGCCCTCAATCCCGACTCAAACCGGAGATTCTCAAGAAGGTTAAGATCCGCCTTGCAACCCACCTTGTGTGACAGCCATACAATATCGGCACGAAATCCCTGGTAGTCGTCAGTGACCCGTTTGCTGCTCCAGCGAACCGTGCCCGTTTCAAATTCCAGGAGTCCCGCGATCCCGCGGAGGAAGCTGGTTTTGCCACTCCCGTTCGGGCCCTCGATAACCAGCAACTCACCCGTATTCAGCGCAAACTCGAGCGCTGTGAAAAGGCATCGATCGCCACGAAATAGACATAAGTCAGAACCTGACAACAATTCAGTCAATGCCTTAGCTCCGACTGTCTGCGCTGACCGACAGTTTTATCTAGTGGTAAAAACAATTTTTTTCTCATAAATAACAAAAAGTAATTACATTTTTTTCAAGTAGACAATTAAAAACAGTCCGTGTTCCACTGATTTTAAAGGGAACGCATGAAGCGGTTTGCATGGCGTTCTGGCCGACCGTAGACTGTTCAGCCCGGTTGTTAACAGGCCTCAGAGGGTCCAGAAGGCAACTGTATCAGAATCGTAAAAAACTAAGCAGACCGGATTCAAACTTATGGAGTTAGGCGTAGCTGGCCTGAAGGAACAGCCGTTCCGCACACACGGAAGGCCATTGGTCTTCGTGCCGTATGCGGGCCAGGAAAAAGCCTACGAATTCCTCCATTCGACCTATGCCCACTTCTCCGGTCTCGGACTGTTTCAGGGCCCGTCGCTTTCCGGAAAGACGACCATCATTCGTCATTTCGCAATTCAGCAGAAGGCAAGATCTGCTGTCGCCGTCGTCGATGGCGCGGGCGTCAACACAACGACGCTCCTCGAGGCAGTCCTGCGAGCCTATGGTTACGAGCATAAATTCGACACCGTCAACGAATTGCTCTGCATGTTAAAGGTTTTCATACAGCAGCAGACGGCATCCGGCCAGCCGCCGTTGCTGATGATCGAAAACGTTCACGAGATGAATCCAAGCGCGTTGCGAGTACTGTGCGAACTGGCGACTGTCCGGGTTCGTGAAAAGTATGCACTTCGAATTGTGCTCATCAGCGACCGTGCTATCGATTACCTCGTTGAAGCGCCAGCGATGGAATCCATGCTGAAGCGTCTGACGGGGAGTTTTCACCTGGAGCCGCTGACGATGGATGAGACCTGTGACTATCTGCACAAGAAGCTGCGTCACGGGGGTTGTCTCAATCCGGCATTCGTTTTTCCTGATGATATTTGCGACGAACTTTAC
>JAHEFD010000183.1 GCA_024640345.1 Woeseiaceae bacterium
AATTCGGAGGGAAGAATAGCGTTCCCTTGCTCGTCAATCATGCGTACAAGCATGTCATACATCCTGGTCGAGTCACTACGCAGGCCGGCTATTGGCAACTGCGCGAGCCGGAAACGATCTTCCATCATCGCTGCTTTAATGCGTTTGACCCAGATTTCGTCGTATTGCCTGAGACGTGTGTCGACCTCGTCCGACTCGCGAAGGAATACCGCGTTTCCACCATCAGACTTGCCTTGTTTGTGTGCCTCGGCAGCGGCAGAGACGATTTCCTCGAGACTTGAATAGACACCACTGATACCTACCACGCCGACTGTGCAGGTTAGCTGGACTTTCTGGTCGCCAATCTTGAATTCATGTTTCTTGATGTGGTCAACCAGTTGCTGGCCCCAAACCTCTGCATCGCGCTCGTTGCCCCGTTCGAGGAGGGCCATGACGACCGTGCCTTCGAAGCGCCCCGCAACGTCGCGGGGATGCAGCCGCTTTCGCATTTCTTCCGAAAACTGCGACAGGATTTCCTCGGTCTCAAGGATGCCGACAGCTTTACGCACCTCGGAAAAATCATCGGGTTTTACATAGACGAGTACGTGCAATCCGGATTTTGGTTTCTTGTTCAGTCGTTTCGTGATGCGATCGAGAAATTGCGCACGGTTGAAAAACAATGTTGTCGGATCTCTTTTGAGTGCTTCGTGAACCAGCTTTGTAGGTTCTTCTGCCGCTTTGACTGGTGGGACAATCCGAATCTGTATATAGGGCCCGTCGTCGAACTCGACCAGTTGAAATTCCAGTTCGAGTGCAGCGGCGTCGCCATCGCCGATTTTCGATTTGGCGCGCAGCTTTTCTCCCTTTAGCCATTTTCCCTTTGCAGTGGCAATCAGGGCTCCCTTTACGGCGGCATGACTTTCCTCATTGAAGTTATCCATTAGCGGCAGGCCGATAACTTCATCGCTGCTCTTGGCTTCGAATAGCCTGAGCCAGGCATTATTGACTTCGGTAAAGATTCCTTCCTGCACGTAAGCGATTGCAGTGCTCGAATTCTGCATGTAATCGTGCAACTGTTTGCGGTATTCGGTTGCCGAGTTCAACGTGGAATTCAAGGCTCGCTCAACACGGAACGCGCGCAGCTCCCGATTAACTACTGCCTGTAGTCGGGCCTTCTGCTTACTTGAAACCAGGTCGCATGCACCGGCTTTCATTGCTTTGAGAATGGATTCGTCATCCACCGACTCGCTTATCGCGAGTATTGGAACTTCGGGAATGAATGCGTCCTTCTGTTTGGCAACCTGCTTTACTGAATCGGGATACGAGTTCAGGTTAAGAATAATGAGTTCGATGCGTTCTTTTCGAAGAGTATCGTCGAACCGACCGGGGGTTTCGATCCAGTGGCAATGTGCGGCGTGACCGGCATCCCTCAGGCTTCCGTTGACGAGTTGGACATCGTCCTGATTCGCCGACAAGACGGCGATCGATATAGTGTTGTTTTCGGTCAACTCTTGGTCCTGAAGTGACTGTTCTCGGCTTTGTCGGCCATATTTTGTAAACAGGAAATAAGTCTATACAGATCGATCTGGGGAGTCCCTGACCTCGTGTCAAAACCGTGACGGGTATCAATAAATCAGCGTCGGGCCGGGCCATTTATGGTCCCCAGGCGATTCCGGGTGACCAGATCAGCGGATTGAGGGCTAACACTTATCCTGAGGATAAATCACGGGTATCATTGCGCGCTGCCGGGATTATGTTGCGCGGCAGAGAAACTCATCAAAAACGCGTCGGCTTGATTGCCGCGACCGGAAACCTAAATGGCAAATTACAGTACAAGTGAATTTAAATCAGGGCTTCGCATAATCATCGATGGCGATCCCTGCATCATCGTAGAAAATGAATTTGTAAAGCCGGGCAAAGGCCAGGCTTTTAATCGGGTTCGCATCAAGAACCTTAAGACAGGCAAGGTTGTTGACAAGACTTTCAAGTCAGGTGACTCTGTCGAATCGGCCGACGTGATGGATACAGATATGCAGTATCTGTATAGCGATGGTGAGTTCTGGCATTTCATGGTTGCCGATACGTTCGAGCAATATGCTGCTGATGAAAAGGCGGTAGGCGATGCAAAGAAGTGGCTTACCGAGCAGGACGTTTGCCAGGTAACCCTCTGGAATAATTCTCCGCTATTGGTTTCGGCGCCCAATTTTGTCGAGCTCGAAATTACCGAAACCGATCCTGGTGTGCGTGGTGATACGGCAAGCGGTGGTGTCAAACCCGCGACGTTATCAACGGGCGCAGTTGTGCGGGTGCCATTATTCGTTGAGCGGGGCGAAGTGATCCGGGTTGATACTCGCTCATCCGAATATGTGTCGCGCGTCAAATAAAATTCTGCAGGTCGGTACTGATTGAACTGAGTCGCGCTACGAATCGACGGCACAGCATTTCGATGCCCGCCTGGTCAGCCTCTGTGAATCTGCCTTCATGTGGGCTGTCGATGTCCAGGACAGCAAAAACCTTTCCGTTGGAGACGAGCGGAACGACGACTTCAGACTTCGACGCCGGGTCGCAGGCGATATGACCTGCGAATTCGTGC
This sequence comes from Woeseiaceae bacterium, assembly GCA_024640345.1. Classification (GTDB taxonomy): domain Bacteria; phylum Pseudomonadota; class Gammaproteobacteria; order Steroidobacterales; family Woeseiaceae; genus SZUA-117. Next base: position 2,573 of record JAHEFD010000183.1, read on the forward strand.
ACGTTTGACACCCTGATGGTTCGGTTCTCGGATGCGGCGGTTCCGCAAACGCCCTGGCCTAGTGCAATATGCACGCACGCGGGCAGCCCCTGGAAAGGGCCCAGCACCAGCTCGGTGTCGCGCAAAATATAAAGACCCAGCCAGTTGATATCGTGAATTTCAGCAAACAGCAGGCCGACAAAATTGGCGCTTGTTGCAAGGAGGTCTGTTTCGTCCTTGATTAACGCGTCAAGTTGCCTGTCGAGCAATTCGTAATTCACTGTCATTTCAAAAACCCGGGGTGAATGTGCTGATTGAACGAATATCGTCCGCCCCTTCGTTGATCATCAAAAGGCGTTCCAGCCCGAGTGCAACGCCGGCGGTGGGAGGCATTCCGGATTGTAATGCCTCCAGAAGGGCATCGTCGATTTCATAAT
>JAHEFD010000098.1:0-5331 GCA_024640345.1 Woeseiaceae bacterium
TCCAGAACCATGATGAAGGAATCTCTGCCAAAATTTACTTCGATCACTTCGCCATCGAGAATGGCTCGGAGATTGTCACCGTCGCGCATAAATTGAAGATGTAGCGGGGCACCAGGCAATTCCTTATCGACATCGAAAGCCCAGTCACCAATCAATTCCGAGACGAGCCGGGAGTCTGAATCGCTGACGGTTTCAGCGGCGAGAGCGACGTCGGGTCGCGCACCCGCATCGCCATACATCGAGTATCGTGTTCCCCCGGAAGTTTCCAGGGAATCAAGATAGACTCTTAACGCGCCATTACGACCGGCGTATCCGTTAACAGTGACCTGATCGCCAATGTTGACTGTGTCGGACGTCATTCCGCTGCGGCGCATGACAACCATATTCTGGCCGGCTACGACCCAGCGTTTTATTTCGCCGTCGGTTTCCACATCAAGGAAATACTGGACGTGAGGATTTCGAAAACGCACTTCCGTGACAACCCCGGTGACAGTCACGAGTTTTTCGCTGTCGAATTCCGCAGAGAAAGAGTGATGCGCCTGTGCGATAGCGCAGGAAAACAGCAAGATCGATAGCGCGATAACTTTCTTCATTTAATTTCAAATCCTGAGTCTGCGTCAGGTAAAAAGCGCTCCCGGGGCGCATGCGGGCTAATATGGTGCAGCAAATCAGTCACCAGGTTGAGCATTCGCGGAGTCCGGGTTGTTTCCGTGAGGTGCCGCGAAAATCCGATCGATTTCTTCCAGTACATCCGGTGTGAACCTGTCCAGAAAGTTTACTGCTTTCATATTTTCGTGCACTTGTTCCACTCGGCTCGCGCCGGTAATGACAGTGCTGACGTAAGGGTTTTGCAGACACCAGGCGAGTGAGAATTGTGCCAGACTTGCGCCCATCTGTTCTGCCAGAGGTATCAATGCCGCCACTTTTTCCAGTCGACTGGCGTCAGTCAGCTGTTCCTGCAACCAGTCGAGGCCTTCCAGTGCACCGCGGCTGTCACGAGGGATGCCCGCTCCGTATTTACCAGTCAACAGTCCCGAGGCCAGCGGGCTCCATGTTGTCGAGCCATACGCGTGTTCCTTATAAAGCTCTTCATACTCGCTGTTGAATCTGTGGCGTTCGAAAAGGTTATAGATGGGCTGTTCTACGACCGGCTTGTGCAGGTGATGCTGCTCGGCAATTTTGATTGCACTCAAGACATCCGTCGCTTCCCATTCGGACGTGCCCCAATAGAGGGCCTGGCCTTTTTCAATGATGTTGTGCATCGCCCAGACGGTTTCTTCTATTGGTGTTGAGGGATCAGAGCGGTGGCAAAAAAGCAGGTCGACGTAGTCGAGGCCGAGGCGTTCCAGTGAGCCGTTAGTTGCCTCGATGAGATATTTACGATTCAGCGTATTGCTCTCGTTAGGACCGTCATGCAGCCCCCAAAAAAGTTTCGTCGAGACAAGGTAACTGCCGCGTCGCCAGCCCAGTTTTCGCAGCGCCTCACCCATCAACTTTTCGGATTCGCCACCTGCGTAGGCCTCAGCATTGTCGAAGAAATTGACTCCCGCATCGTAGGCAGCCGCCATCATCTCCATTGTAGAAGCAAGCCCTGCCTGGGTATGGAACGTAACCCATGAACCAAATGACAGCTCACTGACCTGTATGCCGGCTTTTCCTAAATGGCGATACTTCATTGTTGCTCCTGCAGGATGGGTTTAACGCTACGCCGCCTGATTACAGTCCGGTGAGCGCCTGATGAAAATACGGTTTTTGCTCGATTGATGGCGATCTCAATTTTCGTTGCGTTGCTTATATTCCTCGAGCAGTTCTGGTGACAACACCGGATAGACATCCTGGAATCGGTGTTCTTTCTTTCGCAGAATCTCGCGCTGGTAGTTTTCCATTGAAGTCTTGGCACGCGCTTTCTCAAGGACAGCATCAAGGAGCTGCGGCGGGAAAAAGATTACGCCGGATGCGTCGGCCACGACGATATCGCCAGGCAATACGGTGACGCCGTCGATGCGGACGGGCACATTCCACTCCGCGCCGAGCCACTTCGATGTATCGATATCGAAGTACCTCGCGAAAACGGGGAAGTCGGCGAACGTCGAGTCGCTGAGCTCGGCCCTGTCGCGACTGCCGCCGTCAATGATTGCGCCCCTGATACCGGCAAGTTTCATGCCCAGTCCGCCCAGGTCGCCGAAAAACTGGTCGCCCGAAGCTCCGCCGAGATCGGCGACCACGATGTCTCCGGGCTTCCCCTCATCAGAGGCACGCCCGTAGTAGCGCCTGTCCCAGTCACCTTCCTCGGCCAGCGAATCGAGTGCTTCACGGACATCGGGTCTGGAGGGGAGAAAACGCATCGTGAGGGCGCGCCCGACGACACGTTCGCCGGGTTGTGTCGTTTTCAGCCCGAGAACGTAGTTCATCCGGTAGTCACCAAGCCCGTCCCAAATTGCTTCGAGCTGGAGGGCCTTCAGCTCTTCGAGTTGCGCATCCGTAATTCGGACGTCCCTCGATCTCGCCAGCTTGTCCATGAGTGGCGAATAGGTGGTTCTGTTTGCCCTGAATCCGTCAGGCGCTGCAATTTCCTGGGCCAGGCTGGTCACAGGGCCCATTGTTAACATCATGCATGCCAGCAGTAGTTTGTTCATTACATTCCCCCGAATATCGCTAGTAGAATATCGCAATTAAGGCAGGGAAGTGCGGTGGTTTCGTTACAGTGCCGGGTAAAACAACCGGGCAGGTCTGGCCGAGGTTCAAATTCAATATCCCGCGAAAATAGACGCTACCGGCCAGGTCATTCTTAATAGCGATCGTGCCCTGATGACGCGCCAGTTGCCGTCATGCCTCGGCCAGTCGAATCTGAATAGCATCATCCGGGTTCTTGATTGATAATCTCGAACCTGCATCTAAATCAAGGAGTCTTTGTGGCCACTGCAATCGCGAATTCTGACGTCGAATCCATACTTGCAGGTTACCGGCTGCCCGAAAAGATTCCTTTTGGTGTCGAGTTGGCACCCGTCATGTATCGCGCCGAGTTTCACGCTGGCGAATGGCAAGCCGGCTCCCTGGTTCCGTTTGCCGATGTGCCCGTCAACCCGGCATCGACAGCATTGCAGTTTGGTCAGCAGGCGTTCGAAGGAATGAAAGCATACCGGTCGGCCGGCTCGAACCCGTTCTTGTTTCGGCCGAACATGAACTGGCGACGTTTTGCCCGGTCTGCGCAACGCCTGCGTATGCCGGTAGTTCCGCCGGAGCTTTTTGCCGAGGCTCTTTCGACCGTTGCCGTATCTCTTTCGGAGTTTATTCCGGGCGGCCGGGGCCAATCCTTGTATCTTCGGCCGACACTATTCGGGCTTGATCCCCATTTTGCCGTGAAAGGCAGCGATCATTTCCTGTTCCTGGTCATCGCCAGCCCGTCAGATGCCTATTATGCCGATCCGATTCGGATCATGATCGAGAGAGACAGCTGTCGTGCAGCCAAGGGCGGGACGGGTGCCGAGAAAGTTGGCGGCAACTACGCGGCCTCGTTACTGGCGAACGAGAACTGCAATGCGCGCGGTTTCGATCAGTCTCTCTGGCTCGATCCGACGGGAAGGAAGAATATCGAGGAATTATCTGCAATGAATTTCATGGCTGTCATCGATGGCGCGCTGCACACCCCGGCACTGAGCGGTTCATTACTCGAGGGCGTAACGCGGGATTCCTTACTGGCGCTGGCCGGGCATCTCGGAATTGAGGCGGAGTCCCGCACGATGCCGGTCGATGATTTGCTGAGTGATATCGATGCCGGCCGCTGCAGCGAAATGTTTGCTTGTGGCACTGGCGCGATCGTGGCGCCGATTGCGACCATCGGTGAACCAGATGGCCGGGAATGGTCCGTGCCGGACGTCGGACTCGTGTCCGCACGACTCAGGGACGCTTTACTCGATATCCAGGAAGGAAAAACAGACGACTCATTCGGCTGGGTAATCAGTGCCAGTGATCAACAAGCCCTTGCTGCGTTTATCAACAGCTAAGCGAGAACAGTTGGTTATTGTGTAGGTTTTACAGACCAGAACCGGCCTGACTTTTGTACCGAAATTGAATGCCTCCTCAGTCGAGGGTTCCCGATAGTATTCTTCAGGGCAGAAAATTGAGAAAGGTCGGTGGTGACCGAGTAGCTCTGCGCGGTTGACATTCAGCCCTTTCAAACTAAGAATCGAATGATTCAACCGGCTGCGAGAGTGAATCGTTGAAGCATACAGTTCTCATACTTAATGGTCCGGGCCTCGCGGACCTGGGTGATTACGAGGGAAACAGATTCAGTACGCTGACGCTGGAGTCAATTTCTGACGATTGCGAGACCAGGTGCAACGAGCTTGGGATAGATCTCGATTTTCGACAAACGGAAGATTATGACGAATTGTTTCGCTGGATTGCCAAAGACAGTGAAGATTTTGACGGCGTGATTATTAATCCGGCCGCACGAGCCGCCGCCGCGCCCGAAACAGCCGATTCATATCGATCGGCCATTCACTTGGTCGCACAATTGAACAAGCCGGTTATCGAGGTTCACATCGACAACATATACCGGCGCAGTGCAGAAAATTCGTATTCAAGGCATGAACCGGAAGGTGACATGGGATTCATTTGCGGCTTTGGCAAGCTCGGCTACACATTAGCTATTTCATCGCTCGCTAGGCGTTTCGAAAAGAATGCCGCAGCGTGAAACTTGCTAGAACCAAATCAAGCGACTTCGATTGTGTACCTGTCAACGAAGAATTTGGCGGTGCTTTCGCGATGACGTTTTCTGCAATGTGCACTGAAATTGAATTAACAAGCTTTTCCACATGACTCGAAAAATCTTCGTACTGAACGGACCCAATCTCAATCTTCTCGGTACAAGAGAGCCGGAGATCTATGGAAGCAAAACGCTCGAGAGTATTTCGTCGGAATGTCGAGCGCTAGGCGTCAAGAAAGGGCTGGACCTTGAATTCCGCCAGTCAAATCATGAGGGTGATCTTGTTGACTGGATTCAGGAGGCAATCGGCGTTGCAGACGGTATTGTCATCAATGCCGGCGCCTATACGCACACATCCGTTGCCATTCATGATGCACTCAGATCTTTCGATGGCTACAAGATCGAGTTGCACATTTCGAATCCGCACCTCCGGGAGCCATTCCGGCACGTTTCCTATGTATCGTCGGCAGTGGATTCAATCGTCGCTGGTCTCGGAGTCGATGCTTACGAACTGCTTGTCGATATTTTGGCCGATGCGCTGGATGGGCAGGCGCGTAAAAATTGAGTGAGAAGATTTGGTTCACGCCTGTGGCGTGAATTCCAGGGAACCAGCTCGCTGCGCT
>JAHEFD010000098.1:5431-10376 GCA_024640345.1 Woeseiaceae bacterium
CGGTGAGGAGCCTTTATTTATTCTGATATTGGTCGGGGTGAGAAGATTTGAACTTCCGGCCCCTGCCTCCCGAAGACAGTGCTCTACCAGGCTGAGCTACACCCCGTTTTTTGGATCTCAGGATCGCCGCTTGACGGCGAATTCGGCGACTGCAATCAACGCTTCTTTATAGTCCGAGTCGGGAATTCCGGACAAAGCATTGATGGCCATATCGGCGGCCTCCTGAGCGCGCGCTGCAGTGTACTGGAGCGCTCCCGTGGATTCAACAACTGCCTGTATTTCATCCAGTTTATCGATGCCGCCCTGTTCAATGGCCTGGCGTAACAGTTTCCGCTCGCTTTCAGTGCAGTTTGTCATCGCGTGAATCAGGGGAAGGGTCGGTTTTCCTTCGGCCAGATCGTCGCCAAGGTTCTTGCCAAGTTCTTCGGGTGACGCATTGTAGTCAAGGGCGTCGTCAACGAGCTGGAATGCCGTGCCAAGGTTCTGTCCGTAACAGATCATCGCTGATTCGTCGTTCGGGTCGCGTTCGGCAAGGACGGCGGCGATTTGCGCGCCAGCTTCAAACAGTCGGGCAGTCTTTCTGTAGATAACCTTGCGGTAGGCGGCTTCGGTCACATCGGGATCATGCACGTTCATCAACTGCATCACCTCGCCAGCGGCGATCGTATTGGTGGCATCGGCCAGGATCTGCATCACTCGCATTCGTCCGATATCGACCATCATCTGGAATGCCCGCGAATACAGGAAATCGCCCACCAGGACACTGGCCTGGTTGCCGAAAACGGTGTTGGCCGTGTCCCGCCCGCGGCGTCGATCAGACGAGTCAACGACATCGTCATGGAGCAGGGTCGCGGTATGGATAAACTCGATGATGGCGGCGGCATCAATCTGTTGGTTGCCGCGATAGCCGAGCGCCCGGGACGCAAGCAGCACAATCAGGGGGCGCAGCCGTTTGCCGCCGCTGGTCACGATATACTCAGAGACCTGTGAGACGAGCATGACGTCGCTCTGCAGGCTGCGCCGAATAAGCGCATCGACCTCGCCCATGTCCTCGCGGGCAAGCTGGGTCACGTCCTCAAATAACAGGACAGCGGGGGATTTTTCGGCGGGCTGCATAAGGTCTGCGATAATGCCTGAAATGCCCGATATTGCATACCGGGAGGTAAATGGCCGGTTCCGCCTGGCAATTTTGCAAGCTGTTGAAATAAAGTGGAATCTTTATCGCGCTTTCGTTGACCCGGACAGCGCGAATCTATAAAATTCCGGCTCTTTTTGCGACTACAGGCCCTTGTAGGACCACATCCCGGTTGGTCGGCATAAAGAAATCTCTTATTTTTCAGTGAGTTGCGGGAATCGCAGCTCACACATTGGAGCAGGTTACGATGTACGCTGTTTTTCGCTCTGGCGGTAAGCAATATCGCGCTAGCAAAGGTGAAACTCTGAAGCTCGAGAAACTGGACGCTGACGAGGGTGCCAAAGTCAAATTTGACGAGGTTCTGCTGGTTGGCGATGGTAGTGATATCAAGGTCGGCAGCCCGCTGCTGTCCGGAACCAGCGTAAGCGCAACGGTGCTGAAGCAGGGTAAGAGCAAGAAGGTCAGCGTCGTGAAATTCCGGCGCAGGCAAAATTACCTCCGCCAGCATACGCATCGACAGTTTTTCACTGAAGTGGAAATCACCGATATAATCAGCGGCGGCAAAGCGGCTCCAAAGAAAGCGGCGGAAGAAAAGCCTGCAGCGAAGGAGTCGGCGGCCGAGAAGCCAGTTGCCAAGAAGGCAGCCAAGAAGAAGCCAGCTGCCAAAAAGGCGGCCAGCAAAAAGCCTTCTACGAAGAAAGCAGCGGCCAAGAAAACGGCCAAGAAGGCGGCTAAAAAGAAGACGTAATCGCAGTGATTACATGGCTTTGGCACTGTTGTAGCCAAAGCATCGTTTAAACAGGGCCCGATCGAGTGATCGGGCAGCTAATCAGACAGGTACGGTACAGTGGCACACAAGAAAGCAGGCGGTAGCAGCAAGAACGGTCGCGATTCGGAATCCAAGCGACTGGGCGTGAAAATGTACGGTGGCCAGGAAGTCATCGCCGGCAACATCCTGGTTCGGCAGCGTGGTACGCGTTTTCATGCTGGCACGAATGTAGGAATTGGCCGTGATCACACATTGTTCGCGAAAAGCGCTGGCCTGGTGAAGTTCGAAAAGAAAGGGCCAAAGAATCGCCAGTTCGTCAGTATTGTTACAAACTGACCGTTCGCGGCCTGGCCGCTCCCACCATTGGTTGTGAGAAGCCCCGCTTGTGCGGGGTTTTTCGTATGCAGGTATGACACTAAGATAACGCCATGAAATTTGTCGATGAAGCCACAGTGGGGGTAAAGGCCGGTAACGGTGGCAACGGTTGCCTGAGCTTTCGCCGGGAGAAATATATAGAACGCGGCGGCCCCGACGGGGGAGATGGCGGGCATGGTGGTGCCGTTTACCTGGTTGCCGATGACTCTATCAACACACTGGTCGATTTTCGGGTCGCTCGCAAGTATCGAGCCGAAAGCGGGCATGGCGGTGCCGGCCGGAATATGACCGGCAAATCAGGCAACGATCTCGAGATCAAGGTGCCGCGTGGCACCGTCATTCACGATGTCGATACCGGCGAGCTGATCGGCGACCTGACCGAGTTAGGGCAAAGACTTAAGGTTGCTGATGGCGGTCGTGGCGGCCTGGGTAATACCCGCTTCAAAAGCAGTACGAATCGTGCGCCGCGAAAAATTACGCATGGTACGCCGGGTGAAGCAAGGCATTTGCAGCTCGAGCTCAAGTTGATTGCAGATGTTGGTCTTGTCGGCCTGCCGAACGCCGGCAAGTCAACTTTGATCAGGTCGATGTCCGCGGCAAAACCGAAAGTCGCCGATTATCCGTTCACCACACTTCATCCAAACCTGGGCGTGGTGTCAGTTGGTCCGTTACAGAGTTTTGTCATGGCAGACGTGCCCGGGCTGATTGAGGGCGCCGCGGAAGGGGCCGGCCTCGGCATCCAGTTTCTGAAGCATCTGCAGCGAACGCGATTGTTGCTCCACCTTGTCGATATTGCGCCCCTCGATATTGATGCCGATCCGGCGGAGGCATTTCGTTCAATTGAGCAGGAGCTGATGAAATTTTCTGCCGACCTCAAGGAGAAGCCGCGCTGGCTTGTCATCAACAAGACGGACCTGTTGCCGCCCGACGATTTGGAAGTCGCCAGGGACATGTTGTTGAGTGAACTTGGCTGGACGGGGCCCGTGTTCGAAGTTAGTGCCGAAACCGGTGAAGGAACGGAAGCGCTGGGACAGGCTGTGATGCGGCAACTCGAATTGTTGTCGGCAGAAGAAAAAGCAGAATAAGGCAGAGCAGGTCGGGGCAGGCCAGTACAGACGTGCTCAGCCAGCGAAACACGCCACGCGTATTCGATTACAGGTTACACAACTCGTTGACGCGCGCCTCTGTTTCAGCCAGTGTCCGGGCGGAATCTTCGTCTGAAAGATATTCACGTTCTCCGGCTTCACTGGTTCTGTAAAGGCGCGGCGCTTTCAGGTATGAATCGTAGATGTCCTGCGCGCGTTTGCAGTAATAGGCTTCTGCTTTTTCTCGCTCGTACCGCTCATCCGGTGTCTCGCCATCATATGCCCAGGTGTCGCCGCGTTTTTTCTCCGGCTCGGCCTTCGCGGTCATTTCGTCAACTGAATCTTCAGTTGAGTGCCAGACCAATTCGACACTTACAGCATTTTCATGATCCGGCTTATCGCTGTACCAAACCTTCCCGGTTTCATCGAGCCAGGTATAGATCGGCTTCAATGTATCGACGTAGTGGGTATTGCCCTTTACGTCTATCCATTTCCAGATATCGGCGTTCGCTGTCGAGGTTATGAGGCAGAGAAGAAAAATCAGTTTCGCGATTGGTTTGTGCATGGGGGTTCCTGTGTTTCGCAAATTATGGATGGCGCCGGTTTTTATGCCGGTGATCGGTGTCACAGTAATTCGCGCGCAATTGCAAATATTTGCGACCTTTTTATTTAACTTAATCCGCCCCCTTTCGTTCCTTTCGATAAGCCGCATGCCTTTTGCGCAATACGTTGCAGAACGGCCGGTCCGAGATTACATAATCCTGAAAATGGTTCCGCCGATTAGCCGTTCGTCCCTGTAAAAATGCCGCTTGTCGGGCCGAACGTCGGAGTCCGGCGACAGTGAGACATGTCTCACGCCGGACTTTGACTCATGCACGGATAATTCCGGCATAGATTAATTGAACGGCTACTGGTCAGCAGCAGAAACGGCCAACATGCTGCGATGAACCAAGGCGTTTTAGGAAAGCAAAATGATGCGTCAAAAAGGATTTACGCTGATCGAGTTACTGACGACCCTTGGGGTGGCGACTATATTGCTATCTGTTGCTATTCCGGGCATGCAGGAATTCAAGAGAAATTCGGCACAAACCGGCGGCGTTAACGAGTTGGTGTCCGGAATGCGGATTGCCAGGAACACCGCGATTACCACCAATACGCGAGTTACCGTTTGCGCGAGCGATAGTGGAAGCGCCTGCCAGGCAGTTGGCTGGGAAAAAGGCTGGATAGCATTCGTAGACCGGGACGCCGATCGCACGCTCGACGCCGACGAGACGATCTTTCGCGCTGGTGGCGGCGACGATAATCTGACGATCAAGTCATCCCAATTTGGAAATACCTTCGTATTCAGGCCGAATGGTCGTGTCATGGGTGCCAGCGTGGCGCAGAACAGCGGACAATTCACCGTCTGCGATGATCGCGGTGCAGCGCACGCAAAGGCGATCATGATCGAGTTCTCCGGTCGCCCGAAGTTTGTTCATGACCCGTCAGGCAGCGGCCTTACATTGACTTGCAATTAGGGAACAGGACGCAACTCAATGACTCCGAACAAGACTCAATCCGGTTTTTCGCTCCTTGAACTGC
>JAHEFD010000025.1 GCA_024640345.1 Woeseiaceae bacterium
ACCGGCCTGGATTGCCAGTCATGCCACGGAGACCCGAGTGTTCCAACGGCGCTGCCGTTTGACCAGCTCCATACTGGCTACGACGTCAATATCTCCGATGCCAGCGGCCTGAAATATGGCGATACCTATACGGTTTCGATTGACCAGGTCACGCTGAATGGCACTGACCTGACGGTCAATTTCACGTCGAATAATCCGGCGATCATTCCGGAAGTGCTTGTTTCGCTTTATGGCTGGGACAGCAAGAACTTCATCGTTGCTTCACATACCAGCGATGGCAGCACTATTTGTCTTGACCGGCGCGGCAATCCGGGCGGCTGCAGGATGGAGTATGCGCCTGAGAGTTCCGGAGGTAGCGCCAACCCATTGTTCACCGAAGACGCAGCCAGCGTTCCCGGCGACTGGATGGTTACACTGGATCTCGCGGCCTACGTGCCGACGGCGTTCCTGACGGATGACATCCCGACGCTGATCGCGGATGGCGTCGTCAAGATGGCGGAAATCACGATCACACCGGAGCTTGAGGTAGGTGGTGTCGACGTTGTCCTCACAGCGGCCGGCGCGACTTTTGACCTCGGTGGCGGCATGGTCGTCGATGACTATTTCAAGGGCGATAACGCGACCGTCGACACGGCCAAGTGCAACGTGTGCCATGATGCATTGGCCAGCAGCTTCCACGATGGCAGTGGCAGGGGCGGCGATGGTATCGAGGTGTGCAAGAACTGCCATGTCACGACAAGTCCCGGCAGTCACCTGGAAATGGCATCACGCGCGATCGACTCCTATGTCCATGCAATCCACTCGTTCCAGCCGTTCGACCTGGACGATGTAGTGAATGATAACGACGCGGTCGAAATCGCGAGAACCGAGCAGCACAAGCTCCACACGTTCCCGAACTTCACGATCAGGAACTGTGAGGCCTGCCACAACGACGGTACCTACAACGTGCCGGATCAGTCCAAATCGATGCCTGGTGTGCTGTCAAAATCCTGGGCGATTGCGGATAGAAACATTGGAACGGTACCGGAGCTTGTCACCGGTCCGGCATCGAGAGCTTGCGGTGGATGTCACCGGGCTGACCTGATCAACGCTGATCTGGCCGGCGACCTCGCTGCCCTCAATGCACATACCGACGCGTTTGGTACCCTTGCCGAGAATGACGAGGACGACCTGGTCCTCTATGGCATTATCGACAAGATAATGAGTCTGTTTGAGTAAGCTAGGTAGTACGAGGTGGGTCTTCGGGCCCACCTCTTTCAGGCGGCTTCCGGCCATCAGCCTGATTATGACAACAGACGGTTGGCGACAAGGACGCTTTACCGGATCATGGGCCGGGGGAGGAATCTCCCGGCCTTTATTGTTAGATTAGCAACTAGGATTCTGTAACCCTGCCCCTGAAAGGGGACGGATAACAAAAAAAATGGTGATGGTAATGAGAGTCTCGGCAACAAAATTCATTCGTTTGGCGGCATTGATCGTATTGGCGGCAGCTTTTGCCGGTTGCGCAGGCGACGACGGCGCTGCAGGTGCAGCCGGCCCGGCCGGCCCTCCGGGTCCACCGGCGCAACCACCTGTTTTGCCTCCGCCCAATTCTTCCACCGGCATTACCATCGGTGACGGCACCGCGCTGACAGCGGCCCAGATAGAGTTACTTGGCAAACTGAAAGCCACCATCACGAGTGTGTCCGTCAGCAGCCCCCCCGTCGTCAACTTCAACGTTGTCGATGGCAGCGGCTATCCGGCCGTCGGTATTGACGCCAGCACGATCCTGTTCACTTTTGCGAAGCTGATGCCGGCAGATCCCGACATGAATGGCGGGCTGCCGTACTGGCAGAGCTATATCAACCGTACGGCGAACTCCAGCCAGCCCGGCGGGCTCGCCACTGCTGTCCAGGCAACCAACGATCGTAACGGCGCGCTCGTCGAAGTCGCAGACGGCCAGTACCAATATACGTTCAGCAACGACGTCACTAACATCACGACACCCGTCGCAGTAGCATGGGAACCGAACCTGACGCATCGCGTCGGTATGGAAATCCGCCTCGGCGGTCCGGGTGAAGTACCGCTTGCGCCATTCAACCCGGTTTTCGATTTCGTGCCTGACGGCGGCGCCGGATCGGTTGTCACGAAGAACATTGCCGATACCAACAACTGCGCTGACTGCCATTTTGAATTTGCAATGCACGGCGGCCCGCGGAAATCGGTCGAATATTGCGTTACCTGCCACAATCCAGGATCGGTTGATCCCGATTCCGGCGAATCCGTGGACATGGCCTATCTCGCACACTCCATTCACAAAGGTGCCGACCGGGCAACGCCATATATCATCTACGGTTTCGGCGGCTCGGTGCATGATTACAGCGAGGTTCACTATCCGCAGTCGACGACCTATTGCGAAACCTGCCATACGGCCTCGGCAACACATACAGATGGCGATAACTGGAACGAAGGTGCCAGCGCCAAATCCTGTGGTGGTTGCCATGTAGACGGCCTGGTCGCCCAGAACAATGACCCGGTGACCGGTCAGGCCGAATACCTGTTCGATCACTCCGTCGCAGACGTGGACGTTGGCCTGATGCCGGATGGTGAGTGTGCCGGCTGTCACCTGGGCGTTATTCCAAGCGCAGGGCCCGCGCTTGCAATTCACAGCGCCATCCGCGGTGATGACAGGATTCGTGCCGCAGCAGGCGACAACTTTATCTTTGAGATCCTGGCGGCAACGAATACCGGACCCGGCGAGACACCGGTCGTCACCATTCGCGTCAGCAATCCTCAAGGCGGCGCCTATGACATTTTCACGGCTCCGGAATTCACCGACAGCAACGCGGCACTCAATCTCTACGTTCAGTGGGCCACCGATGACTATTACGGCGGCGATGAAAACGGGCTGGTGCTGGGTGCAAGAATCAATGACTCACTCGCGGTTTCTGCCATCCAGGATCTGAATTTCAGGGATGTTGGCTACCCGTACCGGATGTACCTGGGCGCGATTCGCGATGCCATCCAGAACGGCGGATCAGTTAACGCGGACGGCAGTTACACGGTGCCGTTCTTCCGCGCGTTGCCGGACGCATTCACGGGTGACGTGGCTGTCGGGCTTGGCGGGCATCCGGCTTACGCGTACACCGATCAAAACGGTGTCACGGCGTTTGACCGGGCAGCCGCAGTGAGCGCTGTTTACTTTCCGGGAGAACCGCGCCAGACAGCCGTCGACAGTGAGAACTGCAATGCCTGTCATGAGCGACTCCAGGCGCACGGCGGCAATCGCAACGGTAATGTCGAGATCTGCCTGCTTTGCCACAATGCCGATACGGCGGTCTGCAGCGCGAATCCCGAGGCGGATGGTTCATGCCCGGTTGGCCAGACAGATGAAGGCTATCATTTCGGCCGCATGATTCACTCGATCCACACGGCAAGCCCGACCTATGAAGGCGGTGCTTTCGCGGAGGTCAAATATCCGCAGACGGCAGCGAATTGCGAAACCTGTCATACGCCCGGCAGTTACAACGTGGCTCGCGCCACCGCCAGGGCGGTCAGTACCGGCCAGGGCGATGACCTGAGGGTCTGGACGGATGACACCGCAACCACGCCGACAGTGGCCGCCTGCAGCATCTGCCACACGAGCACTGCTGCCACCGGTCACTTCCTGACGCAGGCCGGCCAGGTCGACGACCTGAAATGCACGATTGTCGGCGCCAGTTGTGGCGCGCCAGACGGATCATCCGGCAGCGGTCTGCCGAACGGCCAGGAAGCCTGTGCCGTTTGTCACAAGACAGGTGCCGAATTCGAAACGGCGAAATATCACAACCCGGGCGTGGCAAATGACTAGCAACGGTATGGGATGCCTCAAAGAGGCATCCCTTTCCTTGCGGGCAGCGAACGGTACATCGGACCGCTGCGCGATCGAAAGCCGTACGGACGACAGACCCGCCAGACAAGAAATCGTCAACGAATGGACGTCAGAATAATGAAGCGATTTGCTCTCGTAACCTGTTTAAGCCTCTTCGGCGCTTCGGTCGCAATGGCCCAGGCCCCGGAAGATGAGGAAACGCCTTATAGCCGCAGCGGTGCCGATACCTGCATCGCCTGCCACGACGCTGCATCGACGATGGCAGTATTCAATACACCGCACGGCGTCCCGACGGATCCGGGAAGCCCTTTCGGTAACGGGCAGTTGCAGTGTGAAGCCTGCCACGGTCCGGGCGGCACGCACGCAGGTCGCGTGCGTCGCGGTCAGGAACGCCCGTCGGTCATCCGGTTCGGCGCCGATTCCGATGCATCCATCGCCACGCAAAACGGGATGTGCCTCGGCTGCCACGAAAGCAATGTCGGGTCCGCATGGCACGGCAGCGGTCATGACAACGATGAAGTGGCGTGCGCCGATTGTCACCAGCTGCACATTTCCCATGACCCGGTGCTGAGCACGGCCGGTCAGCCGAATGTCTGCTTCGATTGCCATCAACAACAACATTCGCAGTCCATGAAACCCTACGCGCATCCCTTCGACGAAGGAAAGATGGACTGCAGCGGCTGCCACAGCCCGCACGGTACGGCAGGCGATCGTTTGCTTGCCCGGCAGACAGTGAATGACACCTGTTTTGAATGCCACGCGGAAAAACGCGGCCCCTACCTTTGGGAGCACGCGCCGGTTGCGGAAGACTGCACCAATTGCCACAACCCGCACGGCTCGAATAATCCGGGGATGGTGAGTCTTCGCGGACCAATGTTGTGCCAGACCTGCCACTCACAGCCCGATCACCAGAGTTTTGCCAACGGCCCGGACGGACTGGCAGACGGTACGGCGTCCAAGTACCTGCTCGGCCGAAACTGCCTCAATTGCCATACACAAGTTCACGGCTCGAACCATCCCTCCGGTTCGAAGCTGATGCGGTGATCGACATGGAAAATCTCATGAGCACCAGGAAGAGATACAAAGCTGCCGGAGCCAGCGCAGCAATTGCCACGTTCGCCCTGTTTTCTGCACCGGGCGCATCGGCCCAGGCGGATACCAGTGGCTGGCAATGCCAGTTCTGCCCGTTTCCGAAAGAATACCGGGCGGAAGTCGAAGTCGGCGCCACCGGCGTCAGTGATGATGCCCTGCGGTTTGGCAACGCGTCCGGCTACGACGAATCGGGCGCTTACATTGACCTGGGCGGCGAGGGCCATTACACGAAAGATGGCTACCAGTTGAACTGGTTCGCCGAAGACCTGGGGCTGTCTTCACGGGTATTCGAGATAGACGGCGGCCACCAGGGAAAATTCGGGTTTTACCTGGGGTACAACGAACTGCCCTACCGGCTTTTTGATACAACCAGTACCGTATTCACACCCTCCTCAGGGGACACTCTGGGTTTGCCGGCAGGATGGGTGCCTGCCTCGCTGACTTCCGGGTTCACGGCGCTCTCGACATCATTGCAGCCGGTCAACATCGAAAGTGATCGCCAGACACTGGCCGCGGGCGGCGATTTCCGTGCGTCATCTGACTTCTCCGTATTTGTCGACTACCGGCACCAGCAACGCGACGGCATCGACATCGTCTCCGGCGCCAATTTTGTCCAGGCAAGCCTGCTTCCGAGAATGCTCGATTTCGAAACGGATCTTGTCGATATCGGCGTCGATTACTCGAACGGGCCTCTCAACCTGTCACTGGCCTGGTTCGGCTCGTTTTTCAAGAACAATGCTAATTCGCTGACCTGGGATAACCCGTTCACGCCGTTTCCCGGCGCCGAACAAGGCAGGATGGCGCAGGAGCCGGATAATGAATTCCAGCAGTTTTCCCTGTCGGGTACCTACCGGACGGATGCACTGGATTCCGTCGTCGCTTTCTCCGCGGCAATGGGCCAGGGAAAACAGACCGAACAACTCTTGCCGTACACGATCAACCCGACGATTGCCGCCGTCGCACTTCCGCGCCCGAATCTCGACGGCAAAGTCGACACGACAAACTACGCAATCAGCCTTACCTCGAAGCCAATTTCGAAAGCCCGCGTAAAGCTCGCTTATCGCTACGACGAGCGTGACAACAAGACAGCGCAGGAATTGTGGTCTGGCGTTGTGGTCGATGGTTTCCAGTCGGCGGATAGCGAGATGAACACGCCATACAGTTTTCAACGCGGCCGCCTCAGCGTGAGCGGCGACTACCGGCTCTTCGATGATCTTCGACTGTCCGCAGGCTACGACAGAACGGATCTCGAACGAGACTTCCAGGAAGTCGCTGACCAGACCGAAGAAAGCAGCTGGGGTCGCCTGCGCTGGCAGGCTCTGAGCTGGCTGGACGTGACGGCAAAGGGCGGCACATCGCGGCGCGAGATCGATCGCTACGACACGGCTGTCGCCATCGCGTACGGGCAAAACCCGTTGCTTCGCAAATATCACCTGGCACATCGGTACCGGGAATTCGGCGAAGTCATGATGTCGGTGACGCCGGCTGACAAGCCCTTTTCGATAGGCTTGTCCGCGCTCATGGCCGATGACAGCTACTCGAAGTCGCAACTAGGCCTGACGGACAGCAAGAATACGCATATTTCCGCGGACCTGAATTACTCGCTGTCAGAACGGGCATCGGTCTATCTGCTTGGCGGTTACGAACTGATCGAGGCAAAGCAGAGAGGAAGCGCCTCTTTCTCGACCGCCGACTGGCAGGCGGAGCACGAAGATCGCTTCGACCATTACGGCGTCGGCCTGCAACTCCGGCAATTGCGGGAGAACGTGGACCTGACGCTCGACTACCTGCGCTCTGACGGCACTACCGGCATCGTCATGATCGAGTCCGGCGCCGGCAGCGCGTTTCCGGATCTCAAGTCGGAGCTCGACTCGCTGCGGCTGAACGTGAATTATCGTAAATCGGAGCGCCTTGGCATCGACTTCAGCCTGAGGTATGAAAGCTTCGCCGCCATGGACTGGGCGCTCGATGGTGTTGAGCCCGATACGGTCGCTACAGTACTGACGCTCGGCGCTGACTCATACAATTACGATGTGTGGGTATTTGGCGCGAGCTTCCGCTACCTGATGGGCGAGAAGTAGAACCACTGACGGAATATCTGCATGACAGAACAGCCGCCGCAGGAATTTGACAAGGACACGATGCCCTTCGTCGCACCCTGCCGGCAGTTGAATCCGCTGGCACCGTTTCGCTGGCTGGGCAAGGGAATCAGGGATTTCAGCAGAGCGCCGCGCGCAAGCCTGGTTTACGGCGTCGTGATGGCGGCCATCATGGCGATCGTCGTATTGATGGCCTGGGTCTATGGCAGCCACTGGTTCATGCTCGCAATGCTCGGTGGCTTCGTCTTCATCGCTCCCTTGTCCTGCATCGGTCTGTACGCGATCAGCGCACAGATAGAACGCGGCCAGCAACCCTCGATGGCGCGAAGTCTGCGCGCAGCATTCAGGCGCCATATCGGCAATGAAATGGTCTTCACGCTGGTGCTGCTGATCATATTCATGGTGTGGGCCCGCGCGGCCGTCATGCTCAGCATCTTTATCCCGACCGGCTCCAGCCTCGAGCCTAAAGACCTGGTCACCTATCTTGGTGTGGGCACTGTCGTCGGCGCGATATTCGCTGCCGTGACATTCTCCGCCAGCGCTTTCTCGCTGCCGATGATCATGCACAGGGACGTGGACAGCATCACGGCGATCGTGACCTCGATCAACGCAGTGTTGCGTAACAAGCTGGCGATGATCGTCTGGCTGGCGCTGATTCTCGCCGGTCTCCTGATCGGCATGGTAACGGCATTTGTCGGACTGATCGTCATATTACCGGTCATCGGTTACGCTGCATGGCACGGCTACCTCGAAACCATCGACGCGTCGGACTTCCCACGCCATAATATCGGCATAACGGCCACACCAAGAAGCCACCCTTAAGCGCAACGCCGGGGAGTCGCGGTTTACCCCTATGGATCGGCATTATCGATTCTGGCATCGTCGCGTTCGACAAGAATACTGAAACAACCCGGGAACCCACCCTATGGAAAACCAATCAAGCTACAACGACAAGGTTGTGCGTCAGTTTGCAATAATGACCGTCGTTTGGGGCATCGTCGGCATGCTCGTCGGCATTATCATTGCAGCTGAGCTGATCTGGCCCGGCCTGAGCATGGATATGCCCTGGCTTACGTACAGCCGGCTTCGGCCACTGCACACCAATGCGGTCATATTCGCGTTTGGCGGCTCAGCACTGTTTGCGACCGCCTATTACGTGGTGCAACGCACCTGCCACGTGCGGCTGGCGTTCGACAAACTGGCTTCGTTCACCTTCTGGGGCTGGCAGACAATTATCGTACTGGCAGCGGTGACGCTGCCGCTCGGCATCAGCCAGGGCAAGGAATACGCCGAGCTCGAATGGCCAATCGACCTGCTGATCGCCATCGTCTGGGTTTCATTCGCGATCTGTTACCTGTTCACAATCGGGCGTCGCAGGGTCAAACATATTTATGTAGCCAACTGGTTCTACGCCGCTTTCATCATCACGGTAGCCGTGCTGCATATCTTTAATAATCTCGCCATCCCGGTGTCCTTGTGGAAGTCGTATTCGGTCTACACCGGCGTTGTCGACGGAATGATGCAGTGGTGGTACGGGCACAACGCGGTCGGATTCTTCCTGACAGCGGGTTTCCTCGGCATGATGTATTACTTCGTGCCGAAACAGGCCGAGCGCCCGATCTACTCTTATCGCCTCTCAGTCGTCCACTTCTGGGCGCTGATTGCCATCTACATGTGGGCCGGACCACATCACCTTCATTACACGTCATTGCCGAACTGGGCTCAGTCGCTGGGCATGGTGTTCTCGGTTATTCTGCTGGCACCCTCCTGGGGCGGCATGATCAACGGCATCATGACCCTGTCGGGCGCATGGCATAAGCTGCGCACGGATCCGATTCTGAAGTTCATGATCGTCGCGCTGTCGTTCTACGGCATGTCGACGTTCGAAGGTCCGATGATGTCGATCAAGACCGTGAACGCACTTTCACACTACACCGACTGGACCATAGGCCATGTGCACTCGGGTGCATTGGGCTGGGTGGCGATGATGACAATCGGCACGATGTATTGCCTGATTCCCCGGCTCTACAACAAGACCGCCATGTATTCGATCAAGCTGATCGACGTACATTTCTGGACCTCGACGATTGGTGTCGTTCTGTACGCCGTATCGATGTGGATTTCCGGTATTACCCAGGGCCTCATGTGGCGCGCGCTGAATGATGACGGCACGCTCACTTACTCATTCATTGAGAGCATCAAGTTTACCTATCCCTACTACGGTATCCGCCTGGTCGGCGGCCTGATCTTCTTCAGCGGTATGCTGGTGATGGCCTACAACGTTTGGATGACGATACGTGAGGTGAAGCCTCAACCAGTCGCTGTCATCCAGCCGGCGGGAGCATAGATCATGGGACACGAGAGAATTGAGAAAAACATCAACCTCATGTCGATCCTGATCGTCCTTGTGATCAGTGTTGGCGGCCTGGTTGAAATCCTGCCGTTGATGACGAGCTCCGATGCCACCGATCCTTACCCCGGCGTAACGCCCTACCCGGCGCTGCAACTGGCTGGCCGGGATATCTACATCAGGGAAGGTTGTTACGGCTGCCATTCACAACAGATTCGACCATTTCGCAGTGAAACCGAACGCTACGGTCCCTACTCCGTCGCGGGTGAGTTCGTCTACGACCGGCCATTCCAGTTCGGATCAAAACGAACCGGACCTGATCTTGCCCGAGTCGGCAAACGATACAGTGACGACTGGCATCGCATCCACCTGGTCAAGCCACAGGACGTGGTTCCGGAGTCCAACATGCCCGCCTATCCATGGCTCGCCAAGGCAACCATCGATGGAGAGCTGATGCAGCGCAAGTTAAGGGCCCTGCAGATTCTCGGCGACCCGTACACCGACGAGGACATCGCCGGTGCTGCAGACGCAGTGGCTGGCAAGACAGAACTCGATGCGCTGGTCGCGTACCTGCAGAACCTGGGAACCGTGCGCTCGGCGCGCTGAGGAGATCGGGCGATGGAAATGGGAATGGTACGTGGCCTTATCACGCTGATTATCCTGGTGCTGTTTGTCGGCATCTGGGCATGGAGCTGGAGCCGCAACAGGCATACGGAATTTGATGCAGCGTCTCGGCTGCCGCTTGGCGATGACAAACAGCCGCCATGCAACGAGGAATTGAAGGAGCAACGATCATGAGTAACTCGTGGAGCTGGTACGTCATCCTGGGCACCATTGTGACGCTGGCTGCGTGTTTCTGGCTTGTAACCTATGCAAACCGACAGCGCGCATCCGCTGAGGAAATCAAGGAATCGGAATCACACGTCTGGGACGAAAATGTTCGTGAGTTGAACAATCCGCTGCCGATGTGGTGGTTGTGGCTATTCATCCTGACGATCGTCTGGAGCGCCTTTTACCTCATTTACTTCCCCGGCATGGGCGACTACGGCGGCATGTCCGGCTGGAGCCAGGAAGGGCAATACGCCGAAGAGGTGGCGGCGGCTGAAGCCCGGTACGGGCCTATCTTTGCCGAATACGGCGCGATGGAAGTGACCGAACTGGCCCGGAACCCGGATGCACTCGAAATCGGCGCGAGCCTTTTTCAGAATTACTGTTCGCAATGCCATGGATCAACGGCAAAGGGTGCACGCGGCTTCCCGAACCTGACAGACGACGACTGGCTGTATGGTGGCATGCCCGCACAGATCGAGCAGAGCATTGTCTCCGGCCGTACCGGCGTCATGCCACCGCTGGCGGCGGTATTCGCCTCGGATGAGGCGCTCGACGAGATGGTGCGCTATGTCCAGGCGATGCCGGACGGCATGGACACGACCTCCCCGGCGCACACGCAGTACATGACCTTGTGTATTGCCTGCCATGGACCAACGGGCGCCGGCGTGCAGGCCCTGGGTGCGCCGAGCCTGGTCGACGACATCTGGCTTTACGGCAGCTCGCCAGCCGAGATCAAACGGACGATCGTGGAAGGCAGGAACGGCGTAATGCCGGCGAACGGAGACCTTGTTGGCTCCGATCGCGCCCGTATCCTGGCTGCCTACGTCTACAGCCTTTCTCAATAGGATGGTCGGGGACCATGAATGACGAGACTGAAATCCAGGACAAAGAGTGGTCGCGCGAAACGCAGAAGCTCGCGGTCCTCAGCTGGATTTCGTTCCTGACAGCATCGGCATTCACGATGTTGTTCTTCGCTTTCATCGACCCCCTGGTCATCGTGGATGCAATCAATATTGAGTCCATAGAAAGCAGCAATGCCGGGTACGCCATCGGCTTCTTCTTCCTCTGGGCCAATTGCTGGATAGCTGGCTGGCTTAGCATGAGGCTGTGCAGGCGAAAACGTACGGGCCCGATATCGCTGCCCCGCCGAGACTGATCATGGCCAATAAATCCGGCGGCGGCTACGAGTACGGAAAACTCTACCGCAGCGAAGATAAAGTCTACCCAAGAGAGGTAAAAGGACGCTTTGCCACGCTGCGGCATATCGCCATGTTCGTTTTGCTGGGCGCTTTCTACCTCGGGCCGTGGCTGACCTGGGATAATCGCCAGGCGATCCTGTTCGACCTGCCGGCACGCAAGTTCTACATATTCGGCATGACCCTGTGGCCCCAGGACTTCATTTATCTCGCCCTGTTGCTGATCATCCTGGCCGTCAGCCTGTTCTTCTTCACCGCGCTGGCAGGCCGCCTGTGGTGTGGCTTTGCGTGCCCCCAGACGGTCTGGACAGAAGCTTTCTCCTGGATCGAAATGGCGATCGAAGGTGATCGCAGCAAGCGCATGAAGCTCGACAAGGCACCGTGGACTTTCGACAAGATCCGCAAGAAAGTTCTGAAGCAGTTTCTGTGGATCGCGCTCGCCCTGTTCACCGGCTATACCTTCGTCGGGTATTTTTCTACCATCCGGACTTTGACGAGCGATCTCCTGAGTTTCCAGGCTGGCACGTGGGAATTATTCTGGGTCATATTCTACGGCGCAGCGACTTACGGCAACGCCGGGTTCATGCGGGAACAGGTCTGCAAGTACATGTGTCCCTACGCCCGTTTTCAGGGCGCGATGTTCGACCGGGACAGCCTGATCATCACCTACGACAGCGAGCGCGGAGAGCCTCGCGGCAGTCGCCGGCGGGGTTCGGATGCCGAAGCCCAGGGCCTGGGTGATTGCGTCGACTGCACGATGTGCGTCCAGGTTTGTCCGACCGGCATCGACATCCGGAAAGGACTGCAATACGAATGCATCGCCTGCGCCGCCTGCATCGACGCCTGTGACGCAATTATGGACAAGGTTGGTTCACCTCGTGGCCTGATTCGCTACAGCACGGAGCGTGCGCTTGAGCACAAGAGCTATCGATTGATACGTCCGCGCACGCTGGTTTACACCGGTATCCTGGTGACGCTGCTCACCGTCATGGTAACGACCATCGCGATGAGAAAACCGGTCATCATGGATGTCATTCGCGACCGTAACGCACTTTACCGGGACGTCGGACGCCTTGGCATTGAAAACGGCTACACGATTCGGGTCATCAACAAGCACAATGAAGACCACGACTATTCCCTGACCGTCAGCGGCATCGAGGGCATCAGGATCAGGGACGCAGTCGACTTCTCGCTCGCCGGCGAGTCGGTGCTCACGTTACCAATATCGGTTATTGCCCCGCATGAAAATGCCGCTGGCGGGAATGTTATCGAATTCCGCTTGGAGGCCACTGACGGCAGCGGTATAACAGTGACTGAAGAAAGCCGCTTTCGCGGACCAACGGGCAGGTAACTGAAACAATGGATCTGAACGCCTCTGCCGAGCCATGGTATCGAAATCCCTGGGTTTGGCTGCTCATCGCCATACCGTCCCTGACGGTAGCGGGATGCATGCTGACGATTTACCTCGCGCTCACTCATCCGCATATCCTTGTAGGCGATGGCAGCGCGTCAAACCCGGCTGTCGGGAGTACTGACGCCGGCACCCGGTAATGAACCAGGCCACCAACTGCTATCACTGCGGTGAGCCAGTTCCACCCGGCGTACCTATACTGGCCCGACTGCAGGGTGCAGATCAGCGGATGTGCTGCGTCGGTTGCAAAGCCGTCGCGGAATTCATCGACTCAAGCGGCCTGACCGCCTTCTACAATTTTCGCGACGCTCCCGGCAGCGACTTCAAACTGACGCCGACCACTACGGAATGGAGTCACTACGATTCCGCCGAACTCCGAAACCGATACGTACACGTCGATAATGGCCTGGCGGAAGCGACGATGGACATTGGCGGAATGTACTGCACCGCGTGCGTGTGGCTCTTTGATAATGGCCTCAAGCAACTCGAGGGAATCGAATCCGCCAGCGTCAATCCGGCAACTCGACGCGCCGTCATTCGCTGGTACGCAGACAGCCTCCGATTCAGCGAATTGCTGGACGCATTATCCCGCATCGGCTTCAAACCGTCGCCCGTCGGGGCCGGCCGGGCTGTCGATGAAAAAGACGACGAGTATCGGCTCTCACTAAAACGCCTGATCGTTGCTGCCGCTGCCGGTATGCAGGTAATGATGTTTGCCGTTGCGCTCTACGCCGGCGACTTTTTCGGCATCGAAGGCGGCATCGAAGCGTTCCTGCGCCTTATCAGCCTGCTGGTGACGGTACCGATTATCTTTTACTCGGCAAGACCGTTTTTTGCCGGTGCGTGGCGTGGCCTGCGCGCAAGGTCACCCGGCATGGACCTGCCGGTGTCTATCGCTATCACGACCGCCTTCGCTGCCTCAACTTACGCCACCCTGGTCAATCGGGGCGATATCTATTTCGATTCTGTCGCCATGTTCGTGTTCTTCCTGAGCGCCACGCGTTTCCTGGAAATGCGAGCACGGCACCGGTCCGATGATCATGCACTCGCACTCGCCCGACTGCTTCCGGATACGGCGATTCGAATGAAAGGTTCGACTTCTGAAACGGTGGCGCTCGACCAGGTGACAGCAGATGACATCCTCCGCATCAGGCCTGGCGACGTCATCCCCGTTGACGGCGAATTAATTTCCGGCAACCTGTTTGTTGATGAATCCATGCTCACGGGCGAAGCAATGCCGGTGCAGCGAGAGACCGGAGAGATGCTTTTTGCAGGCGCCGTGGTTCGTGAAGGCAATGCAACGGTACGAGTCACACGGACCGGTGCCAGCACCTCCCTCGCAGAAATCGGTCGCATGCTCGAACGAGCGAAAGCAGACAGACCGCCAATAGCATTGCTTGCCGATCGAATTGCGAGCCGCTTCGTTGTTGCTGTGCTTGGCGTGACGGCACTCGCGGCAGGCACCTGGTATTTCATTGAGCCATCGCGTGCGTTCGAGGTAGCGCTCGCGACACTTGTGGTGACCTGCCCTTGCGCGCTTGCACTTGCGACGCCGGCGGCCATTGCAGCAGCGACCGCACGTCTATCTCAAAATGGTTTCCTGCTCGTACGCTCGCGAATACTCGATGTGCTGACGCGTGCCCGGACCATGGTTTTCGACAAGACCGGCACACTGACCGAAGGTCGACCGGTCGTATCAGGCATGCAGAATTTGTCAGGCAAGGAACTCGATATCGAGGAACTCCTGGCGCTGGCTGCGTCAATCGAAACGGCCTCGGAACATGTCCTGGCCAGGGCGTTTGCCGCACATTACGTGGCAGGTCGATACGAGCCGGAGGAAATCCGCGTCATTCCGGGTGAAGGCGTCGAAGCAACGCTGGGTAACGATCAATATCGAATCGGCAACTGGCGTTTCGTTGCCGAACTGAGCGGCGCGCCGTCCGATAGCCGTGCGCAGAAAGACGACCACACGGAAGTGTTTCTAGGGACCCGTGAAGAAATGCTTGCCTGCTTTTCGATTGGCGATCAGTTACGGGCAGACGCCGTCCATGCAATCGCCGCGCTGAAAAAAAGCGGCTTCCGCCCCGTCATAGCAAGTGGCGATCGGGCAGCGGCGGTCCGGTCTGTTGCCGACAAACTGGGCATTGATGACTGGCATGCCGGCTTGTCTCCTGCCGGAAAGCTTGAGCTGATCCATGACCTTCGGAGCCGCGGCGAATCAATCGTGATGGTAGGCGATGGCATCAATGACGCGCCGGTTTTGGCGGCGGCCGATGCGTCTATTGCGCTGGACGCCGGAACGGCACTTGCACGGGCCAGCGCCGACGCAGTATCCCTGGGAAGAAGGCTCGGCACGATTGTAACGGCAGTAGAGATCGCGATGGATACCCGCACGATCATACGGCAGAACATCATTTGGGCGATTGTCTACAATGTAACTGCCGTTCCGCTCGCCGTCGGTGGTTTTCTCGCACCATGGATGGCCGCGATTGGCATGTCGTTGAGTTCATTCGTGGTCGTCATGAATGCCTTGCGGCTGCATCGCGCACGAACAGAAAATACGATGACATCGGACCATGATCACAACCGGGATGAACGAATGAAGCAGGCCACAACGACGTGAATATTCTTTACCTGCTGATCCCTCTTGGCCTCGTACTGCTTGCATTGGCGGTCGCGGCATTCTTCTGGGCGGTTCGCACCGGGCAATTCGATGACCTGGAAACGCCGGCGATGAGTGTCGTGATGGATGACGATACGAAGCCTGCGCCCGACAACCGACGTAAAGGTTCGTCACAAGCCGCCAGCAAGAGCGAATGAACCAGGACCTTCTCTATCCCGCCGCATTGGTCGCCGGCTTCTTCGGCAGTACACACTGCCTGGGCATGTGTGGCGCCATCGTTGTTCTCTTCGAACAGGAAAGCCCGGCGGGAATGCAGCGATGGTTACGCCGGATCCTGTACAACTTGGGCCGCCTTGGGTTCTACGTGCTACTGGGCGCCATTGCCGGCGGCGCCGGTGCTGTAATCGTGGCAACTGCCGGCGCTCGCACCGCTTTGCTCGCTCTAAGGCTGATCGCGGGCTTACTTGTCATCACCATTGGACTCAACCTGCTCTTCCACTGGAATTTCACGCGTTTCCTGGAAACGGCCGGCAGCGGAATCTGGAAGCGGCTCGCACCATTGGCACGCCATGTTTTGCCCATCGAATCCCCGGCCCGGGCGGTTGCCGCCGGATTCCTCTGGGGCGCACTGCCATGCGGCCTGGTCTACTCATCCGTCGCGATGGCGGCAACCAGCGGCAGCTTGCCCGGCGGCGCGCTCGTCATGTTCTTCTTCTGGCTGGGCACCGCGCCCGCACTGCTGCTTGCAGGCGTATCTGCCGACAGGCTGAACCGCTGGCAAGCACAGCCGGCATTTCGGCGTGTCGCGGGAGCCATCATGATCATTATCGGCACCCTCGCAATGGCACCATTTCGCATGCTAATCCATTAGTATTGGGCGGTCGCCGCAAACAGGACCGTCCATGACCCGCATCAATTCCCGGAAAATCTTCGCCGCCCTGGCACCAACCCTGCTGCTGGCATTACCCCTCTCGGCCTATCCGGAGGACGACGAGAAGAAAGAACCCGACCTTCCGCTGGAAGGTAAGACCGAGGTCCTGGCTTTTTCCACGGACGAAGGATCATGGCTGTCAATCGACGTCATGCCGGGCGGCCAGACACTGATATTCGATCTCCTGGGCGACTTGTATACGTTGCCCATAAGCGGCGGCCAGGCAACACGCATTACGTCCGGTCTTGGCTATGACAGCCAGCCGACCGTCTCGCCCGATGGAAAATGGATCGCTTTCATCAGCGACCGGAGCGGATCGGTCAATCTGTGGATCGCAAAACCCGACGGCAGTGATGCACGGAAGTTATCCGATGAATCCCATTTCGAGTTCATATCGCCGGCCTGGACCGCCGACAGCCGATACATCGTGGTGACAAAGACAGCATTGAAGCCGGAACTGGCGATGTACCACATCGACGGCGGTTCCGGTGTCACACTGGCCGGCGCGAAGAAAGACGACAAATTCTGGGGAGTCGGCGCCGTTGCCTCGCCGGATGGCCGGTATCTTTACTTCGCCAAGGGGGAAGAAAGCAACGGTCCGGTAAAAGACTTCCCGGCAGCGCAGCTTAGCCGCTACGATTTCGAGACTGGAAAAATCGACCAGGTAACACGTGCGGAAGGGGGCGCGGTCAGGCCGGAACTGTCGCCGGATGGCAGCCAACTGGTTTACGCCACACGCGATGAAGCACGAACCGGATTTAGAATTCGCGATCTCGAAAGCGGCGCCGATCGCTGGCTGGCCTTCCCGATTCAACGGGACGCACAGGAAAACTTCCGGCCACCCAGCCGGGACGTGCTGCCCGGATACTCATTCACGCCGGATGGCAATTCGATCGTCTTCAATGCCGACGGAAAGATCTGGCAGGTGAATCTTGGTGACGGGCAAAGAAAAGAAATCAATTTTGTTGCGGACATCGAACTGGATATCGGGCCCGACCTGACCGCTTCCTACCGTGTGCCGCAGGGCGACCTGACGGCGACATTGATCCACGACCCCCGGCTTTCTCCAAATGGAGAAAAGCTTGCCGCATCGGTTCTCACCAAACTGTACGTGATGGATGCAAAGCCCGGCGCAACACCAAAACGACTGACGTCCGGCGACGCGTGGGAATTCAAACCGGTCTGGTCTCCGGACGGAAGGTGGATTGCCTACGTCACATGGTCGATGAATAACGGTGGCCATATCTGGCGCACGCGCTCTAATGGCAGCGGAAGGCCGCAGCAACTTACTGATATTCCTGCATTTTACACCGACCTGGTCTTCAGTCCCGACGGTGAAACACTGCTCGCGATGCGAGGCAATGAATACATGCGGCACCAGACGTTCAGCGAATTCACGGGACTCGGCATCCCGCTTGAACTCATCTCGCTGCCACTGAACGGGCGCGTGCAAACGGTCATTGCCTCGGCTGACAGTGCCCGCGGCCCGCATTTCAGCGGCGAAAAAAATCGCGTGTACCTGTCGGATGACGACGGACTTTTTTCAATTCAACTGGATGGCACCGACCGGCGAGAAGAACTCGTCGTGACTGGACCGCGTGGCAACGGCCGGAGCGAGGAACCGCCCAAAGCAGAATCCATACGAATGAGTCCCGACGGAAAGCATGCGCTGGCATTCGTCAACAAGCAGGTCTGGGTAATAGCAACGACCAAGATTGGCGGACAGGCGCCGACGGTCGATGTCCGCGGTCCGGCATTACCAGCTGCCCGGCTGACTGACATTGGCGCAGACTTCTTCGGCTGGACCAATGATGGCCAGTCTGTCTGGTGGGCAATCGGAAACAGCTTTTACCAACGGCCGCTGGACAGCGTCGTATTCGTGAAAGACGATGAAAAGGACAAAGAGAGCGGCGACAAAGACGAAAAGGAAGACTCGCCTTTTATACCGGCAGATGAACATGAGTCGGTACAGGCATTGTCGTTCGATGTGGTCATCCCGCGCAGTACGCCGAGCGGTTCGATGTTGCTGGCAGGCGCAAACATCATCGCCATGTCCGGCGCAACGACGGACGAGATGAATTCCGTCCTCGAGAACCAGGACCTGCTGATCACCGACAATCGTATCGCTGCAATCGGCGACAGTGGCTCTCTCGAATTACCCACTGGCACAGAGGTGGTTGATGTCGCTGGCAAGTACATCGTTCCGGGATTTATTGACACCCATGCCCACTGGGAATTTCGAACCGATGACGTTCTCGAACCGCAGAACTGGACACTTACGGCAAGCCTCGCGTACGGCGTGACCGCGGGACTCGATGTACAAACATCGTATAAAGACTACCTGGCCTATCGCGATTTCGTCGAAACAGGACAGTCGGTGGGCCAGCGCGCATTCATGACTGCAAGAGGCATATTCGGTAATAACGATTTCCAGTCTTACGACGCAACACTTTCCTACCTGCGTCGTTACAAAGAGCACTATCACACGCACAACATCAAGTCCTACATGGTCGGTAATCGCAAGCAACGCCAATGGATTGTGCTGGCCAGCAAAGCACTGGGCCTTATGCCGACCACGGAGGGAGCTGCGAACCAGAAAATGAACATCACGCATGCGATCGACGGCATGCATGGTAACGAGCACACCCTGCCCGACTCACCACTCTTCAAAGACGTTGTGGAGCTATATGCGAGAACCAGGACGGCTTACACGCCCACGTTGCTGGTGCAGTACAACGCGCCATCAGTTACGGAGTATTTCTTTACCCGAACCGAAGTGCACGACAATCCGAAAATGCAGCGATTCTATCCACACAATCGTCTCGACGAGATGACGGAGCGCCGTCCCGGCTGGCAGCGGGATTCCGAGTTCCAGTTCCGGCAGGGAGCGGCACAGGCTGCCAAGATCCAGCGGGCCGGGGGACTGGTTGGCGTTGGCGGCCACGGCGAACTCCAGGGCATGGGTTACCACTGGGAAATGTGGGCGTATGAAATGGGCGGCATGACACCCGTTGAAGTACTGCGGGCGGCAACCATCGATGGCGCGAAGATTATCGGCATCGAACAGGACCTCGGCTCCATCGAGACGGGCAAGCTTGCCGACATGGTCATTCTCGATGCGAATCCGCTGGCGAACATCCGCAATACGATCGGCATCAGCCAGGTTGTGCAAAATGGCAGGCTCTACGATGGGGATACGCTCGACCAGGTCTGGCCGACGCGCAAACCGCTCGCACCATTCTGGTGGTGGTCTGCGGATGATCCACGTTACTCAACTGCACCCGTCGCTCAATGATGATTTGCCTGTAACAAATAAGGTGAGTACGGTGTCTTCTAACCTGTAATGCATGCTCGAGGGTTCCAAATGACAATAATGGCGAAACGCATTTCCTGCGCTGTAATTGCCTGCTTTATGAGCGCCGTGGCCTCTGCGCATCATTCCTTTGCTGCGGAGTTCCTGGGCGATCAGACGATAAAGATAGAGGGGACTGTCAGCGAAATCTGGTTCAAGAATCCGCATGTCCGCTATTACATCGAAGTTCCGTCCGACGATGGCACGAGCACAACCTGGGATGTTCGCACCAGCAGCCCAACCATTCTCGTTCGGCGCGGCTGGAACCGCGACACGATCGCTGAAGGCGATCGGGTCATCGTAGAAGGTTATCTCGGTCGGGACGGTCGCAAACTTCTTTCACTAATCAGCATCGAGCTCCCCGACGGGACCGTACTGCATCACAGTTACTGATCCGATGATAAAGACTATTTCACTGTTGACGCTGGCATTCCTTACCCTCTCTGCGCACGCAAACCCCGCGCTCGAAGGTGACTGGATGATCGAGATGAAGCCATCCGGCGCACCCATTATCGGGCTGCTGCAGCTCGAGCGAGACGGAGACAACTGGAAGGGATTCGTTGAGGGCGGACCGGTCCCGGTTACGGTCAATGGCGATCGGGTCGATATTCTGATCGATACACGGGACCTGCGGGGCTTCATATTTTTCATGCGGCTCGACGGCGAGCTTAATGACGGCAAGCTGGCCGGAACCTTCACGATTGAAAGCGAAGCAAAGGTGAATGCATCGGACGGAACATGGACCGCGACCAGGTACATCGAGGAAGTACGGAGCAAGGAACCGGATCCGGTGGACCTGTCCGGAATCTGGTCGCCGGCACCCGGTCGTGATTTTCGCAAGTACGTCATGGATTTGACGCCCGCCGCCGAGGCCTGGCATGCCGACTACCTTATGCATTACGACCAACCCAACGTCCGCTGCGTCTCACCTGGCATCACCGCGATGGTGGCCTGGGGTGCCTATCCATTCGAGATCCTTGAGAGCGAGGACAAGCTTACGTTCATCTACGAATTCGACAGCGAAGTTCGCCGAATATTTCTCGACGGTCGGGAACCACCGGAATTTTATCCAAACTCCGGCATGGGCTTTTCAACCGGTCATTGGGAAGGCAGCGAGCTGATCGTGGAAACAACCCTGCTTTCCCAGAACACCCGGGATTTCCGCGGCGAGCCGATCTCTGAACAGGCACGTCTTGAAGAAGTCTACACACTGAGCGAAGACGGGCAGTCAATGACAGCCGTCATTACCTTGCACGACCCGGACAACTACAGACGACCACCCATTCGTCGCCGCGCGTGGACACGCAAACCGGAAACGGAAATCTATCCCAATGAGTGTGACCCGGATTCGTTTTATCGACAGATGTATAACGAGGGCCTGCTCGACATGTATTTCGAACGCTCGCGCCGTCGTTTCTAGGAAACTGACATGCAGAGATCAAGCCTGGTTTCGATCGTCGCCGTTTTAGTCCTGGCAACCGCCACAAACGTTTTTGCGCATCATTCCGTACTTAATTACGACGGTAAGCGGGAAGTGACGGTTACGGGAATCGTAACAAGCGCCCGATTTGGATTTCCACACAGTATTTACAAAATCGATGTCGAGGCAGACGACGGCTCGATAGAAAAATGGGTGCTGTCAACTGAAGACCCGCGCGATGCTGCCCGACTCGGCTTTGCCGACGAATTGAAGGCCATCAAGACGGGCGATCCCATTACCGTCGTTGGCTGGCCTGACAAGTACAAGAAAAACGAAATTCGCGGACACGAGTTGCATTATCCCGACGGCACGGTCGTGATGATGCGCCGCGGCAACTACATCTGGCCGAAAGACATTCTCAAAATGGACAAGATGGCGCTGAACCCCGCTACGATACCTGCCGGCTTTCCGTCGACGGATGCGTCCCTGCCTCCTGCGGCAAAAGTGATCGCCTGGATCGAGGAAAATGATCACCTGACCCGTATTGCACGCGAGTACGCGGACGGACACGCGAGACTGATTGGACTGCAGTCGGGCGGCACCGCTGAATTTCCGGGCGTCGATGAACTGCTGAGTTGCCATACGAGGCGCGACGATTTCGTTATGCCGATAGCGCTCGATGAACTGGGGCCAGGTGAGCGCGCTGCCATCGACGGCGCAGCCGATTACATTTCGGAATATAACCGGGTTCTGTCGCGCTGGTGGGAGCAGGAGCACGAAAGCTGCGAGTAGTGATTGGCAACAACACCACGATTAAGCACGACCGGATTGAATAAGGCTTACACACCGCACTTGCTTTCACCGAAAGCGATCGCTGACGTCTCTCAATTGATCCAGCCTGTCATTGCGACCGGGGAGCCTGAGAATCGTCCATGATCAGCCTGTCGTGCACAAAACGGTTTCCCGCCTAATACTTCATTATGTATTTCCAGGGCGACACCTCGGATCCTCGCTCGACAACGACCTCGATCAGCGCCGGTTTGTTGTTGTCGATCGCCGTCGCCAGCGCCGGCTTCAGCTCATCGGGCGTCGCCACCCGGTAACCATCGACGCCGAAAGAATCTGCGAGTTTCATCATGTCCGGATTGGCAAGGTCAGCACCAATCAGGTGCGAGTTGTATTGTATCTGCTGATCTCGACGCACGTTGCCGAACGAGCTGTTGTTGAACACTATCGTAATCAATCCGATGTTGTGCTGCACCGCGCTGGCAAGCTCCGGCATACCAAATAAAAACCCACCATCACCCGTTATTGATACGACAGCCTTATTCGGCAATGCGGCTTTGACACCGATAGCCGTGGGGAATCCGAAACCGAGCGTGCCCTGGTATCCACAAGTGACATAGGTTCGTGGCTCGTAAACCGGGTAGGCAAAATAGGACGCAAAGCCAACCTGGCAGAGTTCCTCTACCATGAAGCCGTCACGGGGCAGGACTTCACGGATGGTATCGAGGTAGGCCACCTGGGGCTGGATCTCTTCGTATTCCTTTCTTGACCTGGCTTTTGCCTCGGCGATGCGGTCGAGGTCACCCGCCTTGTATCCGCGGCTCTTGATCTTTTCGATCAGCGCCCGCGTGCCGTCGATGGCATCGGCCACAATTCCTGTATCGGGCTTGAACCGACCCATCTCCTCCGGGTCGATATCGATTCGAATGACTTTTGGCCCGCTTTCCGGCGCGCGGTCACGATATTCCGCCATCGAGCCCCAGCGCATGAACTGCATTTCCAGCCGCGAGCCAATTCCGATCAGCAGATCGGTGTCGTCCCACAGTGCCTTTGCCGCCGCCGATGAAGCACCACAGGGATGATCTTCGCTGACCACGCCACGACCGCTCCTGAACGCAGTAACGACGGCTCCCAGTGTCTCGGCGAGCTCACGCACTTCGCTACTCGCGTGCTGCGCACCACCACCGGTCATGATCATGATATTTCTTGCACTGGCCACCAGGTCAGCTGCTTCGCTAACCGCGTCTTCGTCGACTTCCGGTTTGTCTATGGCCGTATTACCGGGTCCGATCGCCACGTCCCAGGGCTTGGCCATCGTATCCCAGCACATCTCGATAGTTGCCGGACCGGGCCTGCCTGACAGCATCGCACGAAATGCATTGTTGACCTGCGCGGACGTATTCGCCGGTTCCGCGATGTGATCAGCGTGTTTTGCAATCTTCTCGAGCGTACCGCGCTGGTCAGACAACTCGTGCAAATGACCGCGACCCACGCCAAGAAATTCCGACATGATCTGACCGGTCATACACAGCACCGGCTTGTTCGTGCCAGCAGCCGTGCAAAGGGCCGCCGCCGTATTCAATACACCGGGACCGGGGACCACCGCATAGGCGCTTGGCTTGCCTGTCGCGGCGGAAGCGCCAAATGCCATGTAGGCGGCACCCTGCTCGTGCCTGCTGATCACTGCACTCACTTCGGGCATCCGGTAAATCGCGTCGAACATCGGGTAGATTTGCGCACCCGGCAGTCCGAATATCATGTCTATTCCATTTGCGACAGCGGCGCGAACCATCGCTTCGCCGCCCGTCATTGTTTCAGTCTGTGCCATTCACAGTATCCCGATCAAAGTTAGAAAGTGGGGTTAGAAGAATTTGAAAGCGAAGTAGGATATCGCGAATCCGGACAGAGAGACGATGCTGATCCAGCTCCAGGCAACGAGAGTCGCATTGGGCCTGAATTCAGCAGCGATTTCCGGTGACGTCACCGCGCGGTAGTTGTAGTAAGCGATAGCCGGTGCCGCAAGGAAACCCATGCTGGTTGCAAAATCAAGGAATGCCACGAAACCGCCCATGAGGAACAGTACGATCGCGGTAACACCAATGACCTGCACCGCCAGGTACATTGTGTACCGGTCCGGCACCTCATCGGGATTCTTATTGGCAAAGCTGAACAGCCTGCCGACCACACGTGGTACTGCGTCCATCAGGGCAACCAGCGTTGACCACATTACCGCCAGGGCGGCTACAGAAATTATCGGATACATCCATTTGCCAAACACCGTCGTGAAAATCGACAGCAGCTCCGTCGCAAATGCGCCCGGGTTTTGCGGCGCCACGCGATCAGTTTCAAAAAGCACCGCGGTGCCCATCACGACGAAACAGATGGCGAGAATCAGCGTCAATCCATAACCAATCCGAAGATCGGTCAATGCCTGGCTATAACTGAACTCTTCCGCTCCGGCGGCGCGGCGCCTTTCGCATATCCATTTGGACTGAAAAATCGCGCCACTCAGGGGCATGGGCATCCAGCCGGTGACTGCGATGATAAACAGGATAAGCGAGCGATCGAACTCGAGATCAGCAAACATCGGCCGATTGTCACTGCCCAGAAGGGGTAAGGAAACGAACATGGCAATCACGGTCAGGATTGAAAACGAAATGACCATGATCTTCACGATTTTCTCGGCCTTCATGTAATGACCGTTGAGGAGTATCAGCGCTGTCACCAACATCAGGCCAACAGCAACTACAGGTGCGCTGTAGGGAATGTCGAAGATGCTGATGATCAGGCCTGCGGTCACGAGTGACACCGCGGCTGGCGCGATAAACATATCAACAATGAACGCGAGACCGAGCCAGGTCAGCGCCACCCTGCTGATCTTCGAATAACCCGTGACGAGACTGCGCCCGGTCGCGGTCGCATAATCGACCGCAAAGCGAAACGCCGGGTACTTCAGCACAACAATCAGGATGACCAGCCAGACCAGCGACAGGCCGAAGTCGGCGCCTGCGCGGGTGGATTGAACGAGGTGCGAAACACCGACGCCAACGGCTGCAACCATCATGCCCGGTCCGATCCGGGCAAACAGTTTACTCATCAGGCTGCGCTCTTCGCGACGTTCACAACCTGGATCGTTGTGTACTCCGCGAGTCCTTCTTCTCCGAATTCGACACCGATACCCGAACATTTGACGCCGCCGAACGGAACATTCGGCGCGATCGGGCCATGCTGGTTAACCCAGGCGGTCCCGCTCTCGAGTCGTGCTGCAACCGCGCTGGCCTTCCCCGTGTCCGAGGACCACACCGATCCACCGAGCCCGACTTCGAGGCCGTTTGCCTGCGCGATGGCGTCGTCGAGGTCCGTGTACTTTATTACTGGCAGCAATGGACCGAATTGTTCTTCGTCAACGATACGCATTCCACCGCTAACATCGGCAATAATCGTGAACGGCACGAAATAGCCGGGGCCATCAGGGACCTCGCCGCCGCA
Organism: Woeseiaceae bacterium; assembly: GCA_024640345.1. Lineage (GTDB taxonomy): Bacteria > Pseudomonadota > Gammaproteobacteria > Steroidobacterales > Woeseiaceae > SZUA-117. The sequence goes on from JAHEFD010000025.1 coordinate 25,431, forward strand.
CAGAACCCGACCACCGCGGGCCTTGGCATCTTCCAGCAGCCCGACGACCTTTTCATACTGCATTTTGTTGGCGAGTGGACCTTGCGCCGTGTCCTCGTCGAGTCCGTTGCCCATCTTTCCTGTTGGCGCTGCCTTGACGAGCTCATCGCACATTTTGTCGTATATAGACGCCGGAACGTAGAGCCGCTTCAGGGCGGCACAGACCTGGCCGTTATTCATGAACGCGCCCTGGATGATTCCTGGCGCAATCGATGCCGGGTCCGCGTCGTCAAGAACGATGCCCGCATCATTGCCCCCGAGTTCCAGCGTGACGCGTTTCAGGCTGTTGGCAGAACTACCCATCACTTTCTTGCCGGTCTGGACCGACCCGGTAAAGATTATCTTTGCGATACCCTCGTGTTCCGTCATCCACTGGCCCAGTTCATTCGTGCCGGTGACGCAATTCAACACTCCGGGCGGCAACACCTCGTTCACAATTTCGACCATTCGCAGCGTACTGAGCGGCGTAAACGGCGATGGCTTTAGCACGACCGTGTTGCCGGTTCGAATGGCCGGCACAACATGCCAGATCGCGATCATCAACGGGAAATTCCACGGCGTGATTGACCCCACCACACCAAGGGGTTTCCGCGTCTGAATAATCCTCGCGTTTTCGTCATCCTGGATGACTTTATCCGGCAACGACAGGCTGCCGGTATACCCGGCCCACGCGCCGGCACCGCCCAGCTCGAATCTTGATCCATCCAGCGGCTTGCCCTGCTCCTGGGTCAGAAGCCTGGCCAATTCATCCGCGTGATCGCTGATTGCCGCAGCAATCTTGCCGCAGGCCGCCGCTCTTTCCTCGTCGGAAACTTTTGACCACGTCTTGTATGCATTGGCCGCTGCGCTGACTGCCGCGTCCAGCTGTTCCTTCGAGGCGACAGGGCATTGCGCGACAATCTCCTCGGTCGCGGGATTGATGACGCCGAACGACTCGGCCGTTGCCAGTTTTTTGCCATTAATGATGAGACCGAAGTCAGACATGAATACCCCCTGTAATTCTTATTTTGTTGCCTCAGGCCCGATACTAGCGGACCCGGCCCGATTTAGGTATTCCCCTCAGGGTCCCCGGATCCGTCTGCCGAAACCATGCGCAGCCAAATCAAACGAATTCCTGTAATACTGATCCGGTCCGGACCTGATTCTAGGTAGCTGTGCCTGCCTGCAATCCCGACCGGAGCCGCGTTTTCATTTCCAGCCAGTAGACCGGCTTGACGGGAATCAGGATCGCCGCCGCGAAAATGCCGACGCCGGCGCAAATGATGAAAGGCAGCACGTATGAGCCGGTGACTGTGAACATTCTCGCCATGAACCATGGTCCAACGGTGAATCCCAGGTTTACTGCACTCGTGTAGATGCCAAGAATGATGCCGAGATTCCTTACACCGAACGTATGTTTGGAGAGAACCGTCGTATCCAGCAGTACGGCGGAGTGCCCGATTGCCCGACATACGACAAATCCGGCAAAGACATAAGGATTCAACGCACCCAGGGCCAGCACACAGGCGGTGGCCAGGACCAGGTAGGTCAGCGATACCCCTTTGATCGACAGCTTGTCAAAAACACCACCGACCGGCAGGCGGCTGGCGAGCCCGATAAGACCCATTGCGCTGATACCGGTCGCCACGAATGTCGCGCTCAGGCCCAGGTCCTCCTGGAGATACAGAACCTGGTGCTGGGTCAACGCCTGGTCTACAAACCCCGCGGCAAACACTCCAAGCGCGATTAGCCAGAATCGCGGTTGCACGACCAGGTCCATCACTACGTTCCTGTCCATTGCAGCAGACTTGATTTTGGCCGGCGACGCCCGGTCTTCCGCACTTTCAAACGATTGATCGTTCAGAAAGAAGATCATCAGGGGCAACGCGATAATCCATACGCCCGCGCTGAGCAGCGCGCTGCCAACCCTCCATCCATAGGATTCGATCGCGTAAGTGATTGCGAAGGGAACGATCATCTGGCCAACGCTCGTGCCAAGCATCGCGATGCCCATCGCTGTGCCTTGGGACGCATGAAAAGTCCTTGAAATCAATACCTTGAGCGAGACCATTGTTCCTGCACCAGCGAAACCGAGCATCACGCCGGCCACGTAGTAGACAGCCAGGTTGGGGGTCCACAGGAAACTGAGCAGCGCCAGGCCACCGATGGTGGAGACAGCGATCAACACGTTGCGAACGCCGAGAACGTCGATGAAGCGACCTACGACTATGGCGATTATCGATCCGGTGATGTATTTCGCTGAAGCAAACAGCGTGGCCTGCTCGCGTGTCCAGCCAAACTCCTTGATGACCTCCGGATAGATAAATGGAACCAGGAACGCCGGTGCGCTGAATGCAAACAGGAAACAGGTAAATGCGACCAGCAAAATTCGCCAGTTAGTCCTGAATTCCTGGATGAAAATACTGTCTGTCGTTGCCACTGCTACCCCTGCCAATGGTCAGAAGCGCCGCGTTGCCTGTTGGAGGGAACACGCTCTGCCCTTGTTGCGAGCGGCGCGACTACCGAGCCGTCGTCTGGCAAGCTCTATATTGAGGGAGGAGCAGCGGAAAAACCATGTGGTAAATGCCGGCTCCGGATAAGCCGGCCCGCTAGTATCTGAAGGTGTAACGAATTTTGGCGACAGCCACCGACTGTGTGCTGTGAAAACGATCATCGATCGATCGATCACGAACCATATTGTGATTCAGCACGAACCAGAGATCCTGACCGGCGGAGACGTTGTACCGCAGCCTGGCGTTGATTCCGACGTCATCAGATATGTTGTCGTATTGCGCGAGCGTCACCAGCGACAACTTGGAATTAAACGACAATTCATTTTCCAGCGTTATCTGGCGGGTGTAGGCCGTGACGCCCGGAAAATCGAACTTGTTGTAATCAAGTTTCAGCTTGATGTTGAAATGCTCGTTCGGTATCCAGCCAAATTCCGAGTTGACGTGAAATTTGTCCCCGTTGTACCAGCCTCCGTCATCCACGCGCAGCTGAGTGAACCAGCCACGGTGGCTGGCTGTGCGGACAAATGAACCCCAGCGATCGAAGGAATACTGACCTGCCGGAATCAAGATTCCAATGTCCTCGAGCGGTTGCTCACCAACCAGCAAACCCTCCTGCAGCGCTTTGTATTCGAGCCGTGCAAAGTCACCCTCGATCGAGCGGAAACTCAGGAAGTCAGCTGTGATCTCCTGCGACTGCACGAGACCGGTATCGAGGTACTCCCAGCGGGCCGCCTCCAGGCCATGGCTGATCTCCCTTAAGAACGATGCGTTGTTCAGGTTCCTCCGGTATCCCATTTCGCCGCCGTAAAGGCGCACGCCCGTTCGATTGGCAAAACCCATCGCCGGATCGAAGTTTTCCTGGACTTCGTGGATCTGGAGGCCACCTTCAAAACCAACCCGGGACGGGAAGCCGACAACAGCGCTCCAGGCCATATCTTTCCCGTCGACACCATCGTTGTCCGACCTCTGGATCCAGAAATTGCCTTCCATTGACCGGTTGGTGCCAAGTCGGGTGTTTCGATACAGAAAATCAGCACCGTAAAGCGCGCTGTCCGTGTTTGAACCAGGATCCCCGTAGGTGACGATTGCACCGAGAGACGATTCCTCCAGTACGCCGGTAGATACCCTGCCGACAATGAGATCAGACTTGTCGATAACTTCGTTGTCGTTGTTAACGTAGTCGTCCTGAAGGATATAGAGCGTTCCAAAGTCCGTATCGCCGATACGGCCACTGACTTTTGTGCCGGCGATAATATCGACTTCCTCACGATCGCCGGTTAGTCCAATTCTTCTCGAAAAGAACGCGAGCCCATTCGGGCCCGATTGCGTACCCGTGGTACGACTGCCGAATCCCATTCCTATCGGGACACCACCGAACTGGAAAATATCGAAATCCGTCAGGAAGAAACTGCGCTTTTCAGGAAAGAACAGGCTGAAGCGCTGCAAGCCGAGTTGCCGGCCATCCACTTCAGTAGCTGCGAAATCAGTTTTCAACGTCAACAGCGCATTGATCGAAGGGGTCAACTTGTAACTGACGTCCAGTGAAGGGTTTACATCAGTTCCTGACATGTTCAGTTCACGGTCTTTCGTGTGTACTGCGCTCGCCGATGGAATAAGGTCGAGCCCTATTCCCTGGCTCAGGTTTTCAAAGCCGTAAACCTCTCCAGATACGGTCGGGTTTATCGCACCATTTCGGGATTGCCAGGCTATGTTTTCTGCACGACGGGCAATGCGACGCTGGAAATTCATACCCCAGGTATCGTTCGACGGGTCAAATGTGAGCGTGTTGAATGGAATGGCCATTTCAACTGTCCATCCGTCATCCACTCTCGCCGAGGCACCGCGCCAAATGCCGTCCCAGTCATCGGAAGGTCGCGTCGCTGTCGCATAAATCGCTTCAGCGCGAACGCCGTTTGGATTCAGCGTAAATGAATAACCGCTGCGCTTGTTGTTAAACGCATCGATAATGATGCCCATTCTGTCATCGGAAAAAAGCTGACCGCCCTGACGAAGGACGTTGCCGACGATCTGGTCCGGTTCGCTGTCGTAGGCATAACCGGCGACGTAAAGGTACTTGTCATCGTATGCGATATACCAGACCGTCCGCTCGGAAGGCGTCGTAAATTCAACCGGTTCAACTTCGTGCAAATCGCTGATTCGAGCCGCGCCAGCCCATTCGGCTTCCTCGATCCGGCCATCGATATCCGGCGCATTCGCTATCCGGTTGATCTTGATACGCTTGTCATCGAGCACGGTTTCCTGTGCCACGGACAAACCGCCGGCCATCAGGAGTATCGTTCCAATTAAAACTTTTTCGAGTATTTTCATTATCATGCAGGCGAGGCGCGCTGTGAGGCGGCATTATTCTGTCATTAGATCCACAAAACAACACATCGTGTCACGATTGGCGACACTCTTCCAACGCTTTGACATTTCTTAATACAACCACCTTGTAACGACAGTCGTTACGGATAATGGTTCGATCGGGCCCTGCAAACTTGTCCACCTGATCGGGTGTGGGCTACTGTATCTGCCTCATCAGGCAACGAAGCGGCGTAAATCATGGGTGATTCCAACAGCGGGAACGACAAGCCATCCGGCAGCAGCCTTTTCAAGAGCGCGTTTTTCACTCTGCTCGGTGCCGTTGTCGTCACGGCGGTGTTTATCATGCCGGCCGAGTACGGCGTCGATCCAACAGGCGTTGGCACGAAGCTCGGTCTGACCGACCTGGAAACCGCAGCGACGGAGACTGTCGAGGCAGACAGGCCGGATACAGTGCAAACTGCGCCGAAGCTGCTCACTGGCGCATATCCCAGCCCGCCAGCTGAGGAGGACTTCGATTATTACGAACCCGAGGTACTCGGTGAGCCCTTTTCGAGCACACACACATCAGGGTTCCAGACCACGACCATGGAAATCGCGCTGGATGAACTCGAACAGGTCGAAGTCAAAGCGGTGATGAAGCAAGGCGATGCGCTCGTTTACAGCTGGAAACTGGTCGAAGGAGAGACCATCTACACCGATTTCCACGCGGACCCTACCAGGACCGATGACTATCCGGACCGCTACTGGCTGCGCTACCTGGAAAGTGAAGAACCGTCCGCCTCAGGTTCCCTGGTCGCGCCCTTCGACGGTAACCATGGTTGGTACTGGATGAATATCGAGGAGAATCCGGTCAGGATCGTTCTCGAAGTTCGGGGCTATTACGAAAGCCTTGAAGAGATCATGCGGTCTTACCAATAGAAGCTCTGAACGGGAACCACGTCAGCTCGCATAGAAATATCCCGCCATCTGGTAGCTCGCGAGCAGAAAGCCCGCGAACATCAGCCAGACGTTGAATGCGTTTGCAAAACGACCGAACGATCCGCTCGACCGCCAGGCGGTGATCAATATCAGCAACACGGCGAGCGCCATCAATTGGCCAATTTCAACGCCAACATTGAATGCAATGATATTGGCAACCAGTCCGTCCTCTGACAGCGTGAATTCCTGTAGTTTCGTCGCGAGACCGAATCCATGGGCCAGCCCGAATGAAAAGACGGCCACCTTCGGATTGGGCTGAAAACCAAAAACCGTATTGAACCCGTCAAGATTCTCGAACGCCTTGTAGACAACAGACAGCCCGATCAGCGCGTCGACGAGATAGACGTTGACACGGATGTCGCCCAAAACGCCACCAAGTAACGTCAGGCTGTGGCCGGCTGCGAACAGGGTCACGTAGACCGCAATATCTTTGGGCCTGTACAGGAAAAAAATCACACCGACCAGGTATAAGAGATGATCGTAGCCGGTGATCATGTGCTTGGCGCCGAGGTAGGTGTAGACGGCAAGCGCGCGTCCGGCATTCTGCGCTAAAAATTCTGCGTCCTCGCCTGCGACTCCATGTGCAAAGAGGCTGCCCGCAACCAGCAGCAATGAAAGGGAAATAAGAACTCGCATTGCGAGTCCCGAATGTCGCCCGATAACCAAAGCTTTCAAAACAGAGTCCTTTGCTGAATTTGGAACATTGTAAATGCCCTATGGCACGGATTCCCGATCAGTTGCGCCCGCCGAAACAAACAGTCGAAAATACGGGGTGCCTGTGTTGAAATGACCTTCGATTGGCGTGCATAAGCAAGGACTCATGCTACATCAGGAAGAACAACATTTAGAACAATCAATTCTGTACGACAGCGACTCCGTATATGGCTGGATCTCGATCCTGCTGCACTGGTTCACTGCGATCGTCATTATCATCCTGTGGTTCATCGGCAAGAGCATCGTCAATGCATTACCGGAAGACGTCGATAGTCAACGGCAATTGCATGTGTCGATTGCGGCAAGTGCGTGGCTGCTTATCGTGGCTCGAATCATCTGGCGATTAAGATCCGGGCACCCGCACGTCAGGGGCCAGACATTATTTATCCATAGAGTCGCGATGGTTGCTCACTATGCGATGCTGGTCACTGTTGCCCTGATGCTATTATCCGGGCCGGTGATGGTCTGGTCGGGCGGTCATCCTGTTTCGATTTTTGGCTGGTTCTCCATTTCCGCTCCCTTCAGCGAATCGGAAACTACGAAGGCCTTTGCCTGGTTTATTCATTCCAACTCGGCATTTCTCCTGATGCTACTTGTGCTGCTGCATGTCGGTGGCGCACTGAAGCACCTGATGTTTCATTCCGATGACACCATCGCCCGGATGATCTGGCCGGGCAAACCAAGCTCGGGAGCAAAGTAGGTGAAGCTTGCAAGCTTTCAATACAGAGGCACCGATAGAATCGGCGTACTGAAAAGTGACGCGGAGCTGGCTGTCATCGACAGTGTCGGCACCATGACCGAACTGATTCGCCTGGGCAGCTACGCCAAGGAACACATCCTGCATGCACTCGCAGACGGTCAAAGCATCGCTTGCAGTGACGTCAAATGGCACCCTCCTGTAAGGAGACCAGGGAAAATTTGTGGCGTTGCGATGAACAATTCCGCCAGTAACGAGCGAAAAATCAGCGCCCCGGCTCACCCGGCCTTTTTTCTAAAGCCCGCGTCGTGCCTCATTGGCCACAACGAAGCGGTACGAGTGAGGCCTTACTACGGGAGCGTACATCCGGAACCGGAACTCGCTGTTGTTATCGGCAAGACAGTCCGTGATACCGATGCCGACGATGCGTTGAAATATGTTTTCGGCTACACCATTTTTAACGACATAACCGGGAACGGCATGCGCGCCGAGGACCTGTTTCATTACTGGGCACTTTACCCGGATGAACAGAATCCGGGCGAACTGAAGCGACGTGAGCAACATTTATCATACGCGGCGCGTTACAAGGGCACCGATACCTTCGGCTGCATGGGACCGTTCATTACGACCATAGATGAAATTGCAGATCCGGATGATCTGGATGTTACCTGCAAAGTCGGCGGCGAGACGGTGGCCAATGACAGCACGCGCTACTACAACTACAAAGTCGCGGAAATCGTCAGTTTCATAAGCCAGTTTTTGACGCTCGAGCCAGGTGACATCATCAGCTGCGGTACAGCTTTCAAACCATCACAAAACAGGAAATCCATACACCATGCGAACTTTCAAACGGTTGACGGCCCGGTGGAAGTTTCCATCAGCGGACTGGGAACATTGTGGAATCCGCTGGAACGTGAAGAAAAGGCTATGGGTAAATGGCGACTGAGTTGAATCGACCAGGAGGCGCCACGCCCGGCGTAATGACATGACGACCTCATTAGTGTGCGCCTCTCACAGCCCCCTGCTCTACTGCTATGCGAAACCCCCGGAAGACTGGGAGGCGCTGGTGGCGGCGTACAAGGCGCGCGAAACCGCCGTTCAGGAATTTGACGCCGACCTGGTGGTCGCTTTCGGAGCAGATCACTTCAATGGATTCTTCCTGAAACTCATGCCTGCCTTCTGCGTTGGCCTGAAAGCTACCGCCGTCGGCGACATTGGCGGATTTGAAGGCGCACTCAACGTCCCGTCCGGCACGGCAACTGACATCGTCAATTTCATGCGCCAAAACGATATCGACCCGGCAGTGTCCACCGATATGACGATCGATCACGCCTTTTCGCAGACCATCAACAACATGCTGGGCGGACTCGCCGCAAAACCGGTCGTCCCGATCTTTATCAATGCGATCGCCGAGCCCTTCGTACCTTTTCGCCGAACTCGCCTCATGGGAGAAGCGGTCGGCAGATATGCTGCCGGCCTGGGCGGTCGCGTGTTGTTTCTCGCGTCCGGCGGGATGTCCCACAACCCGCGACGATATTACCCGGAACTGGGCGACGGACCGCCCGAGGTGACGGCCTGGCAGCTTTCCGGCGGCGACGACCCGCAATCCCTCAGTCCGGATCAATGGATCGAACTGCTGGAGGTGATGCACCATGAAGGTGCCGAGATGATCGTGCGAGGGGAACGCACGGCTGCAGACATGAAACTGAACGCAGAGGCGGACGAGCGATTCCTGGAAGTCCTGTGTAGTAACCGGCTGGAGGAATTCGATACCTGGGATCCGCATGCCCTGGTTAAAGAGGCGGGCATCGGCTCGATGGAACTGCACACCTGGATCGCTGCTGCCGCCGCTCACCGGGCCGCCGGAGGATCTGCGCCCGTCAGCGACTTTTACAGCGTCGCCCCGGAACTCGGCATTGCCGCCGGCATCGTCCACGGTGACTGAATCGGTTACGTAACGGCTGGCCGGGCGATATGGCATTCAGCCATCGCTGGTCGCATTTTCCGGGTTGGCACGTTTGATTCCGACCAGCAGAACCAACATTAAAGACAAGGCTGCAAAGGCGTAAAACGTGTACGTGGCGCCTATATCGCCCGCCAATGCACCCGCGACAACACTGCCAATTGCCGGGCCGCCCATGATAACGAGCGTCCACAAACTCATCACGCGCCCCCGAAGCCGGTTCTCAACCTGCATCTGGACCTCGGTCTGTGACCCGATCGCGACCAGGCTGGCGAACAGCCCCAGGAATAACACCACTGCAATTCCCGACGACAGGTTGCTCACGAAGGCAAACAGGGCAATGGAGAGTCCGACTCCGATTGCGCCGATGACCACAAGCGTGTGCAGGTGAGATTGAAGGCTGCGGGATGAGAAGGCGAGGCTCGCCAGGATCGAGCCGATTCCGGCCGCGGCCATGAGCGCCGCGAGCACACCACTGCCACCATCAAGGATCAAAACCGCAAAAGCCGGCATCAACTCGAGAATTCCGCGACCAAAAAAATTGCTGACTCCGGAAAGCAGGATTATCTGCCGAATCCGTGCGTGATCCCTGGTGTAGCGGAGCCCTTCCATTAGTTGTGCGAGATAGGGCTTGGTTGGTCCCGGATGGGGTACATGCACGTCGATGCGAATAATGAACAATACGTAAATTACGGGCAGGTACGTGATCGCGTTGATCGCGTACGCTGCACCCAGCCCCCAAAGTGCAACGATCGCACCTGCGATCCCCGGGCCGATAAAACGCGAAATATTGAAAGCCATGGAGGAGATGGCAACGGCGCTGGCAAATTGCTCTTTCCTTACAAGATCCGGAATCAGGGCAAGCCGAACAGGAGAGTAAGCGCTGTTGGCCAGCCCGTGCATGAACGCAAGAGCGATAAGCCACTCGACTGTCATGTTGCCCGACAGGGTCAGCACAGCCAGCAGGCTCGCGACCGATGCGAGTAAAAAATGCATGACAATCGCGGCGATCCGCGTACTGACCTGGTCGACCAGCACGCCGAAAAACGGTGTGAACAGTACCAGCGGCAGGAATTGAGCAGCGGCGACGACACCTACTACAAACGTCGATTCACTTAATTGCCACGCGTGCCAGCCGAGCGCGAGACGCTGAATCCACACTCCCAGAACGGATAGCAGGTTTCCGTAAAGGTACTTGCGATAATTCCTGCTTGAGAATGCCGAATAGCTGACGCTGCTCATCTCGTAAAGCTTATCGGGAATCGGCAGCGGCGTCCGCGGATCATTTCAACTGCTGTTACGCAGATTGATTCATTATTCCCTGACGTCGGTCAATTGTTTTTGTGTCGGCGATCGATCAGCCGGTTCCGATATAGGGAATCAACCGCCCCAGCAGCAGCACACTGAACCAGGTTCCCAACGACACCCAGGCGATTACCTTCGCAATCGCCGGCGTATCCGCGTGCGGCTCCCATGTCTTCATGACCGGGTTTATTTTCCACCAAAACCAGAGCGCGTTCAGACCGGCAACGAGAACAAGAACCATTTTCCAACGAAAGCCGATATTTGCCGTATATCTTGCCGGGTCACCAAAGACAAACAGGATGCCGGTTATCATGTTGATACCGAAGCCAACAAATACCCAGGGAAGCAGCTTGTGCGTCGCGACGATATTTATCCGCCTGAAAAATCCCGCCATACGCAGATCAATGATCAGCAATGAACCGAGCAACAATGACAGGCCGATAAAATGAAGTATCTCCATTATTGGCCAAACCCACGCAGACCCCAGGACCCACTCGTTGATCGCCGTACCTTCGATCGCAGTTACGAAACCTTCCATAATATTCTCCCTATCTCTTACAGGTACGCGACCAGGCGACCGGATATTATTGCGCCCACCCAGAGTGCGAGCGAAACAGCGGCGATAGCTTTCACAGATCCAACGGCAGCAGTACCGGAACTATCCCAGGCAGATGCGTCATCTCGCATGCGATTCTGGATAATAGCCGCGCAAATTGCGGCCAGAAAGATCATTGAAATTTTTAGCAGAAAAGGCGTGCTGTGAATGAATGTTGTCGCCTGCGATGTAAAGAGAAAGCACCCCGATATGGCGTT
>JAHEFD010000099.1 GCA_024640345.1 Woeseiaceae bacterium
ACGACGACCTCCACCCGCCCCCGGGGGAATACCTTGATAGAGAGTCTTTTTGCCCGGTGACTCAGACGCACAGAAAAGCCCGGTTGCTTGCCGGGCTCTTCTCGTTCAATGTCAAAAAGCGGTAATTGGCGGGCTGCATTCTGCACAGGTGGATTCTAACTGGCAGAGCACCCTCGAAACACGCCTTTTTTCCGGCGAAATCCTTCCCTACGGACGTGCACCACTGAAACGTATTGCGTCGTCCATGCTCATCTCGCCGGTGACCCCGCCCACTTCGGCTGACTCGCTGATAAAAAGCTCAACTTCCCGCTCGAGCCTGATGCTACCTATGACTTTGGACCCCGGACCGATGACGACTTTCGGTTTGCGTTTGCTGCGATTCCAGCCCCAGCCACCCGGCTTTTCGATGATGAGATCGCCCCGAAGTACGGCGCTGTCCTCAAGCGTGACATCCCCGTTGACCGTCGTCAGGTCGCCCCCGATCTCGGCCCCGGTGACCATGATTTCGCCATTCACGTTGCTAACGTCGTCCGCTACCGATGTTCCTTTATCCAGGCTGATCTTCCCGTTGACCACACTGACTTCGCCATCGACAGTGACATTTTGCCCGATCCGGATGGAACCATTGACGCTTCCAATGTCATCGGCTGTAACGCCGGACCCGACCCGGATGCTGCCATTGACCGTTTCAGCGTCTTTCACCCGCGCATTGTCATCGATGCGAATGGTTCCGTTAACGGTATCAACGGAACCGTTGATTATCGCTCCTGCGCCGATCGAAATGCTGCCGTTGACCGAAGACTGACCGTCAGTTTCCACTCCGTCGTCGATACTGATGCTCTTGTTAATGCTGATTGCATGCGCCGGGACGGTCATTGCGATAGCCAGCGCGCCTGCCAGGAGTGATGCGAATCTGGTTTGTTGCCTCATTTTTGTCCCTCGATTCAGGAATTAATCGTGATTGCTAATAATTTGATACCGCTCACAGCCAATTGGTTGCAAATGCCCGGCTCAGTAATCTATGCGCCGCTGGCGCCAAAGGGTACTCTTACGCCCTTTCCATGCCACCTTCTCCTGAATTCACCATGCAAATAGCGCTCGAGGCCCGAAATCTCGTCAAAAAGTACCCTGGGGTGCTCGCGGTCAATGATGTCTCGTTCTCGGTGCCGGAGGGGATTTGCTTCGGCCTGCTCGGACCTAACGGAGCCGGCAAGACCACCACCGTGGAAATCATGGAGGGAGTCACTCCGGCAAGCTCCGGAGAGGTCTGGTATTACGGTTCACCCGCTGGCAAGCAGTTCCGCGAAGAAGCAGGCATCCAGTTCCAGAGCACGGCTCTACAGGACTACATCACGGTCGGGGAAACACTGGAAATGTTTCGCAGCCTTTATGACCGCAAGGGAGACCTGGCACACATTGTCGAGCAATGCTCGCTGACGGATCTGCTCGACCGGGATAACCGGAAGCTGTCCGGAGGCCAGCGTCAACGACTGCTATTAGCAGTTGCCCTGGTCAACCGGCCTCGACTGATATTTCTCGATGAGCCGACGACCGGACTGGACCCGCAGGCGAGGCGCAATTTCTGGGACCTCGTGAAACGCATTCGTGCAGAGGGAACAACGGTCATCCTGACGACTCATTACATGGAGGAAGCAGAGATTCTTTGTGACGAAATCGCAATCATGGACGCGGGCCAGATCATCATCCAGGGAAAGCCAAAAGATCTGTTACAACAGCAATACAAAAATGTGATCATCGAATTGCCGCTCAGCGACTTTTCGGGCGACCTTAGCAAGCACCAGCATCGGATCCTGGAAACCCAGGGCGTCATTGAAATCGAAACCGATGACGTGAATGAAAGCCTGCGCGAACTTGCGACAAACACATCGGGGCTCAATCGAATGAAAATTCGTCAGCCCAATCTCGAAGATCTCTTCCTGGATCTTACTGGCCATTCGCTGCGAGCCTGAACAATGCTAAGCCGTATTTACGCCATTTTCCGCGCACGTAATCTCGAATTCGTTCGTGATCGTGGATCGATGAGCTGGAACCTGATTCTTCCAGTTGCACTCATGTTCGGCTTGTCTTTCATCTTCAGCAATGAGCGCGCCGAGTACACTGTCGGTGTGTTTCAGGACAGCGACGTTGTTGATGTTGCGGCACATCCGTTCCTGGATACCCGGTATATCGAGTTTGTAGCGATACATGATCGTGACGAGGGGCTTCGCAAGGTATCGCGGCATCAGCTTGATCTGCTCGTCGATCTGGGCCCCGAGCTGCAATACTGGGTAAATCCCGATTCACCTAAAGGTTATTTTGTCGAATTTGCCTTGCTCCAGGCTGACGTTGCAGCCGGCGGACAACTGACCAAGTCCCAGGTTCAAGGCGAACCTGTTCGCTACGTTGACTGGGTGCTGCCGGGCATTCTCGGCATGAACATGATGTTCAGCTGCCTCTTCGGTGTCGGCTACGTGGTCGTAAGGTACAGAAAGAACGGCTTCCTGAAACGCCTGCGCGCGACGCCATTGCGCTCGATTGAATTTGTTATTGCGCAGGTTGGTTCGAGGCTACTGTTGATTCTCGTTTTTTCGACTTTTATTTTTGCCGGAACGAAATTCTTTCTCGATATTCGTGTTGATGGCAGCTATTGGCTCCTCCTGGCAATCCTGTTGATCGGTGCTATCGCCCTGATCTCGCTCGGTCTCCTTATCGCGGCACGCGTGACGAGCGAAGAACTGGCCGGCGGCCTGCTGAATATGGTCACCTGGCCAATGATGATGTTGTCCGGCGTCTGGTTTTCACTCGAGGCGGCCAGTGACTGGGTCCTCAGGGTGGCCTCGATTTTCCCACTGACACACATCCTGACAGCGGCCCGCGCGGTAATGCTTGATGGTGCGGGCCTCGTGGAAATCCTGCCACAACTGACGATACTCGGCGTAATGAGTGCGGCCTTTCTTGCTCTGGGCGCACTCACGTTCCGCTGGCATCCTCGATAGCCAATGAATATGGATTTGGTTGATATCGGTGCGAATCTAACGCACGACAGTTTCGACGCGGACCGAAGCGATGTCATCGAACGTGCAGCCGCCGCAGGAATCACACGGATGATCCTGACGGGTGCCAGTGAACAGGGAAGCATCGACGCTCTTGCCCTTGCGCAATCGATGCCCGGCCGGATGTTCTCGACGGCAGGTGTGCATCCACATCATGCCGCCGACTACACCGATGATGTCGATATATTGATACGCAGGCTTTCAAGCGATGAGCAGGTAGTCGCAATAGGTGAATGCGGCCTTGATTATTTTCGCAACTTCTCGCCCCGCGATGACCAGCGTGAAGCTTTCGAACGGCAACTCGAAATCGCGGTGGAAACCGGCCTGCCCGTCTTTCTGCATCAGCGTGATGGCCATGATGATTTCGTGGAAATTCTTGAGCCACGACTGGCTCAGATTTCACGCGCTGTGGCCCATTGTTTTACCGGCGGCGAAGAAGAACTCGTCAAGTACCTGGATATGGGTCTCTATATCGGGATCACCGGCTGGATCTGCGACGAACGCCGCGGAGCGCACCTGAAAGAAATTGTGAGCCTTATTCCCGCTGACCGACTGATGCTGGAAACGGACGCGCCTTACTTGCTGCCGCGCAGTTTGCAGCCAAAACCTGCCACGAGACGCAACGAGCCGGCCTACCTGAGGGAAGTGCTGCGAGTGGTCGCCGAAGCGCGGAACGAAACAGAAGAAAAGGTGGCAGCCGATACAACGCGCACAGCCGAGGAATTTTTCTCCTTACCGAGAATCTAGCGCGGCACCAGCGCGACGACCCGAACCGGCCCGCCACTGCCGCCTTCAATTTTCATCGGTAGTGCCAGTACTATGCTGCCAACTGGCGGCAACTCGGAAAGGTTGGTCAGGTTTTCGAGATTGGACACTCCCTGCGCCGCACCAACGCGGTGAACAATGAAGTCCTGCGATTTGCCGTAGTCGACTGAGGCGGTATCGATCCCGATCATTGCCACCCGCCGCTCTTCGGCCAGCAGACGAGTCGAGGCCTCCCCGTAACCCGGGAACTGCAGGTTGCTGGCATCGCCAGGCGTGTCATCGCCAAGATAAGCCTGCGCATCCGGCCAATGATGGCTCCAGCCTGTCATGACGAGCACGATGCTGCCCTCGGCTATCTTCCCGTGCTTCTCTTCGAAAGCGATTACGTCGCTGACTGTCAGCCGATAGTTCCTGTCCATTTTCGCCTCGGCAACCACATCGATGACGACCGCGGGCGCGATCAGGTCAACCAGGGCAATTTGCTCGGTCGACAAGCCATCTTCTGCAAAATGCACGGGTGCATCTATGTGCGTGCCACCGTGCTCGGGTGTACAGACCGTGTAGGCAGAATAGAAATACCCGGCGTCGGTATCGTCGGTTTTTCCGTAGGCAAGCGTTTGCTTTTCGAAAGCAGTTGGCGACGTTGGCCAGTAAAGCGTGTTCTCACCGTAGGCATGGCTGAGATCCACCATCCGGTAATCGGCAAGTTCCAGAGCATACAAAGGCGCGCACAGCAGCGTCGCAGTGACAAGGGCAAGCAATCGAACCATCATGGTTTTTCTCCGCGCGTGTGACCACCGTCCGTAAGAATACGGCAAACGCCCGGGAGGTTGCACTGTGGAATCAGCGACTCTCGGATTGCCCAGACATTTTCTGAATTTGTTCCCAGTGCGGCTTGAACGCGACGATTTTAGCCTTTGCTGCAGCCTTGTCCTGCTCCCCGAACTCGTCCAGCAATTGATCGAGGTCGCAAACCAGGCTTGGAACGCCCTTCGTGAAGCTCGCGCCATCGAGAAAGACAATGCGACCTGCAACCGGAACCTGGCGAACCACCTGCCGGACGGCCGCAATGCGGTCATACAACGCGTGCTGCGGATTGCTGAATGTAAACCGGTTGTCCTCGCCGATCACGGTCCAGTCCTGCATCTTGTCGCTGCCGAATACAGCGCCCTGCACATCTTTTATCTCGATAATCAGCAGGCCCTGGGCAGTCAGTATAAGGTGATCTATCTGAATTTCACCCTCGTCCGCCTTGGGAATAACCAATCCCTGAAGACGTTCGAACGCGATCGCGTTAAGGACATTTGCAAGCGATCGGGCCTGGTTACGGCGCCTCCGGACAACGAACCAGGCGGCCAGTAATACCAGCAGCACCGCGGGGAGTATCCACGCGGGTCCGGGCTCGGAAGGAAAATATTCGCTCAACATCCTGGGAGATTTTTTTGCTCGTTAAGTCAGGGAATTTATCGCCGGTCGAGCGTAGGGTTCGTAACGCCCAAATGCAAGGACCGCGATCACGTGCCGAATCGGACTTCCAGCGCGTTTTCCATTGCGTCAATCGTCGCGTCAATTACCTCGAATCGCTGTGGTCGCGACAATATGGCAGCGAGTTCGGGCGGTACCGGCACACGTGTTCCGATGATCGGCTCGACAATTTGCTCAAATTTCGCCGCGTGCGCAGTGCCAACCAGGATCCAGTCCTTGCCCTCACGCTCGCTGGCATCGAGCATGCGCCATGCATGCGTCGCCGTTGCCGTATGCGGGCAGGTCGCAAAACCGAATTCCTTGAAGTTTTGCGCGATCTGTCCGGTTATTTGCTCGTCCGTTACGCTGACCGCACGGACTTTTGACTGCAGCTCCGCCGACTCACCGCCCAGATACCTCAGGCGCTCCATGTTGCTCGGATTGCCAACATCCATGGCCGATGCCAGTGTCTGGATGCTGGCCCGTGGCTCCCAGTCTGATCCGCCGAGAAAGTCGCTGACCAGGCAGTTCGCATTGGTCGCCAGGATAATCTCGCCTATTGGCAACCCGACTTCGCGAGCAAGAAAGCAGGCAAAAGCATTGCCGAGGTTGCCCGTAGGAATAATGAATGAGGGTTCCCGCTCGTACTCAAGAAAATGTTGCAGGCTGGCATGCGCGTAATAGATAGCCTGCGGCAGCAAACGCCCGATATTGATACTGTTTGCCGAGCTGAACCGGTGTCTTGCCGACAGCGCTTCATTCGCCATTGCCTCCTTGGCAATTGCCTGACAGTCGTCGAAAGACCCTTTCACAGCCAGCGACAATACGTTGTCGCTCCAGCAGGTCAACTGGTGCGCCTGGCGCTCCGAGACCCGACCGTTCGGGAACAGAACAACGACACGAATACCGGGACGTTCGTCGAACGCAGCGGCAACGGCACCACCGGTATCGCCGGACGTCGCAACCAGGATCGTCAGGGGATGTTCCGTATCGCCTTCCAGCCGGCTCAGGCACGCGGCCAGGAACTGCGCGCCTATGTCTTTAAAGGCCGCTGTGGGCCCATGAAATAACTCCAGCAGGCTGCATCGCCCACCTGGGACCGGCAACGCCGTAACCGGGATCGGGAAATTGAATGTTTCCCTGATGATGCCTGGAAGATCGTTCTCGAGTGACGAGCCGGAAAAAAATGGCTGCAGAAATAATTCGGCCGTCTCACGGATGTCCTTCGCCGCACCGAATTCGCGCCAGGCAATCGACGGCAGATTATCGGGAAGAAACAAGCCGCCGTCTGCAGCGATTCCGCTAACCAATGCTTCGTCAAGCGTGACGGGGTTCCCTCCTCGTGTACTGACGTAGCGCATGCTCAATCCTCAACCCGGGCCCCGGCCGCGTCCAGTGGACTGACCCATGACTGACATTCGTAGCCCATTTTTCGACACGCCTGTTCCATCATCACTGCGATGTTGGCCGCCTTGTTATCGAGACACAGCGCAAAAATACTCGGGCCACTTCCGGATAACGAACAGCCGAGGGCGCCGGCTTTCATCGCCGACTCCTTGACCGCCGGAAAACAGGGAACGGATTCTGCTCTCTGCGGCTCGATGATTTCATCTCGAAGGCATTCGGCAAGCAGCTCGATATCGTTTTGATTACAGGCGGCGATGAATCCTGCAAGATAACCCTGCTGGGTCAGCCATTGATGCATCGAATAGCCCTTGGCAAGCCGGTTTCTCGAGTCCGCGGTATTCACCTGCAACTCCGGATGAACGAGTACGCTGCTGACGCCTGTGGGTACCGGTAACGAAATCATTTTGGGCAATAACACCTGGGGACACAGGACGAGACCACCGATAAGACTCGGCGCGACATTATCGGCATGCAAACCACCACTCGCGAACTGCTCTCCCGCCAGCGCATGCTCAAGCAGCGCCTCTCTCGGCAGTGGCTCATCCAACAAGGCATTAACTGCAACCGCAGCAGCAACGGCAGAAGCCGCAGAGCTTCCCATGCCTGACTGAAGTGGCACCCCCTTGTGCACGATCAATTCCAGGCCCGAATCGTCGCCTGATTTATCCCACAGCGATTTTGCTGCTATCGAGGCCGTGTTTTCGTCGGCTTTAGATGACAGGGTCGGATGAATTTCACCATCCAGGCCACGAACCTCCCGTATGCTTACCCCTGCCTTCGAGGTCTTTCGGGCCGAAACACGATCGCCGGCACCTGCTATCGCCAGGCCCAACATGTCAAACCCGACCCCGAGGTTGCCGATTGAAGCCGGGGCAAACGCCGTTACAAAACTTGAATCATCCATATTTACGCCAGTGTTCCATCGCCAAGAAAGCTTGCCAACTTCAAAAGATCGCCGAACACACCGCCGGCGGTAACTTCGGGTCCTGCCCCGGGACCCTGAATAACCAACGGGTTCTGTGAGTATCGATCCGTCGAGAACTGAACCAGGTTATCCGTTAATTGCATATTACTGAATGCGTCATCCGCCGGTACTTGCTCGAGGGCAACTGCCGCTTCTCCCTTGTCTGTCAGGGTCGCCACGTAGCGCAGAGTTTTCCCTTTGCCCCGGGCCTCTTCGTACAGAGCGCGCATATCGTCGTCGTAGCGAGCCAGCCCGAGAAGAAAGTCGTCGACGGTCGCGTCACGCAGATCTTCCGGAATCAGGTTTTCGACCGGGAAGTCACCGATCTCCAGTTTCTGTCCCAACTCCCGCGCCAGAATGGTCAGTTTCCTAGCAACGTCCATGCCGGAAAGATCATCACGCGGGTCCGGTTCGGTAAATCCGCGTGCCCGCGCATCACTCACAATCTCGGAAAAAGGCTTGCTGCCGTCATAGACGTTGAAAAGGTAGGCAAGCGTGCCAGAGAGAATACCCTTGATCGAATTGACGTGATCGCCCGTATCGACCAGGTCCCGGATCGTTTTGATGATAGGTAAAGCCGCGCCAACCGTCGTTTCATACAGAAAGTGGCTGCGGCCTTGCCTGGCACTCACCCTCAGGGAATCGTAATAAGCCTGCTTACCACTGAATGCCTTCTTGTTCGGCGTAATGACGTGAATGCCTCGTGCCAGCCAGCCCGCGTATCGAGCTGCGATCTGCTCATCCGCGGTGCAATCGATGATGACGGCATGCGGCAGGTGATCGGGATTGACGTGTTCTTCGAACCCATCGAAGTCAAGGACTGAATCACTCGCATCAAGGACCTCGCGCCAGCTTGAAAGATCGATCCTCGGATCACCGAGCACCATTTTGCTGGAGCGCGCAATGGCACGGACGCGAAGATCGAGATTGAATTGCTCCCGGAGGCGTTCAGACTGCCGGTTCATCTGATCCAGCAAAGTGCCGCCTACTACGCCTGCGCCGATGATGCCGACGGAGATGGTCTTTGCCGAGAGATAAAAACCCGAATGCACCGCGCGCAATGCTTTGGTGGCATCTTCTGAATCGATAACTGCCGAAATATTGCGCTCGGATGACCCCTGCGCAATCGCGCGCACGTTAACCCCGGCCCTGCCGAGGTTGGTAAAGAACCGTGCCGCGATTCCGGGAGACCCGGCCATCCCGTCACCCACGACCGCCACGATGCTCTGGTCCGGTGTCACGTCAATTCTCTGAATTTGACCGCCGGCCAGCTCATCGGCAAATGCATCGGCGATCACCGAGCTGGCCCGTTCCGCGAGCTCAGCAGGAATCGCAATACAGATAGAATGTTCCGAACTACCCTGCGATATCAGCGTAACCGACACGCTGGCGTCCTTCAGCGCAGCGAAGAGCCGATCGGCGGTACCGGGGACACCAATCATTCCGGTGCCCTCCAGGTTGACCAGGGCCATTCCGCTGATCGCAGTGATGCCCTTGATTTGTCCGTCCTGTGACGTAACGGTACTGATTCGGCTACCCGGATGCTCGGGATGAAAGCTGTTGCGAATAACCACGGCTATGCCGTTGTCAATCGCGGGACCGAGTGTCTGGGGATGGATCACTTTCGCGCCGAAATACGCGAGCTCCATCGCCTCGTTGTATGACAACTCGTTGATGATCTGCGCTTCCGGAACGCGCCTGGGATCCGCGCTCATTACGCCGTCAACGTCAGTCCAGATATCGAGTTCGTCAGCAAGGGTCAACGCCGCGAATATGGCCGCCGAATAATCACTGCCGTTGCGTCCAAGAGTGGTTTGCATACCGTCTTGATCGCTGGCGATAAAGCCCGTCATGACAGTGATTCCCTTGAAGTCCTTATCAAGGACCTGCGCGAATTGCTTTCGTGATCGCTCCCACTGTACCGCCGGTCCGAGGTCACCATGGCGAACGGTAATGACTTTCCGTGCATCGACCCAGCTACCGGCCCGCTCAGGGCCCAGCAACTCCCGAAGGTACGCTGCGAGCAAGCGTGCCGACCATATTTCACCGTACCCGGCGACAATATCCCGGCTACGCTGTGGCGCTGACTTGACCATCGCTATGGCCTTCAGCATATCGTCGATATCGCTGGCGTCTTTCCCCCACTGGTCCAGTAAATCGATCAGGGCATCGCCACCGACCAGTCCTTTTGAGGTAGCCGAATACCGGGCACCAATCGCATTCAACAGATCGGCAACACCGTTATCATCCTGTTCTGCCAGCGCTGCGAGTTGCAACAGGTCATTGGTCATGCCGCCCATTGCAGAGACAACCACGCCAATATTCGCCTGCGGCATTGCCGCAATAATTTTAGCTACGCGTTGAAAACACTCGGTATCGGCGAGACTGCTGCCACCAAATTTGTGAATCTTCCACTTGTTACCAGACATCAAAAAAGAATTCCAAAGCCCGCCCAAAAGCGGCTAATGATAGCGACAGAGGCAGGAGGCGTCTGCTGTTTTATTTGAAATCAATTAGCGTGCCTGGGAGAGAAAATGGTGGGGCGTGTAGGGATCGAACCTACGACCAGTCGGTTAAAAGCCGAATGCTCTACCTCTGAGCTAACGCCCCATTTCGGGTTCAGGCAGGATGGCGAAAATG
>JAHEFD010000026.1 GCA_024640345.1 Woeseiaceae bacterium
GCCAGCGCAATTATGAAGAACTGGAGTCAGCGGCATTTGCGAAACTGCAGGGTGCGGGATTCAGGCCCGAGTACGTCAGCATTAGACGAGCCGAGAACCTTGACGCGCCGGACAGGGACTGCGACGAGCTGGTTATCCTTGTTTCTGCCTACCTGGGAAAGACAAGGTTGATCGACAACCTTGTAGTGCACATTTAGCTCGAGACTGAGTTTCTGCCTGAATTTTTTGCGCGATAAAGAGCGGCGTCTGACGCTTTAAGCAAGGACTCGAACGTGCCGTGCGCATCCAGCTCCGCGACACCCATCGAGATCTTGATCGGAATTTGAATAAGCGAGTCATTACTTGATTCCGTGTCGCCGGATACTGCAACACGAACACGCTCGGCGATAATCGTCGCTTCCTTGAGCGAAACGCCTGGCAGCAGCACAGCAAACTCATCTCCACCATAACGCACGAGGAGATCGCGGGGGCGAAACTGTTTACCGAGTATGTGGGCGACCGCAGAAAGGGCTCGGTCGCCAGCAACGTGTCCAAATTTGTCATTGAAAGACTTGAACCTGTCGACGTCGACCATGATTAATGAAACAGGTATTTCGTCCTTGATACAGCGTTTGACTTCGCGCGGAAATGACTCTTCCATCGAGTGCCTGTTGCCGAGTCCGGTTAACGCATCCGTCGTCGCGTGTTTTTCGAATTTTCGCCAATCTCCGATGCTTGCGGCAATGAAATGATTGTGACTACGAACTCGTTCAGATAACACTACCAGCAAATTTTTTGAAAACTCGTGCGACGCATCAACCATGTTCCACAAGATGTCTTTGTGAATGACAAGTAAGTGGGACGGCTCGGCCGCAACGACGTAGGCAGATGGGTCGCGATCTTCGATTATCGACATTTCACCAGCACAGGCCCCAACTTCCATCGTGGCAAGAACGGGAGAGTCCGGGGAACCGACATGAACATTCAATTCACCCGACAATACGACGTACACATTTTCGTTTCTTTTGCCGGGTGAGAGCAGCATTTCACCTGTTTCAAGATCGCACCGGTCGCATGCCATCAGGAGGTTCTGGACGTCCTCCGGGTGAACACCATGGAAGAGATCAAGCCCGGCAAGAAGGGACTTCTTGTAATCTGAATTGATGTTTGCTGCCTGACTCGACACGGGTATCCCTAATAGGTCTTTAAAGCCCGCTCTTGTCACAAACCGCGGGGCTTTTTGATAACACCGGTGCTTTGTACTCGAATTCAAAAATTATGACAATGTCGTGAGTCACCAAACGGAAAAGCTATTTTTGACGGTCGAGGTTATTTTTTCCAACTGGCAGATTAATGCTCGTCAGAATTCATAAGTGATTGTTTGCATTCGTCAAAGTGCGACTTGTCTTCCTCGCTCGGGCTCGGGTATTGCAGGCCAATGCTTTCAAGCGCTTCAACAATAATGGCCGCAATGGTGGCCCGCATTGATCGTTTGTCGTCTGCGGGAATCGCATACCAGGGAGCCCATTCTCTCGATGTGTTGTTCAGGGCATCTTCATAGGCATGCATGTATTCATCCCAGCGTGCCCGCTCCTTGAGGTCGCCCGGATTGAATTTCCATTGCTTCTTCTCGTCGTCCAGCCGGGCGAGAAAACGGCGCTTTTGTTCGTCGCGCGAAACATTCAGCCAGAATTTCAAAATAACGGTGCCGTTTCTTGCCAGGTGTTTTTCCTGGTCTCGAATTGATTCAAATCGTTCCTGCCAGACAGTTTCCCTGTCAAACCTGTCCGGCAACTGCTGGTAGGCAAGAATTTCCGGATGCACGCGGACGACGAGGACTTCCTCGTACTGGCTCCGGTTGAAAATACCAATCCGCCCGCGTTCGGGCAGGGCGCAGGTCGTTCGCCAAAGAAAGTCGTGATCAAGCTCTTTGTGCGTCGGCTTTTTGAAGCAGAATACCTGGCATCCTGCCGGGTTGATGCCTTCCATTACCGTACGGATCGTGCTGTCTTTTCCCGCGGCGTCCATTCCCTGGAAGATGAGCAGGATTGCATGACGGTCAGCCGCATAGAGTGCTTTCTGCTGTTGATCAAGCTTCCGGATACTTTTCTTGAGCAGTTTTTTGCTGTCTCGATTCTTGTCGCCCAAGGTCGGTGCTGATGCGACGCGAAAACTGCCATCAAAGGGGACGAGATATTCTGACGGTGGGGCTTTAAACATTCTCTAATCCATTGGTTTCTTGGAAGTGGTCGTCAAGTGCTGGTCCAGGGCCCACTTTACGTGATCGTTAACCATTTGCGAATTCGTATTGGTGCTGGCCTGAAGCGCGGCGATTACTTCATCACAGCTTTCGGCGTTGCCAAGCGCAACGGCAACGTTTCGCAGCCAGCGTTCATAGCCGATTCGGCGAATCGGGCTGCCTTCGGTTTTTTGCAGCCAGTCCGCTTCCGTCCACGCGAAAAGGGATATCAGTTCCACGTCGTCAAGATTGTGTCGCGGAGAAAAATCATTTTCGCCTGTCGGCTCTGCAAATTTATTCCACGGGCAAAACAGCTGGCAGTCATCACAGCCATAGACGCGATTACCGATCGATTTTCGAAACTCGACGGGTATGTCTTCTTTCAGTTCAATAGTCAGGTAGGAAATACAGCGCCTCGCGTCCAGTTCGTACGGGCCGACAATCGCCCCTGTCGGGCATACATCGAGGCAGGCGCGACAGGTGCCGCAGTGTGCTGTCGCCGGCTCATCCGCCGGCAAGCGGAGATCGGTGTACAGTTCGCCCAGGAAGAACCAGGATCCGGCATCCTTGTTGATCAGGTTTGTGTGCTTGCCGATCCATCCAAGACCCGCCTTCTCAGCAAGCGGTTTCTCAAGAACCGGCGCGCTGTCGACGAACACGCGATGTCCGAATGGACCTATTCTTGACTCGATGTTATTGGCCAGCGTCTTGAGCCGGGCACGAAGAACCTTGTGATAGTCGCGACCCAGTGCATATCTGGCAACATAGGCCTTGCCGGGGTGGTCGAGCAGTGTTTCCGGTGGCGTGGCCTCTTCCGGAAGGTAATCCATTCGCGCCGATATCACGCTGACAGTACCCGGTATCAGCAAATCCGGTCTGCTGCGTTTTCGCCCGTGCCGAGACATGTACTCCATGTTGCCGTGAAAGCCTTTTTCCAGCCAGGCGGCGAGCTTGCTTTCCGCATTGGACAGATCAATGTCGGTAATGCCGACCTGCTGAAAGCCGAGTGCTTCGCCCCAGCGGCGAATGTCGTCGGTCAGCCGCGCGAGATCGAGTTTGTCGTCGGAAGAATTTGTATTCAAAAATCTGTTCCTTGCAATCTGCCAGTATAATTGCATCCTTCCATCATCATTGTCACAGACTCGCTATTATGAAATTGCCAGCCGAAATCTATTCTGTCGCCAGTGTCAGAAATATTGACCGGGCAGCGATCAACGACGCCGGAATTAGTGGCTACTCGTTGATGATGCGCGCCGGCAAAGCTGCGGTGGATGCAGCGATTGAAATGTACCCGGACGCTAGGCGCTGGCAGGTTATCTGTGGGACGGGGAACAATGCAGGTGACGGATTTGTCGTTGCGAGGCTGGCTGCCGAACAGGGAATTGCGGTTTCGGTGATCACCGTTTCGTCACCTGACAAGTTTGCTGGTGATGCGGCGACTGCCGCCATGGATTTTGAGGCGCTTGGTGGTTTACAGGCGGAATATGCAGGCAACCTGGATCCTGAGGCGGACCTCTTATTTGATGGTCTTCTTGGCAGTGGCCTCGATCGTCCGGTCGGCGACCGTTTTGCGGAACTTGTCGAAGCGATCAATGCCCATCCCGCGCCGGTCATTGCGCTTGATATTCCTTCCGGTGTTCATGGAGATACGGGCGAGATCCTGGGGGTCGCGATCGACGCCGACCTGACGATAACGTTTGTTGGCCTCAAGAGTGGCCTGTTTCTCAATGACGGGCCAAACCGGGTCGGGAAACTTCGTTTCTCCGGATTGGATATACCTGGCGAGTGTCGCGCGACTGAGTCTCCGATAATGCGCCGAATCGATGACGGCATTGTGCGGCGGTCGTTGCCACCCCGACAGAGGAGTGCGAACAAAGGGGAATTTGGTCATGTACTGATTGTTGGCGGCGGGCCGGGTATGCCCGGCGCCGTGAGCATATGCGGCGAGGCTGCGCTCCGGAGCGGTGCCGGCCTGGTCAGCATTGCAACTCACCCGTCGCACAGCAGCCTGATTCCGATCGGCCGGCCGGAGCTGATGTGTCATGGCGTGAATACGGCTGACGAGCTTAAGGGGCTAATGGAGAAGGCTACGGTAATTGCCATCGGGCCCGGTCTCGGGACCAGTGATTGGGCCAGGTCCCTGCTTGATACAGCGTTGTCGAGTGACCTGCCCGTCGTCGTGGATGCTGACGCATTGAATCTTATCGCGGAGGGCAGGTCGCGCGAGGGCAACTGGATTCTCACGCCACACCCGGGCGAGGCCGCGAGACTTCTCGGGACTTCATCCCGTGAAGTGCAGGCCAATCGTCGCGCCGCACTCTCGGCGTTGACGAAAAAGCTTGGCGGTACCATCGTTTTGAAGGGTTCAGGTACGCTGGTCTCGGCCGGCACTTCGGCGCCGTGGCTGTGCAGCGCGGGAAACCCGGGTATGGCCAGTCCCGGCATGGGCGATGCGTTGACCGGTATTATTGCGTCGCTGCGTGGGCAGGGCTTGTCCGGGGAACTCGCGGCTGTCGTTGGCGTCCAGGTCCATGCAGAAGCCGGGGACAGCGCGGCGGCCGGTGGTGAGCGCGGTCTCATTGTCTCGGACCTTCTGTCGATGCTAAGGCAAAAGGTCAACTATTGATGCACCGGTTGTCATTGCCGGAACTTCATGCCACCGAGGCGCTGGCAGCCGGGCTGGCGCGCGCTTTGCCGGAAGATGTCGCCGGCTGGATGATTCTCCTGCAGGGCGACCTGGGTAGCGGGAAATCGACCCTGGCGCGTGCAATGTTGCGTGAACTCGGGCACAAGGGCGCCGTACCCAGTCCGACATATACCCTCATCGAACCCTACGATCTTGGTAAAAGCCTCATATATCACATTGATTTATATAGAATTTCAGACGCGGAGGAGCTCGACTACCTGGGGTGGTCCGATCTTGAGGACGGGCTCCGGTTAATTGAATGGCCCGAGCGGGTTCCCGGGCTGCAAAATCAGGCTGATGTGCTGATCCAGCTCCGGTACGAAGGCGACGGGCGGGCAGCTGAGCTTACCGGGCTGACTTCCCGCGGCGAAAAATACCTGGCTCGACTGGCGTTACCGGAAGCCTCCTATTCGCCTTAACAATCTGCCGTATCTTCATAATATTGAACAAAAATATTGGCATTTCTGTCAGGATTTGTATACTCATCCAACATAATCCTATATCTCAGGAATTCCTCTCGGCGTGAGCTTTATTGGGCGATTGATTCTCATTGCACTGGTGATTGCGATCCCGGCAGTTGCCGGCGCAGCAACCACCGTGGAAAACGTGCGTCTGTGGTCAGAGGAAGGCCGTACGAGAGTCGTGCTCGATCTCAGTCGGGCGGCAGAACACAAGATCTTTACGCTACGTGGTCCGGACCGGCTGGTCGTGGACCTGAAGGACGCCCGACTCGCCGAGTCACTGGGCAAATTGCCGGTCGGCGGGGCGATCAGGTCGATTCGAACGGGCGTACGGTCGAACGGGCAGCTGCGCGTTGTCCTTGATCTGAGCCAGCCGGTTCGTTCGAGGAGTTTCACGGCCGGTCCCAACGACGAATATGGCGATCGCCTCGTCATTGACCTGCAGCAACAGGGCGGGCTGCGGACCGTCAAGCGCGCATCGGAAGAATATGTGTCGGGTCGGGATATCGTAGTGGCCGTTGACCCGGGACATGGCGGGCATGATCCAGGTGCCATTGGTCGCGCAAAGACCCGGGAGAAAGACGTCGCGCTGGATGTTGCCCGGCTTCTGGCGGAAAGAATTAACGCAGAACCAGGCATGAAAGCGGTGCTGGTCCGCGGTGGTGACTACTACGTCGATCATCGCGAACGCATGGAGATCGCGCGGCGCAGCAAGGCCGATCTGTTTGTCTCCATACACGCTGATGCCGTGGACGACCGCCGCGCGGCCGGCGCGTCGGTCTATGTTTTGTCTCTTAAAGGTGCCAGCGACGAGGCTGGCAAGCGGCTGGCCGAGCGCGAGAACGCGTCGAACCTTGTAGGGGGGGTGTCCCTGGCCGACAAGGATGAGGTGCTGGCGTCGGTCTTGCTCGACCTGTCACAAAATGCGGCACTTAGTGCCAGCCTCGATGTGGGCGGCGAGGTGATCGGTGAGCTCGCCAGGATCGGCAAGGTGCACCGGCGACAGGTACAGCAGGCCGGATTCCTCGTGCTCAAATCGCCGGACGTGCCGTCGATCCTGGTGGAAACCGCCTATATCTCCAATCCCGATGAAGAGAAGAAGCTCAAGAGCCGGTCTCATCAGAGCAAACTGGCCAATGCAATTCTACTGGGTGTGCGCAAATACTTTTATGAAAATCCGCCGCCCAACACGATGATAGCGCTGAACCAGAGGCGGGCCCCTGCGCGCCAGGTTGATCATGTTATCTCCCGCGGCGATACCTTGAGCGAAATCGCCGAGCGCTACAACGTCAGCATGTCGGCGATCAAATCCGCCAACAGGTTGTCCAATGACAATGTCCGCATTGGCCAGAAGCTGAAAATTCCGGTCTACGCCGGAACATAACTACAAATCGTCTCCCCCATCTGAAAGAATGGCGAATTCGCCATTTGTCGTCGTTTTCGCATGCCTATCTGCCAACTTCCGGGTCACCTGATCAACCAAATCGCTGCTGGCGAGGTCGTCGAGCGTCCGGCATCCGTCGTTAAGGAATTGGTGGAAAACAGCCTCGATTCCGGTGCGCGTGCCATTTCAATCGATATCATCGCCGGTGGCCAGAAGCTGATCCGCGTTCGGGATGACGGCAGTGGCATCCCCCGGGACGAGATGGCACTGGCGTTGTCCAGGCACGCAACCAGTAAAATCAGCAGCCTCGAAGATCTCGAAGCGGTGGTGTCCCTGGGATTTCGCGGCGAGGCGTTGCCGAGCATCGCGTCAGTCGCACGAATGACACTCGTCTCGCGATTTGGTGACAGTGCGTGGCAGGTCGAGGCAGACAATGGCAGCCTGACAGAGCCGGCGCCTGCGGCCCACCCGATGGGTACGACCGTGGAGGTGCATGACCTCTTCTACAATACGCCGGCACGCAAGAAATTCTTGCGAACCGAGCGGACAGAGCTGAATCACATCGACAAATGGATCCGCCGGCTGGCACTGGCACGGCTCGACGTCGCATTTACGGTAACGCATAACCGCCGTACGACACTGAACCTGAAAGCTGCAACCGACGACGAATCGCGGCTGCAGCGGGTTAACGCTATTTGTGGAGAATCGTTCGCGTCGCAGACGATGCTGATCAACCGCGAGTCAGATGGCGTGGCGTTATCGGGCTGGATCGGACTGCCGACCTACAACCGCAGCCAGGCAGATCTGCAATTCTGGTTCGTTAACGGCCGCAGCATCAGCGATAAAACTCTGGCGCATGCCGCCCGCCATGCGTACCGGGACGTGCTTTTTCACGGCCGGTTTCCTGCCTATGTTCTGCAACTCGCCATCGATCCGACACTGGTGGATGCCAACGCGCACCCGGCCAAGCTGGAGATCCGGTTTCGCGATAGCCGGATGGTGCACGGCTTTGTATCGCAGGCAATCGAGCATGCGTTGAGGGATACCCGGCCGGGCGGGCATGACATCAGCCCGGCGCCTTCAACGACCCTGTTAAAAAGCCACGTTATCCGGCAGTCAACAATGTCCCTGCCCAGTGGTGGCGGAAGGTCATCGTCCGTTGCCGAAGCGATGGCTGCATACCAGGCATTAGGTGCTGTTCCGATGACGGGGCAGAACTTGCCTGGGTCCGCGTCATCGCCACCGCTCGGATTTGCACTTGCACAGCTCGCGGGTATTTACATACTCGCCGAAAATTCCGATGGACTGGTGGTCATCGACATGCATGCTGCGCACGAGCGAATCGTCTACGAAAAACTGAAATTGTCGTTCGCGGACAAGGCAATAACGCGGCAACCGTTGCTGGTGCCGACAACGGTCTCGGTGTCGGAATCCGAGGCATCGCTGGTTGAGGAGTCAGGTGACCTGTTTAGCCAGTTGGGCCTAAGCGTCGATCGTAGTGGTCCAACCAGCGTGCTGATTCGAGAGGTTCCCGCAATGCTCCGGCAGGGCGATGCAGAGGCGCTGGTGCGAGATGTTATTTCGGATTTGCAGGAATCCGGCACCAGCAACAGGGTGGAAGATATCTGTCACGACATCCTGGCAACGATGGCGTGCCATGGTTCGGTCCGTGCAAATCGGTCGATGACGATTCCGGAAATGAACGCCTTGCTGAGAGAAATGGAATCGACGGAGCGCGCCGACCAATGTAATCACGGCAGGCCGACCTGGACGAACATCAGCCTTGCTGAGCTCGATCGGCTGTTCCTGCGCGGGCAGTAGTCGGGATGGCAGCCCAGCCAGTCATATGCCTGATGGGGCCGACGGCCTCTGGCAAAACTGACATTGCAATAAAGCTGGCGGACGCATTTCCGATAGATTTGATAAGCGTTGATTCGGCGCTCGTGTACCGTGGCATGAACATCGGAACAGCCAAGCCGGACACCGAGTTGTTACGCCGGTATCCACATCGACTTATCGATATACGCGATCCCGAAGAGAACTATTCCGCAGGAGATTTTGTGCGCGATGCGGTCGAGGTGATCGACGCGTCGCACGCGACCGGCAGAACACCGTTGCTCGTTGGCGGCACGATGATGTACTTCCGTTGCCTCATCGACGGTATTGCGCGTCTGCCAGGCGCGGAACCCTCCATCCGCACCGCTATTGACGCAGAAGCCGAATTGCTGGGCTGGCCCGAGATGCATCGGCAACTGGCGGAAATCGATGAGCCAGCCGCGTCGAAGATCAATGCCAACGATTCACAGAGAATCCAGCGGGCGCTCGAGGTTTACCGCCTGAGCGGCAAAAGGTTGTCCGACTGGCAGGAAGACACCGTTCCGCCACGTCCTGATTATGACTTCATCAAATATGCCCTGATTCCGGAGCCCCGCGCCGTGCTCCACGCCCGGATAGCTGACAGGCTGGAATCGATGCTGGATGCAGGGTTCGTCGACGAGGTAAGGGCGTTGATGAATCGAGCCGGACTCGCCCCGGATCATGCCTCCATGAGGGCGGTTGGATATCGCCAGTACTGGTCTTATCTCGCGGGAGACATTGGTCCGGATGAGGCCAGGGCTACGGCATTGGCGGCGACCAGGCAATTGGCTAAGCGACAGATGACCTGGCTGCGAAGCGAAACTGATCTCCGGGCCGTGAATCCCCTTGAAACCGACGCATTTACAACCATATCGTCGCATCTGGCTGGTCGACTGGCCGGATACTAGCCTTTACAATTACTGACAATGGCTATTCGGGCATGTGATAGTATTTTTCTTCGCTTGGACAAAGCAGCTTGGGCTGATCAGGATAGTGGGCAACCGGCGCCACCGGAACATCCTGGTCAACTGAATGTTTTTGCTGAATAAAAAGAAGCAAATAATAATAATAAGGAGACCCAAAAATGGCTAAAGGGCAATCACTTCAGGATCCGTTCCTCAATATTTTACGTAAGGAAAAAGTTCCTGTTTCAATATACCTGGTCAATGGCATCAAATTGCAGGGACAGGTCGATTCGTTCGACCAATTTGTCGTGCTGCTGAAAAACAGTGTCAACCAGATGGTCTACAAACATGCGATTTCGACGATTGTGCCAGGGCGTAATATCCGCTTGCCGTTACCTGAAGATGAAGCGGGTGACTCTGACGAATAACCACCTCAACCGTCATAATCTTGATCTGAGGGCCGCCATTGTTTGAGCGGCCACAGAGCGGCGAAAGAGCCATTCTGATTCACGCATCGCCAGACGGAATACCGGATCTCAATGAACGCGAGGAATTTGCTGAACTGGCAGTTTCCGCAGGCGCAATCATTGTCGATCAGGTGGTCAGTTCACGTCGGCGACCTGATTCGCGCTACTTCATCGGCAAGGGAAAACTGGAGGACCTGCAGCGAAGCGTTGAACAGCATCATGCGGAGCTGGTCATATCGAGCGCTCCGCTGAGCCCCAGCCAGGAGCGAAACCTGGAAAGAGTATTGAAGTGCCGGGTGCTTGATCGGGCTGGACTGATTCTGGATATATTCGCGCAACGGGCACGGAGTTTCGAAGGCAAGCTCCAGGTGGAGCTCGCACAACTGCGGCACATTTCGACGCGGCTTGTTCGGGGCTGGACTCACCTTGAGCGGCAAAAGGGTGGTATCGGCTTGCGTGGCCCTGGTGAAACCCAGCTCGAAACCGATCGTCGCCTCGTTGGCAAACGAATACGTCAGCTGAATGAACGCCTGGCCCAGGTCGACAAACGCCGCACAATGAACCGCCAGAACCGCATTCGGGCGGAAATTCCAACGGTCGCACTGGTCGGATACACGAATGCCGGTAAATCGACGCTTTTCAACGCGCTGACTGAGGCTGGCGTATACGTTCAGGACAAGTTATTTGCGACGCTGGACCCGACTGTCAGGAAACTGGAACTGCCGGATGGTGGTGAAGTCGTAATTGCAGACACAGTCGGGTTCGTAAGGGATTTGCCGCACGAGCTGATTGCCGCGTTTCGGTCAACTTTGCAAGAGGCCCGGGAAGCAGATCTCATTTTGCATCTGATCGATGCCAGCGATCCGAATCGATGGCAGCGAGTGCGGCAGGTCAATGCGGTGCTGATGGAGCTGGATGCGGATCGTGTCCCGCAGATAAGAGTGTACAATAAGATAGACAAGCTGGACCGACCGCCTCGTGTAACGAATAATTCTCACGGGCAGGGACGGGCGGTTTGGCTGTCTGCCGTGACCGGCGAAGGCATATCCTTGCTCCTGGATGCAATTGGACACCGCCTTTCCCGGACCAAAGTGAATGGCACGGTTAGACTCAAGGCCAGTCAGGGTCGTCAGCGAGCATTACTCTTCGAAATGGGTGCTGTAGTGCGGGAAAAACCCGCTGACGAGGGTGGCTGGATACTTGAGGTGGAATTAGTTGAGAGGGATTATCGTCGCCTGATCAAGCGCGAAAATCTCTCATTGGAAGTTCTGGAAGAGCCGCGGGGCGATGTTCCGTTGGCGACAGTTATATAGAGACGAAGAAGATTATGGCCTGGAATGATTCTGGTAATGGGAAAGACCCATGGGACGACAATGAGCAGCCGAACGACCTGGATAGAATTGTCCAGGGTTGGCAGCGCAAACTAGCCGGTGTTCTGAGCGGCGGGGGCGGTACTGCAGCTGCACAGGGCTCCGCCGGTGCCTATGTGTTAGTTGTGTTGCTTGTCGTTGCCTGGGCATTGACTGGCCTTTATCGCGTCGATGCTGCTGAGCGCGGCGTTGAACAGCGGTTCGGGGCCTACACGGTAACCACCTTGCCTGGTCTGCACTGGCATATTCCGTACCCCATCGAAGTCGTTGATATCGTCAACGTCAATGCAGTAGAGAATTTTCCGTACCAGACGGAAATGCTGACGGCTGACAGGAATTACGTATTTATCCAGATGGTCGTTCAATTCCGCCGTGAGGACCCTTATGCATACAGCTTCAAAGTGGTCGATCCGGAATCGACGCTGCAGGATGTCACGGAAAGTGCGCTTCGCGAAGTCGTCGGAACCAGCACGCTGATTCGACTGGTCACCGAGCAGCGCGACCAGATTGCGCCCCGTACCCAGGAAATCGTGCAAAGCACGCTCGACGCGTACGAGGCGGGGATCGTGGTTACTTCTATCAGCCTCGAGGACCTGGATTATCCGGGTGCGGTACAGGAAGCTGTCGATGACGCACAGCAGGCGGAAAACGATTCCAGTCGGTATGTCCTGGAAGCCGATACCTACGAGAAAGACATTATCCCGCGTGCCAGGGGCAGCGCTGCACGTGTGCGCCTCGATGCCGAAGCTTACCGGGACCGGGTGATCCGTGACGCCGCGGGTGAGGCTTCGCGATTCGAATCCCTGTTGGCGGAATATCAGAAGGCGCCACGGGTTACAAGAGACAGGCTCTATATTGAGGCAATCGAAGAAGTTTACGGTAACGCAAATAAGGTGATCATTGACTCGGATGGTTCCGGCAAACTGCTTTATCTGCCAATCGACCAGTTAGTGCGAGGATCGAGGCAAGCGACACCAGGTGCAGAGTCAAATCGTGCAGCTGATGCCCAGACTCCGGACGTGGTCGCAAACCCGGAGCGTCAACCAGATGATCCGCGAGAAAGATCAAGGAGGGAACCAAGATGAGTAACGGAAGATTTTCATTGCTCGTTATCGTCGGCCTGGCATTTGTCGGGATTGGCCTCTCCGCATTCACCGTCAATGAGCGCGAGATGGCAATCAAACTTCAGGTTGGTGAAGTTGTAGCATCGAACTACGAACCCGGCCTTCACTGGAAATGGCCGATTTATCAAAATGTCCGAAAATTTCCACGTCGGATTTTGACGATCAGCGATCAGCCCGAACGTATTTTTACGGCGGAACGCCGTGCGCTGCAGGTTGATTTCTTTGTTAAATGGAGAATTGTTGATCCCGTCGATTTCTATACATCCACGGGTGGATCCCCACGTATGGCGAATGATCGACTGTCGGAAATCATACGTAACGCGATTGTCACGGAGTTTGGTAAACGTTCGGTTGAGCAGGCGATCTCTGTGGAGCGAGCTGACCTTATGCGCGATATGCTCGCAACGGCGTCCGAAACCGCTACCGGTCTTGGTGTGGAATTGATTGATGTGCGAATCAAGCAGGTCGAATTCCCGAACGACGTGAAGAACGCGGTTTATCGGGAGATGCGCGAGGAGCGTGCGCGGGTTGCAGCAGAACTGCGTGCGCAGGGGCGTCAAACATCCGAAGAAAAACGGTCCGAAGCTGACAAGCAACGCACGATCATTCTTGCTGATGCGTATCGTGATGGTCAGATCATTCGAGGTGAGGGAGATGCGCAGGCGGCGGAAATCTATGCATCCGCGTATAACCAGGATCCTGAGTTCTACGAGTTTTACCGAAGCATCGACGCCTATAAAAAGTCGATTGGAAAGGAAGGTGACATTCTGGTTCTTGATCCAAATAGCGAATTCTTCCGCTATCTGAACAGCGCCAGCGGTAAGCTAAACTAAAAAATCATTTGGGAGACTTCGGGCGACGGATCAGTGCGGCGACTGAATCATCTTCGCCGTGTTTCGTTTAGGTGTGGATGTTCTCAAATAAAAGAGTATATAACCGCGTGGAGTCGCGTGTGTCACCGGCCGCGCCGCGTTTTAATGGCGATGAGAGTTGATTGTGGGTGAGATAAATGTGGCAGGATATTCTGACTGCAATTTCGCTATACCTTATTATCGAGGGGATGATTCCTTTCATGGGACCAAACATGTTTCGGCGAGCGGTCCTGCGTATTGCACAAATGGATGATAATAGTCTGCGACTGACCGGACTTACGGTCGCTTCCCTTGGAATAGTATTGCTGTATATCGTTCGGTAGAAAAATATGGGTAAGAATGTAGTAGTTATTGGCACGCAATGGGGCGACGAGGGCAAGGGAAAGATCGTCGACCTTCTGACCGATAAAGCGGCAGCCGTCGCACGATTTCAGGGCGGCCACAATGCAGGTCATACGCTGGTTATCTCTGGCAAGAAGACGGTGTTGCACCTGATACCGTCTGGCATTTTGCGCGATGGCGTAAGCTGCCTTATCGGGAATGGCGTTGTGCTGTCACTTGATGCGCTGATCGAGGAGGCAAGCGCGCTGATCGAAAGCGGTGTTCCCGTATACAACCGGCTGAAGATCAGCCCTGGATGTCCCCTCATTTTGCGGTCGCATGTCGCGCTCGACCTGGCCAGGGAGAAAGCTCGTGGCGCGTTGGCAATCGGCACCACTGGTCGTGGAATCGGTCCTGCATATGAAGACAAGATTGCACGCCGCGCATTGCGCGTCTCGGATCTTTTTGTGCGTGAAAAATTTGCGGCCCGACTTGGCGAAGTGCTTGACTACCATAATTTTCTGCTAAAGAACTACTTCCGGACCAGTCCGGTGGATTTTAATCAGACGCTTGATGAGTCCCTGGCGGCCGCAGAAATAGTCGGCCCGATCACCGCTGATGTTACGCAAATACTTAAAGATTTGATGGATAGCGATCAGGGAATCCTTTTTGAGGGCGCACAAGGGACATTTCTTGATATCGATCATGGAACGTACCCATTCGTTACATCCTCGAACACCGTGGCCGCCGCAGCGAGTACCGGTACCGGTGTTGGTCCGAGAAATCTTGATTACATTCTCGGCATCGTCAAAGCATACACAACGCGTGTTGGCGCGGGTCCATTTCCCACCGAGCTGTTTGACGATACGGGGGCTCACCTTGGTTCGGTGGGCGCTGAATTCGGCGCCACCACCGGGCGACCGAGACGCTGTGGCTGGTTCGACGCGGTCGCTTTGCGACGCTCGATAATAAACAGTAGCGTATCGGGTCTGTGTGTCACAAAGCTGGACGTTCTGGACGGGATAGAAACCGTTCGAATTTGCGTCGGCTACGAGATTGACGGCGAGCGCATCAATGGACTGCCAGTTGTCATAGATCGGTTCGCGGACTGCCGGCCTGTCTATGAAGACATTCCTGGCTGGTCAGAGTCAACGGTCGGGCTTACCGACTATGACGAGTTGCCAAAGAATGCGAAAAACTATCTTGCTCGCATCGAGGAGCTGGTGGAAACGCCGATCGACATCATTTCGACAGGTCCTGATCGTGAGCAAACGATCGTCAAGCGCCATCCGTTCAACTGACAAAACGCCGCAACGTCCGGGTTTGCATATATTCTGTTGAAGCGGAGCGTTACGCACTGTCAACGCGATGCATCTGTACGGTAACTGATACTTGAAAAAGAATGCGTTGCTTTTCAAAGCCGGGCCCGGCGCCACTCGCCTGATTCGCCAGGACGGATTTCGCTCCGAGCAAATTGGTACGATCGCCGGAGCGTCCGGGGGTGCGAAGTGGCTGGCACTCAGTCAACTGGATCGGGTCATTATTCAGCGGGTTCTTCCGAATCTCGTGGGTCCGGTCCATTTAATCGGGTCGTCAATCGGTGCCTGGCGCTTTTCCTGTTACGCGCAGGCCTCGCCACTCGAAGCATTGCAGCGATTCGAGAATGCCTATCTCGAGCAGAGATATTCGGACAATCCGGACATCAACGAGATCAGCGAAAAGGGGCGCGAAATTCTTGCAGGTGTGCTCGGTCCCAACGGCGTAAGCGAAATTGTCACGAACCCCGTGCTACGGACCCATATTATGACCGTTCGCGGCCGCCTTCTCGCAGCAAGCGAGCGACCGCCGGTGCTTGCTGCAGGGCTCCTGTTCGCAGCAACCGCCAATATTGTAAGCCGCAGATCACTCGGAGCATTTTTCACGCGAAGCCTTTTCTATGATCCCCGGGATCTTCCTCCGTTTTTCAATTTACGCGGTTTTCCCCTGGCGCAGATCGAATTGACCGAAAAGAACTACGTGGACTCGGTACTGGCGTCGGGAGCTATTCCGCTGGTATTGAATGGCATTCGTGACATTAATGGCGCGCCATCCGGAATTTACCGGGACGGTGGAATCATAGATTATCACCTGGACCTGCCAACGAGTGCAGACGACAAGCTGACGCTCTTTCCGCACTTCTTCGATCACCTGACACCAGGTTGGTTTGACAAGAAATTGCCGTGGCGAAAGCCTGCACCACGTAATATTGATCGCACGGTACTCATATGCCCGTCGCCGGAATTCGTTCAGAGTTTGCCGAACAGGAAGATACCCGATCGCAGTGACTTCAAAACCA
Source organism: Woeseiaceae bacterium (assembly GCA_024640345.1). Taxonomy (GTDB): domain Bacteria; phylum Pseudomonadota; class Gammaproteobacteria; order Steroidobacterales; family Woeseiaceae; genus SZUA-117. Next base: position 16,001 of record JAHEFD010000026.1, read on the forward strand.
TGTCGCCGGAGTTGAGGCGCAAGGCCTGGCGATCGGTAGTTGCGTCGTGTGCGGAACTTGCCGATGAGCTGAACGATGTGCTGGATAAAGATCAGATGGCGGCGCGACTCGAACCTTTATGATAGGCTTTTGCCACCGATAATGGAGACGCAGAAAAATGTATAAATATCGTCGCCAGGTGACCGTAAGGAAACCAGTATGAACGAGGCTGTTGGGGCTTCCCCTGTAACCGGCCGGGCATACCCGGAGCTAACCTGGACTGCCGTTATCGTCGGTTGGATCCTCGGCGTCATTATTGCGATATCAATTGGATATGCGGCGCTCATTCTCGGGTTCTCGATTGAAGGTTCCGAGCTTGCGGCCATCCTTGGTTTTGGCATTTTGCGCGGTATGCTGCGGCGCAAAAGCATAATTGAAAACAATATCGTTCAGACCATTGCGAGTGGAGTTAACGGCGCGTCATCAGGAATGATGTTTTCCGTGCCGGCGATATTCATACTGGGATACGGCGATCAGTTTGACCCGGTTTTGATGACCTTCGGTTGTATTGCCGGTGCATTTCTCGGCATTGCATTTATCGTTCCGTTACGAAAGCACATGATCGATTTCGAGCGCCTGACTTACCCGGGAGGCGTAGCGGTAGCGACGATTCTGAAATCGCCTGGCGCTGGCGTCCAGAAGGCAATCATTCTTTTATCGGCAGCCGCAATAAGTGCTGGTGTTCATCTGGTTTCAAAAGTGACCGGGTTCGAAAACTGGGACGTCGGGGCATTGATCGGTATGCCCGGATATATGAACGGCATCTGGTATCTGTCGCTGATGACCGTTGGCGTGGGCTTCATTGCAGGTCGGGGCGGCGTGGCGTTTATTATCGGCGGCTTTGTTGCCTATTGGTTCCTGTCGCCAATGCTCTCAATGACCGGGAGTTTCCCGCTGGATACGGCCGGGGCTGTTATCAGCGATCCTGGCGACCTGCGACTGTTGTTGTATCGTCCGCTTGGTATCGGCATGTTGATTGGCGGCGCAATGATGGGCGTCGCGCTGGCGTTACCATTGATCATTAGCACGGTCACATCGATGCAAAATTCTACGAAAGTGGAATCAGGTGCTTCGAACGATGAAATGCCAATCAAGCTTCTCTATATCGCTATTGTCGGTGCCGCTATTGTCCTGACGATTATTGCGATCACTTCGGTGGAGTCTGTTGGTGTCGTACGTGGCATCGGGATGGCATTACTGGGCACCCTGTGGATATGGATGTCAGGCATCATCCTGTCCGAAGCGATCGGGCGAACGAACTGGTCTCCACTATCCGGTATGACACTGATCGGAATTACCCTGCTGATCATAATGACCGCGGGGATGGAACGCGGTGACTCGATTATCGCAGCGGTGATGGTTGGCGCAGCCACCTGTGTCGCGATGTCGCAAGCGACTGACCTGATGCTGGATCTGAAAACTGGCTACCTGGTGGGCGCAACTCCACGCATGCAGCAAATGGGGCAATTTATTGGCGCCTGGCTCGGGCCAATCGTTGTGATTGGCCTGATATTTGTCCTTCACGAGGCCATGACCCTTGGTAGTGAGGCGTTGCCCGCTCCCCAGGGGCAAGCGCTCGCGAGCATGGTCAATGGAATTCTCGGTGGGGACGTGCCGGTCGAAAAGTACGCCGCTGGCGCCGTTCTGGGTGGCATTCTTTCTGCGGTGATCGGTGGACTCGGTATCACCGTCGGACTTGGCTTTTACCTTCCCTTCAATATCGTGCTTACTTATTCTTTGGGAACTCTGGGGCGAGAGCTTTCCGATCGCTACAAAGGAAAGTCGTGGAGCGAAAATGTGGGCATTCCAATTGCGGCCGGCCTTATCGTTGGAGAGGCGCTGGTCGGCGTTGGGCACGCCATCTATATAGTGGCGACGGCATAGGGGCAGGGTGAGGATATGAAGAATCTTGGGTTTCTGTTACTCATCGCCGGATTTCTGGTCGGTGCCTATTCGACGGCACTGGACACCGAAGTAACCAACTGGACGCTTTTCCTGCCAGCTGCTCTTGCCGCGCTTGCAGGTGTGGTAATTATCAAGCGGCAGGCAAGCGGCCAGGCCACCTCTGAAAGCGTGCTGACCGCGAATCGCGCGGAGCTGACCGAATCACTGGCCAACATTGTCCGAAACCTGGACGACCTGATCAGCGCCAGCCCTGCTATATCTGTTGATCGCCTGCATGGTGAAATCGACACGCGTCTACGTGATGACCTGAGGAGGTTCGCGGACGCTCGTGAGAGCATGATTCACCTGTTCAGCTTGCAGACATATGCAGACATCATGAGCGATTTTGCAACCGGTGAGCGATATGTAAATCGGGTTTGGTCGGCATCCGCCGATGGCTACGATAATGAAGCGCGAACCTATCTGGAAAAAGCAAGAGTGCAATTCAAGGATGCAAGCAGGCAGCTTGAGGTTGCGGCGCGCTGACCAATTCGGGTCTTACTTTCCGGAAAAACGAGTACAGCGTTCCGTCAGCAGTTTTTGGATTGCGTCGACGTCCTCATTCATCAAGTAGTCCTTCTGGTCTTTCCAGCCGGTGAGCATTGCCAGGTTGCGCTCGTTAACGACGAGAAATTCGCTGCTTTGCTGAGACTCTATTTCCCACCCCGGTATTGCAATGACTGAGCGAACGCGGATGTCGTGACCGATCGCCTTGCGTATTTCCCTGGCAAGCTGCTCGGATTTGGTCGCGCTCCGTTTTACCGAAACCACATGTTTCTCGCTGAACGACAAGCGATCGCCTTTCAGCGAAGCTCGATTGTTCTTGCCGGCTTTTCGCGCGATGACACTGACCGTATAGACACCATGCAACCCAACAATGACATTATCAATCGTGCCAGCGGCCGACGGAACATCGTAGAAAACCCTGTTCTGGTTTGCAGTGATTTTCTGCAATGCGTGGCCGGTAGCCATGTTGGCATCCCGGCAAAAGACCAGTTTACGTTTCGCAACTACTGTCTGGATTATCTGGTAAGAAAAGAAAATGCCGGCAATGACCAGTAATACGAGCACAAGGATCAGCTGCCAGCGTGGAACATCGTCGAACATCTCCGTTGGTGGTATCAGGTAGAAGATGCAGAATACGACTGTGAAAACGAGGGCGGACACCAGGTAAACTGATTGTTCGTGACTGAGTTTCGCCAGTTTGTCTCTGATGCGTTGTGCCGCTTCGAGCATGATGCTTTCAGGGAAATTTGTCGAGATAGTCGACTTCGCGAACGCCGTCCAGGACTTGAGGACGAGCAAAAATATGAGCGTACTTGCGAGCGCTATCGTTGCGGCCCCGCTCAATGTCGTCAAGTCCATATGCGAGATGTCCTGCGATGTATTTCCGGAAGATCTCAATTTAGCCGTGTGGGCGGTTGCGTGACTGTGATCCAGATCACATTGGACCTATCCCAGGGACGCTGACATTACTCATTTCCCGGCTGGAGCAGGAGTTACGTGAAGCCGGTCACAGCCGACCTGTGAAGTGCGCTGCTACCTTCGTACGGGAAATCTTTGCACTCGCCGCCAGGCGTATCCATTTGGAGCGAATAATGAATAGCAGATTGGCAGGAATTCTTTCTATCGCCGTCATCTTCGGGTTGAGCGGATGCGCATCAATGAGCGCTGACGAATGTACGATGAGTGACTGGCGAACCATCGGTTTCGAGGACGGTGCCCAGGGTTACACCGCAGACCGGCTCGGCAATCATCGGAAGGCTTGCGCCAAGCATGGCGTAGCGCCTGATTTTGAGGCTTACCAGGCAGGGCGAAGTGAGGGTCTTAGGCAGTATTGCCAGCCGTCACGGGGATTTAATGTTGGTGCCGGGGGTGGTCGCTATAACGGCGTGTGTCCGGGTGACATGGAGCCCGATTTTGTCGATGCATTTAATACCGGACACCAGCTGTATAACCTGCGAGCGAGTGTCAATTCGGCCAACTACCAGATCAGTGCAAAGCGGGCGGAGCTGGATAGCGCTGAAAAGCGCATCATAGAAGCGGAGCTTGCATTGATTGCCCGGGACACGACTACCGAAGACCGAATTCTGCTGTTAGCGGAATTAAAGGATCTCTCCGAGCGCACGGGCCAGTTGGATGCTGAGATTGTGGAGCTGGTCGAGGATCGGGTGATCTATGAACAGCAATTGGCTGCCTACGAAGAAACTATCGCCGGCAACAGTTACTAGTCGCATATCGTTAAAAAATGGTCGCGGGTTTTCCCGCGACCTTTTTTTGTGTCGGATCAGAAAGTATCGTCCGGCGGATCATCTCGTCTCTCGCCGCGTTTTCGCTGTTCCTTTTCGTACGTTCCGGTGTTGGCGCTACCAAATCCCTGCGCGTAGGCGTCTCGCCGGTCATCGCCCGTGCGCCGGTCCTTGTGGTGAACAAATCGGCACTTGCACTCTATGGCCTTGCATTCGGGCAGCGGTATTCTCGGCGCGGCAGTTGACAGGAATCTTCTGCCTTCCATCGCTTTGGCAGCATCACAGGCGTTGGCTGCATACTTTATCGAGACGGCGTGAAACGCCGGGTCGGGCGTGGAGCTGACCTGGCGATGTGCGGCCGGGCGCTCGTTCGGTGTAGTCCTCGGTTTGTGAACAAACACGTAGGCAAGAAGCAATATGACGACAGCGACAATGCCTACGAACATGTACATACCCGCTCTCCTGGTTCATGCCGGAATTTCGGTCTGGCTACTGCAGCTTGGTCGGAAGGATATATTACCCTGAAATAGATATCCTTCCACGGTCATATTATTGTACTGGAAATACTACAACACTTCGTCGATGACGACTTCGATGAATCGCGCCTGCAACGTAACGTCCGCCAGTTCATAGACTTCTTCGGAACGCTCCAGGTCGGGAATGAACAGTTTATCGAGCAGTTCGCCTACCGCCTTTTCATCAGATGTAGCGAGGTTCACTTCTTTATTGACCTGCAGACTTAACTTGTCGAAATTGGCTGTGCCTACCGATGCCCAACCATCGATTACGGCTGCCTTTACGTGGCTCATTCCGGGAAAGCGGTAGACGCGAATGCCGTTTTCCAGCATCCGGTTCATTGCAATGAGATTGCTGGCATCGTGCGAGGAGTGATTGCCGCGCGACGGCAATATCACTCTGACATCAACGCCACGACGCCGCGCCGTGGCCAGTTCGAAGAGTGTCTCATCATCGGAGAAGTAGCTGTTCTCTATCAGTATGTAACTTTTCGCCCGCCGGATCGCTGCAAGTTGCGCGCGGTATATCTGGGAATCGAAATTACGAGTATAGAGAGTCCTTACCGGATAGCCGGTACGGTCGGCGTGCTTTTTCTTGCCCGACAGAAAGGCGAGGAAATTGGCGAGATCTCCGAAGACGCTCGCTTTCGCCCATGCTTTATCGTTGTCGTATTGCAACTGGTCGACTACCGGACCACGAACTTCCATCATGAGATCGTGCCAGTCATAGCGATACTCCCTGCCGATATTCATCCCGCCGATGAAGGCTATTTTCCTGTCGATTATCGTGGTCTTTGTATGGTCTCCGGTCAGCCACGGGTTGGACAGAGTACGTGCTTGAACCTTTGAACCGCGTTCCAGGTAGCGCTCCATCGAAACCGGTGTTTCAAAATCCGCCGGCATCGATTCAGGATTTGCCCGTAACGCGGCCAGGTTTCCGATGCCATCGAAAATGACCCGAACGTCCACTTTTTCGGAGATTTCTTTCAGTTCATCAGCCACTTTTACCGCATAGTCGTCGTTGTCGAAAATATAGGTGCGGATGTCAACTGATTCCTCTGCATCTCTGACCGCATCCAGCATTCGTGGAAAATATTGTTCTCCATCGACCAGGAAATTGATGGTCCCGCGTGAACTTTTCCTGCCAACGATTCGATCGAGATCTTTTTCCCACGTTTCGAGGTTCATGCCGCGGGCATTGGATACCTCCGGAATCGGCTGCGTTTCCAATGATGGAAATACAGCTGCACCAATTGCAAACCGGCGCATCAGGCCAGATGTCGATTTGACGAGATAGGAACCGAGGGACATGGCGTTTGAGACCGGTCGATTGACCGGGTCTACATGAAATGAGCGCGCGAGCAGCACGCCACCCTGTACCGCGGTAACGCCGCTACGAACCAGCCGGCTGTCCTTTGTCGCGACACCGGAATTGTCGGCGATAAGTTGCTCCTGGGTCGCGCATGCGCCTAGCAAGGCGGCAATGAGGGCGATCGCAATGTTGGTCTTCTTGTTGCTTGCAGATGTCATGGCCTGTCTCCGCTTCGGTTTCCAAATCGGCATATGCCGTGTCGATGGAACCGACTGTAGAGAGCAGGCCGGGCGCCTTAATGAGCTCGGGCTATGGATTCAGGCAGGATTTCCTGATGAGCTTGTGAAGAACACATGACGAAGGATAAAGCTATAAAAAACAATAGCTAACGAGTGCTCCGGGTGGCCGCGATTTCTATTTTGGCTGCAAAATTATTCGTTGAACCTCGTGTTCGAGGACTTTTTCACGGCTGTAGAGCAACGGAAATGACTCTTCTTCCGCCCATCCTTTCAGCAAATTGTCATAAAAAGGCGAACGCGGGTCTCCGGACTGGCCAGGGCTATTGGTCATTGTGGCCGCGTCCCAGTTGCCAACGTCGATTACCTGGCGGTAAGAGGCACCGGCACTGACGAGCATATTGCTCGCGCTGAAACCGGTGTTATTCGTGGTATTGCCGCTTCCACCCCGGGGGTATGAATCGTATTGCATCAGGTCGGCCAGTTCGTCGCCGGCCAGGAATTGCAGCGGGTGTTGAAATCGAATCTGGTGAAGGTCGCCCCAGCGCCACGCGGCGGGATCTTCGCCCAGCAAATGCCGGGTTTCGGCGTAAGCGCTGACCAGCGACATTGCGATCGCATCCTGGGATCTTTCTTCCGTCATCAGTCGCAGGACGCCCAGCGAATCCATGCCGGCAACAAGCGGCGGTGCCTTCGGCAACAGCGCTTTCTCCAATGACGGTCGCAGATGCCGGTAGTACCAGATTGCGAACAGTGCCCCCGCACTGGAATCGGCCCCCAGCTCTCCGTTCCAGTTGCGTAGCAATTCAACACCCGGACCATTGAGCTTCTCCGGGATGAGTCTGATCACCTCCAGAGCCAAGAGCGAACGATAATCTCGTTGCAGCGCACTGGCGTCCGCCAGCGAATGCCGATCCTGTCTTTCCAGGACTTGCCAGAGCCGTTTGTAGCGCCATCCGGAATTCCACTCGAAGCCCATGGGGTACCGGGCAATCGGATAGTCATCCGGCAGGTTCATTGAATTTGCGGTGCCGGTAAAGCCCCGTTCCGGATTGAATTCGACAGGCAAGACGTCCATGTCGAAGAATCCCTGCCATTCGTAGCGACCGTCGCCCGGAACCGGTAACAGGCCATCCCAGCCATTACGCCGTGGAAAGAGTCCCGCTGGTTTGTAACCAATGTTGCCGTCAGTGTCCGCAAACACCTGGTTCTCAGACGGTGCGCCCCAACGATTGAGCGCGGCGAGGAATTCCCTCCAGTTCGATGCACGCATGTATTCGACGCTGCCAAAATACGGTGCCATTCCAGGTTCAAGCCATGCGGCGCGAACAGCAAAGGCGAGTTCTTCTGTCTCATAAACAACGGGTCCGTGCCGTGTGAATTTCAGCTCGACTTCTGCACCGGCGCTGCCCCGAACCGGAACAGATTCATTAATTGTCGTGAATGGCACAGTGTTGTCCTGGTAACGGTAGCCGTCGCCGTCTTTCTCATAGACATACAGATCTTCCTGGTCAATCGGAAATATAGTCAGGCCGAAAGCGATGCGTTCATTGTGACCAATGGAAATCCCGGGCAACGCGGGTTCGCCCGCACCGATCACGTTCAATCCCGGAGCGACAAGATGGGCAATGTAGCGCAGCGATGGAACGGCGTGCGTGCGATGGGGATCATCGGCCAGAATTGGCCGCCCCGTCGCCGTTCGGGACGGGGCAACGACCCAGTTATTGCTTCCGAGACTGCGGTCGAAGGACTCGACGAATCCGTCGGCAAGAGCCAATGCCGGCTGTTCGAAGCGAACCGGTGCTTTGGCCAGGTAGTAATTGTCCAGGACGTCAGCGGGAACCAGGCATGGATCGAGACCGTCCGGCACCTTGGTCGTCCATGCGGGTTGTAGCGATTGCCAATAAGATGCAGTTTCCAAATCTGACTGGCAGACGATCTGAGCACGAGCGACTTCGCGCCCGACATTGGACCACAATCCATGACCCCGAATTCTGACTACATCTTCGGCATCCCATTGAGACGGACGATAGTTCAACAACAGGAATTCAGGTGGCAAAAGATCGGGGTGATTGTCGAGCAAGTCGACGTAGGCGTTTATGCCGGAGGTAAATGATTGCGCAATTTTCTTGGCGTCGGAACCGTAGGCAAGCCACTCGCGGTACATATCGCCTCTAAAAAGAAAAAGCCGGGTTGCGCGATCCTGTCGAAGATACTGCTCACCGAATACTTCGGAGAGTTGACCGAGTCCGCGCCTTCTCCAGGTGTCGATCTGCCAGAGCCTGTCTCGTGCCGCATTGAAGCCCTGGACGAAGAAAGCATCGTAGTGTGTATCCGCATAAATATGTGGCACGCCCCACTCGTCGATAATTATTTCAGCCGGTTTTTCCAGTCCATTAACCTCGTAGCTGAGGTCGTCAGCAAGAGCAACACCTGTTGCGATCAGGAAAACCAGCGTTGATGCAATAATTATCTTCACAAGAATAACTCCAGTAATTCATCCGGCGAATGCAGCACGTAATCGGGAGCCGCAGCGTTGAGCTCATGCTGGTCGCCAAAACCCCAGGAAACGCCGACCGAAGCCAGGCCGTTTCTTTTCGCGGCACCGATGTCGAAATGCCGATCGCCAATCATGACCGACGAACCGGCGTCGATACCGTTGGCTACCAGGCGTTCTATTTGATCAGCTTTGTGTACACCGACGTCGCCGCCATCGATGAAATCGAAATGATCTTTCAGGCCGAACATTTCGACGATGGCGCCGGCATAATCCGCTCGTTTGGATGTGCATATGCCCAGATTGAAGCCCGAAGATGACAGTGACGCGATAACTTCTGGCATTCTCGCGTAAACAACATTTTCCGTGTAGCCGATACTCGAATAGCGCTCGCGGTATTTGTCGACGAGAAACTGCATGGCTTCTGTCGATAATTCGCCGACCAGGTGCTCGAAAATGTCGGTTAGAGGCGGGCCGATCATTGGCCGGATCCGCTCGGGATCAACCGCTTCAAAGGACATCGACTCCAGCGCGAAATTCACGCTTTTGGAAATGCCCTCGAATGGGTCACTGATCGTGCCATCCAGGTCAAAAATCAGGGTTCTTGGCTTCACGTCATCCCGGGTGCAAGCGCGATACTTTGACAGACACAGGTGTTAACCGCGAAGCGCGTTCTTTTTCCAATAGGATTGGCAAAGTATGGCAAGAGCAATAAATACCAGGCCGTAGACGGGCAGAAACATTTGTCCGAGCAACGCTCGAGGCGTAGCTGCCCAGAACAATGCAAAAAACGTATGGCAACACATGAGGAAAAAAATCCAGAACAACGTGTGCTTGGCCCAGCGCTGGCCTTGCATGCCGAATCGGGCAAGATTGCCAAATAACACGGCGATCACAAGGATCATGGTCGGGATAACGAAGTGTCTGCCGATGATGAACGTTTGCATCACGCCAAGTGTTGCGCCCAGCGCGAAAAGTGCCGCCACGGCTTCCAGCGAATTTTCGGCAGAAAAAAGTTTTTTCATCGGCCAGTCCTCGAGTTGGTCTTATGTTTGGTGCAAAGCTTGGTGCGCATTGTAACCGAGTCTGAATGCGCATGTTGGCTGCTCGCCAATTCTATATACTATGTGCTGTGACCTCCGGAGGTGAATCCATTATGACTCTGTTTCGATCAGTGGCTTTAGTCTTTTATATCGCGGTGACTGGTGCGTCAGCTTATGCCCAGGATAGTCAGAACCCGCCTGTTCTCAAACTTGATCGTGTACCTACTTCCCCGGCTTTTGCAGGCCAGACAAGGGCGCCGGCAGTGCCTGCGACGGAGTACAAGGTTGAAACTGTCGTCGGCGGTCTGAGCGCACCGTGGGCGATGGCGTTTCTGCCCGATGGAGCCATTCTCATCAATGAGTATACCGGCAATATGAGGATTCTCGACGCTGCTGGAAACCTGTCTGAACCGTTGTCCGGGTTGCCACAGATTTCCCACGAAGGGTGGGCCGGCCTGTTTGATCTTGCGCTGGATCCGGGCTTTTCCGAGAACCAGCTAATTTATCTTACGTATACCGTAGCAACCGGTAATTCGGATGTTCCGAATACCCCGAGAGTTGCGCGGGCAAGATTGAACAGGGATCGGGCACGCCTCGAAGATTTCAAAATTCTGCTGATGGGTATCGGGCAACAGGAACTGCACTTCGCGCCGGACGGAAAATTGCTGGTAGCCGGGGCAGGACCGAACGACACGGCCCAGGAATTGGCGTCGCACGCCGGAAAGATCTTGAGGATCAATACTGATGGTTCGTTCCCGGACGACAATCCGTGGAGTGGCGATGCAGGCGTCGCGTCGGGTGTTTATACCTCAGGTCATCGCGACGTATCCGGTATGGCAACGCATCCCGTAACAGGCGAAATCTGGATGACTGAGCATGGGCCCAGGGGCGGGGATGAGCTGAACATCGTCAAACCAGGTGCCAACTACGGTTGGCAAGTTATTTCTTACGGAACGAACTATGACGGCTCGCCTGTGGGCAGTGGCAAGACCGTCGAAGACGGTATGGAGCAGCCTCGATATTTCTGGCGGCCGTCAATAGCTCCATCGGGCCTGATGTTCTACACGGGCGAGATGTTCCCGGAATGGCAGGGCAATATATTTGTTACTGCGTTATCCGGCCAGCATATTACCCGCCTGGTGCTGGATGGCGATCGCGTCGTGGGCGAAGAGCGAATGCTTGTGGAGCGTGGCCAGCGAATTCGGGACCTTAAGCAGGGGCCCGACGGTGCGCTGTATGCGCTGACCAATGAAGAGTCCGACGATCCAAAGGGATTTGCAGAGTTGCTGAGAATAAGCAAGTAGAGCGCATGCCGATTAAAAATGCTGTTGTAACCGGTGGCGCTCGCGGTATCGGCAGGGCTATTTGTCGCCGCTTGAGTCGCGAAGGCATCAGCGTTGTCGTTGTCGATATTGATGAGTCCGCGGCAAATATGGTCGCCGGCGAGATTAATGGGAAAGCATACGTTCTTGACGTTGGCGACGAGAGCGCCCTTGCCGGCCTTGTGCATGACGTCGAGAAGGACACCGGGCCTATCGACTTGTTCATATCCAATGCCGGGGTCGGTTACGGGGACGGCGAGGAAGGTGCTGCGTCGAAAGACGGTGGCCTTCATGCCATTGACGATAGGTGGGAAGCCTGCTGGCGCGTCAACGTGATGGCCCATGTCTACGCGGCAAGATACCTGGTGCCGAGAATGATTGCGCGTGGCCACGGATATCTCGTTAACGTTGCATCGGCCGCCGGACTTTTGAGCCAGATTGGAGACGCCGCCTATTCGGCGACCAAGCACGCGGCGGTTGCGTTCGCGGAATCGCTGGCGATCACGCATGGGGAGCAGGGGATTGACGTCTCGGTGGTGTGCCCGCAGGCGGTAGCAACGCGAATGATCGGCATCGAAGATGACTCTGAATCCATGGACGGGGGCTTCGGTGGAAATGATGTTGATGGAATTCTTTCAGCCGAGGAAGTGGCTGAATGTATTTTCGACGGGATTCGAGAGAAGCGGTTCCTGATATTGCCGCATTCACAGGTTGCTACTTACGTGCAGCGAAAAGCCAGTGATCACGATCGATGGATTTCCGGTATGCAACGATTTAGAAAGAGGTTGTCCGGTTAGTCATCAGATGATTTTATATAAAGTGCACCAGTATCGTAGGGGTTAAATCCGACGAACTTGTCAATCTTTGGCAACGACTTGTTTTCTTTTCTGTGCGCAACCGGTGCGCGTGAATTCTGGTCGCCAGCGCCACCGCATACTGATGTTTTTGCCGACTTTCCTGCGAGATTTGCGGCCTCAGGCATACTGGTGGTAAATGATGTCTCAATATCCCATGCTGAGTCGGAGCCCATCGGGTTGCCTCCTGCAAATAGTAATGTCGTCCGATACTGCGTCCATCCTGTTGTCTTACACGATCTGAATTGGCATAAGGTTCCTTCCGGTTATGATAATTTGGTGAAATTATTTCACATGCGCATGCCGGTGAAGGAGATATAGCCTTCCGATAAATCGGAATGAGGGAGAGATATGGATACTTCATCGTTTGGATTCCGTTCCTGGAAGATGTTACTGGCCGAATTGGTGGTTGTTTTTCTCGGCGTTTATGGCGCCTTCTGGGTTGATAACTATCGTGATCAACTCGGCAGGGAGGAAAGAACGAAAGAGGTCGTCGCCGTGCTCGCACAAGACCTGTCCGACATCGTTGAAGTCAGCGGCGGGTTCAATGATTACATGGCTAAAGGTCTGCAGGAATGGAGCGATGATTGGCTTCGTGGCGCAAAACCGGCGCCATTTGTCTTTCGGATTTTCGGAGCGGAAAAACCCCCGTTGACGACATGGGAAGTCGTAAGCCAGGCACAACTTGCTGAATTGCTTGAGCCCAACCTGCTTTATGAGTTGGGATTTTACTACAACGAGATATCCGGGCTTGGGGACAGGTACGTACGATACGCGGAATTTACAGAAGCAGAGGTGCTCCCTCTCCTGATAACAGGCAGTGCCGCATTCTATGGTGAATCCGGAGACCGATTGCTTCCCCGGTTCGAAGCGCACATGGATCGGCTTCGCGAGTACCACAAGATGTCCGTTGAAATTGTGAAGTGGGCAGAATGCCTGCGCAAGCGAGTTTTATCAGTGGATTCCTCGGACATTATTTGCAGGAGCGTGCAGGGAGTTACGCCAATGTAAATACGATTTTCCCTTTGACTTTACGATCCGAGATAGAGCGAAAGGCTTTTTTGAATTCTTCCAGGCGGTAGGTTTCCGTGATTTTCGGCTTCAGTCGACCGTCCGCAATCATTGCCGCCATTTCCTGGAGGTTTTGCGCCTGTCCCTGCGGATTTTTTGCCGACCAGGTTCCCCACCAGACACCGACAATGCTGGCCTCTTTAAGTAACGCCAGGTTCGCCGGAAATTTGGGTATCTCACCACTCGCGAAACCGATCACCAGGTAACGGCCGTGCCAGGCGGTAGCGCGAAGCGCCATTTGTGCCATCTCGCCACCGACCGGGTCATAGACAACGTCAACGCCGGCACCGTCAGTAAGCTCTTTTATGGCGTCGTTTAGAGAACAGTCGGTGTAGTTGATCGTTTCGTCCGCGCCCGTCGATTTCGCAAACGCGAGTTTTTCGTCGCTGCTGGCCGCGGCAATTACCCGTGCGCCCATAGCCTTGCCGATTTCGATTGCGGTTGTGCCGACGCCTCCGGCAGCGCCCAGCACAAGAAGCGTTTCTCCCGGCTGCAGGTTCGCACTTTGTTTCAGTGCGTGATAGCTCGTGCAATACGTGACGGAGAATCCAGCGCCTTGCTCGAAAGTCATCTGACTCGGCAACGGAAAAACCAGGTTTTCATTGACGACGCATTTTTCCGCGAATGCGCCACCGCGCAGCATGACAACAACTTTGTCTCCGACCGAAAAACGAGTGATGCCATCACCAATACCGGAAACAATACCAGCCGCTTCATTGCCGGGAATGAAAGGTGGCGGTGTCTTCAGCTGATACTGCCCGGCTATAACGAGAATATCGGGAAAGTTGATTCCCGCCGCATGAATATCAATACGTACTTCGCCAGGGCCGGGTACAGGGTCATCGACTGTTTCAATAACCAGGGAATCGGTCGACCCGAATTCTTTGCAGATGAGCGCTCGCATCAACTGACATCTATGCCTAGGTTAGCAGCACCTTTCAGTGCGAACTTGCCTATCTGTTCGAATCCGCCTTGCAGCTCGCTCATTCCAGCCTCGTCGTCAATTGCTGACCAGGCCTCGGCAATCCCCTCCGGGCTCAGTTTGTCCGGTAACAGATTGACTCCATCTGTTTCGAATCCCTTGTAAATCGCGAAACTGCCGCCGCCAGCCCCGAGGACCTTTCGACTGGGAGCATCCGGACCAACCAGAAAGACAACGCCGGGACTGACGCTTTCCGGCGACAGGAGCTTGAATGCGTCTTCCGAGATCAGGCCTTCGGTCATTGCAGTACCGGCTGCCGGCGCCAGGCAATTGACGTGAATATTGAATTTGGCCCCCTCCAGGTGCAGCGTGTTCATCAGGCCGACCATCGCCATTTTGGCGGCACCATAGTTTGATTGCCCAAAATTACCGTACAGGCCGGTGCTCGACGTCGTAAACACGACTCTCCCATAGGATTGTTCGCGCATTATGTTCCACACGGCTTTGGTGCAATAGACGGTTCCCATCAGGTGCACGTCGATTACGGTGCGAAAATCATCAAGTGACATCTTGTGAAATGTTTTGTCCCGTAAAATACCGGCATTGTTGACCAGGATGTCGACTCGTCCCCATGCGTTCATTGTCTGCTCGACCATTGCCTCGATCTGGTCGTTGTCTGTCACGCTCGCACCGTTGGCGACAGCCTGTCCGCCCGCATCTATGATCTCGTTGACGACGGATTTCGCGTTTTCGTCACTCAAGTCGTTGACAACGACTTTTGCACCACGCTCAGCCAGAGCAAGCGCGTGCGCCCTGCCGAGTCCGCGGCCAGCGCCGGTTACGATCGCAACCTGATCATCCAGTCTAATGGTCATTGCACTTCCTTCTTTCTATTCAATGATGTACATCGTCAGTATTTCGGCGATCAGTGCCGGCGCACTTTCACCTTCGATTTCAACGCTGACGGTAATTTTGCAGAGCCACTGACCCGGTCGTTTTTCGGAACACTCCGCTATTTTCTGGTGCGCACGAATACGCTGCCCCACTTTGACCGGTGCCAGGTAGCGCACTTTGTCTGATCCATAATTGAGTGCCATGACCATCCCTTCCGGATGCACGGTGTTTTGTGCCAGCAGATGTGAAAGGAGCGAAAGTGTCAGGTAGCCGTGCGCAATTGTGGCGCCGAACGGCGTGCGGCTGGCTCTGTCCGGGTCAATGTGGATGAACTGATGGTCGTTCGTGGCATCCGCAAACTGATTGATCCGTTCCTGCGAAATCGTCAGCCAGTCCGAGGGTTCAAGATCCTTTCCTGCAAGCTCTGCCAGTTGTTCCGTTGTCACTGTCGTTCCCATTGAAATTACCCTATCGGGATTTGGCGAGATAAGGCCGCAGTTCATTGCGGGCGACGACCATCCGATGCACCTCATCGGGACCATCGGCGAGACGAAGGGTTCTCGCATTCATGTACATCCTGCCAAGGGGGAAGTCCTGGGAGAGTCCGGCAGCACCATGCATCTGGATAGCATCGTCGATGATGTCGATCGCAATATTTGGGACAATTGCCTTGATCTTTGAAATCCATAGCTGTGCTTCCTGCACTCCCTGGGTATCAATCACCCAGGCAGTTTGCAGCGTAAGCAACCGGCCCATATCGATCTTCATCCGTGACTCCGCAATCCTGTCGTAGTTGCCACCAAGTTTCGCCAGTGGTTTGCCGAAGGCTGTGCGCGCTACCGAGCGGCGACACATCAGCTCAAGCGCCTGCTCGGCCATTCCGATGGCGCGCATGCAATGGTGGATTCGGCCAGGACCCAGTCTTCCCTGCGATATCTCAAATCCACGTCCAGGTCCCAGCACGATGTTGGTTTCAGGCACGCGGACGTTGGTGAAGCGAATATGCATGTGACCGTGCGGAGCATCGTCCATCGAAAAGACGTTCATTGGTCTGATGACTTCAACTCCCGGAGCGTCCATCGGCACAAGGATCTGCGAGTGCTGTTGGTGACGATGGTTTTCCGGATTGCTTCTAACCATGCATATCAATAACTTGCAGCGCTGGTCTCCAGCTCCTGAAATATATGTCTTCTCTCCGTTGATAAGCCATTGGCCACCTTCGAGGACCGCAGACATGGAAATATTGGTGGCGTCAGAGGAGGCAACGTCGGGCTCTGACATGGCGAACGCGGATCGTATCTCGCCGTTCAGCAGGGGTTCGAGCCACTGTTTTTTCTGTTCTGCGCTTCCATAGCGCTCCAGGACTTCCATGTTCCCTGTGTCGGGCGCGCTGCAATTAAACGCTTCCGCCGCCAGGTGGGACCGGCCGGTTTCTTCAGCAATATAGGCGTATTCGACGGTCGAGAGTCCGGGCCCGCGGTCACTGTCCGTAAGCCAGAAATTCCAGAGCCCCTGTTTGCGCGCGTCCGATTTAAGGCTTTCGAGAATTTCAATCTGCCGGTCGGTAAGCTCGAACCGCTCTCCCACAGCAACTTCTGCTAGAAATTCCTCGTCAAGAGGTTCCACCCGTTCCCTGATAAATGCGCGGACTTCATCGAGGATGGGGTAAAGGCGATCGCTTACGCCGAGGTTCATGGCCGTGTCCTTGCTGGATGAGATTCGAATCGCTGTACGTTACACGATTCGAGCCACATTTTTGAGGGCAATATGGTGTGCTTGCGGATTCGAAACCGGATTGGGTGGCGCTATATAATGCTGTGCCTGATGAGGCAATCGGGCATCATTAAGGTCGGAAAAATAGTGCGGAGTATCGTTGTGAATTTGATGGATTTGTTGAAAGAGTCGGGTGGCGAGGCCGGAGTAGGCGCAATTTCCAGCCAGTTGGGCCTGTCTTCGGTCGATACCGGAAAACTGCTGGAGGCATTGTCACCTGCGCTGACCCAGGGTTTGCAAAAGCAGTCTCAATCGGGCGATGGCCTGTCGAAATTCAGGAAGGCCCTCGAGAAAGGTAATCACCAACGCTATTTGCAGAATCCTGAACTGCTATCTGCGAATGAGACGAAACTGGATGGCAACAAGATCCTTGGACATCTTTTTGGCAGTAAGGACGTTAGTCGGAATGTCGCTGCCCATGCTGCCGCAGAGACGGGCATAGACAGCGCCTTGATCAGGAAGGTACTGCCCATGCTGGCTCCACTTGTCATGGGGGCGGTCAGCAAGAGCACCGATGCCGGAAAAGGGCTTTCGGATCTGTCCGAGGGTGGCCTGGGTTCGCTGGCGGAATTATTCCTGGGTAAAGATGCCGGTGGGGGCATAAAGGACATCCTTAGCCTGGCGAAAAAATTCTTCTGAATGAGTTGGGGACGGCTTAAATATCGTTAACTTCCGGTATCGTCGTGGATCGGCGCTAGACTGGCCTCTGCGGAGCCGGATCGCCTGTTCCAGCGTTGCCGGCCTGACTTTGTCGGTCCGGATCGCCGAGCTCGGGGAGAAAAGGCGGTCAGGCTGGCTGCGGTCCTGCTGAGCCACCGAGACAGTTGGAAATATCTTCCCATCAAGTCAGTAGAAACATATAGTTACGAGTTATTCGTCGACTAGATCTCAGATTTGGATGACAATTTCGGTATCCTTTTTGGATCAAAGTTCGCGTATTTCCTGAGTGTTTGTATGAATTATGTGCAGTCAAGCCATGCGGGTCGCGGGATTCCACGACGTAAGCTCCCTGAAATGATTGGAGTGGCCGTATCCTTTTGCCTGTGGGCGGCAAGTGGGTTTGCCGCGGCCCAGGTTTCCCCTCCTGTCGATGACATGGCTGCCACCGATCCACAGGCTGGCTTCGTCAATCCGATTGCTGAATCAGACGAGATCACAGATACCGAAAATTCATTCGACGAAGACGACAGTCCCTCCGCTGAAGATTCAGGCACCGAACTTGAAAGTGAAACCGGCGACCCCTTTCATGCGCCCGCGGACCTGCTGGCAACCAGGGATCGCGGTTCAGAAAATGTCGTTGCCGAATTTTACGGGCACCAGTCACTGAGGGCCGGTGATAATTCCTTTGTCGGGCCACCGATTCCTCATGCGACAGATAACCCTGAAGCAAGCGCTGAACTCCCAAAACCACCGGTCGCAGCTAACATTGATCTTTCGGAGCCGGTCGCGCTTCTCCTGGACGTCGACGAAATCGATATCGGTTCGATAGCGCCACCAATCGAGCCGGCCCTGGCCGTGTACAAACAGAAGTCACTGCTATTGTTGGGTGCCGAGGTTGCGCCTGGCACGTCGACTCGTCTCGCGTGGTCACCCGATCAAAGTTTTGATGGTATCGCCGTGCCGACACCGGTACTCGTTGTCAACGGCGCCAAGCCCGGACCGGTGCTATGCCTTACAGCAGCAATTCACGGTGACGAGCTGAATGGGATTGAGGTCGTTCGACGGGTGCTTTATGACCTGGAGCCAGAGGAGTTATCAGGCGCAGTCATCGGCGTACCGATCGTCAACCTGCAGGGTTTCCGCAGGGCATCACGCTATCTGCCTGATCGTCGTGACCTGAACCGGTATTTCCCGGGCAATCCGCGCGGAAGTGCGGCTTCGCGTCTCGCTTATTCGTTCTTCACTGAAGTGATTGCCCACTGTGATGCGCTCGTCGATATGCACACCGGCTCATTCCAGCGGACCAACCTGCCGCAATTGAGGGCAGATCTGAAAAACCCGAAGATCGTCGAACTGACACAGGGGTTCGGGTCTACTGTGGTGTTGCATGGTGGGGGAACCAAGGGCACTTTGCGCCGGGCGGCCTCCGATGCCGGCATTCCGAGCGTTACCGTGGAAGCGGGCGAACCGTCAAGAGTGCAGGACAAGGATGTTGCACACAGCACCAAGGGCGTCATGACGCTTCTCAATGAGTTGGGCATGCACGAGAGGAAGACCAACTGGGGTAATCGCGAGCCGGTTTACTATCGATCAAAGTGGGTGCGTGCCGAAAGTGGCGGCGTACTGTTTAGCAAGATCGATCTTGGTGACCGGGTACGAAAGGGACAGTTGCTTGGAACTATTACTGACCCGATAACCAACGTGCAAACAGAGCTCCGAGCTTCTGTAAAAGGCCGTGTGCTCGGAATGGCTCTGGATCAGTTCGTCATGCCGGGCTTCGCCGCATATCGGATTGGCATTGAGAGGCCGGAAAGTGAGGTCCCGGCGCCAACAGCTATAGATGTTGCGGATTCCGGCGAGGATACGAAGGGTTTCGACGTCAGGGAGGATCTGGCAGACATAGCGGAATCAGCCGACGCAAAGTTCGACGATTTCGAATATGAGCCGGAGTCCGGATTCGAATATGAGTATGAGGGAGAGGATGGAACCGACTACCTTGATGTCCGCGATAATTTTGAAGATTCCGAGTAGCTCTCGGGAACAGGCTGCATAACTCAAAGCAGAGCGAAGATCCTGTGGGTGACAGGTTCGGACTTCGTGAGCCTGGTATAGCTGCTACAGCCCCCCCCAGGTTGAGATTGAATGGGGCAGGTTTAACCAATGCCAGCCGACTCCGGATTCCCGGCACCTACCGAGTTTGCACTAATGAAATTTTCGCAGGGTGACGGTAACGGACCATTTACCGAACAAGCAGGCATAGAGTCGCAGTGTTTCGTTTTCTGCGCCAAGCTTTTCCTTGAAGCGGCGAGCCGGAATGTTGAAATACTCCGTATAGCTATAAAACCGCGATCTTCCCTTTTCGCGAAGCGCCTCATAACAGCTTGCTCTCATTCGCGGAGCGAGATTTTGTCCCCGATAGTCCGGGTGTGAAAAGGCGGCGAACAGATATGCCTCATCTTCATCCAGTCGACGATAATTCGGTTTGTAATTGAATTCCGTGAGGTCGCACCACATGTTTGCAATCAGGCGCTTGCCGTCCCGGGCAACGAAGCAGAGTTTGCCCTGGTCAAGCCACGATTGAATCTCCTGCCGTCCCTCTGATTTTGAAAACTCGCACAATTCACCGAATTCATCATCCTCAAGAAAACCAAACCGGATTTGGTCTTCAGCCGCTGGCAGAGCCAGTTCGGTTTCACCTTCTCGAACGGTATAGAAAGGTTCGAGGTGAATGCCAACCGATCGAAGTCGGCGGAGCATCGCCGGAAATATGCGAAACCTGATCGGCGCTATTTTTGAATTATTCTGGCTCAGTTCGCAGGTTTCCAAAATTGGACTTCATTAATCATAAAGGGTCTGTTTTCTGGTGTCTTATATTTGCCTCGCGAGTACGTCATCCAGCGCGGCAGTTAACGCGTCAACTTCCTGGAGCGTATTGTAGTGGGCCATCGATACCCGGACGCAGCCATTACCGCGCGTGAGATCCAGGTACTCAATCAATCGCCGCGCATGGAAATCGCCAAACCGGACGGCGATATCGTATGCATCGATTCTTGCAGCAATTTCGCCGGGGTCCTGGCCGTCAACGACGAAACTGATGGTTGGTACCCGTCGCGGATCGTCGCCATGATCGAATCCGATGATGCGGCAATCACTCCTTTCACGAAGGTAACTGAGCAGACGTTCCGCAACCAGATTTTCAT
>JAHEFD010000184.1 GCA_024640345.1 Woeseiaceae bacterium
CTGTCACGGTGCGTTTCAAATAACATCGGAATACCGGCTTTTTTTGCCTCATCCGTCCATTGATGAATGACTGGCACCGCATCTTCCGGCCGAATCGGCATTACACCGCCTATAATGTTAACCAGCGACGCGCCAAGTTCATTACCCAGGGAATAAAGAGCTTGCATATCGTCGGTCTGGAACGGAAAGGCATTCATCATGCAGTCGAGACCGAACTCGTTGTACAAGGGCTTGAGCTTTAGTGATTGTTCGATCTCAGGCACAGAAGGATCGATACACAGGCCGTCATAGCCTGCCTCGGCAACCATACGAAAATTTTCTTCCGCAGTTCTTTCCGGCCGGTCAGGACTGCGCAGCTCCATCGCCCAGAGTGACTGGAATATCTTAAGTTTCTGCATTTACCGGCAACTACCAATTCAAAACGATGTCAGGAATGAAGCAGCGTTGCCACCGTATACGTCGGCACGTCGTGCCGCCTGCAGAAATTCCTTACCCTCGGGTTCGACGCCTTCGTGATTGCCCACAATCCTGCGAACCCGCTGTTTGTGAAAGATCTTTAGCTGCGCGCCTAGCGGTATGACAGCCGTCGGATCGTCGCCGAATATCTCACGATGTTTCGCAGGTAAACGGTACCAGGGCACCGTCATGTCCGCATGGTGTGCATTGTGAAAACCAAAATTCAATGTGAACCAGTTGAGCCACTCTATAGAGAGTGAATGCGGATTACTGAACGTGTGCTCCTGCTCCCATTCAAAGTTTCCCTTGCGCGGCGGCTTACCAAAATCGAATAGTGTCAGGCTGTAAGGGTAATCGTGCTGCAGACTATCCATGAATCGTAGTACGGTCATCATAAACAGATAAGCGACCGAGTACAGTAACGCGACTTTCGGGAAAATGACGATGAGCGATACGAATATGCTGCCTCTTATGAGAATTACTGACAGGTTTCTGCGACGCTGATTCTTTCGCTGTGGAATGATGAATGATGAAAACACCATGATGAAATGCATGACCAGGTCATGTGCAGGTATGTAGAACCACTCGAGCACCTTCGTGATACGCAAAACGAACGGGTGATCTGCAAAAAACTTTTCATAGTCGAACCAGACAACATCGTCATTATCGACGTGATGCCGAAAATGCTTGTACCGGATATCTTCGTAGGTTCCATAGGCTGAACCACACATCCAGCTCAGGATGCGACCAAGCCTGGTGTTGTCACGGATGCTCCTGAAAATCAGGTTATGTCCACATTCATGAATCAGGTAAGCGGCAATAATCATTGCGTGCGCGAGGAGCAGGGTTGCCGCAAAATTGATCAGCCAAGAGTCCTGGAACAGCCCGACCCAACCCAGGACGTAGAAGACGGTTGCATAAAGGATAGCGCCGCCATGGTACCGAAGCCCCTCCGCATCGTTCAGCCTGTTTGTTATAGCGATATTCATTTTATAATCAATCACTTACGTAACCGCTGCCAACGCGACAATCCTCAGTCTGTAGCAAAAGATAACCGTCAGCAACAGAACTGACAAGTTGCTGCCTGAAGGCTGTGTTAATCGCGGGGGAGTATTGTTAGCATAGCTCGCCAGCCGCCGACCATAAGAATCAACATATGAAATTTGCAGGCAAAGTAGTTGTTGTTACCGGGGCAGCCCGCGGACTGGGCCAGGAATACGCGAGGCAATTTGCCCGTCGTGGCGCAAGCGTCGTTGTGAGTGACGTGAGGGACTGTGCCGAGACGCTTGGCGTCATCGAAAGTGAGGGCGCCAGAGGCCTTGCGATCAAAACAGACGTCACTGACTCCCAAAGCACGATGGAAATGGCCCGCGCTGCGGCAGAACAATTTGGCGGGATCGATGTCCTCATCAACAACGCCGCGCTCTACGGCAGCCTCAAGTTCGCTCCCTTCGACCAGCTCGACGAGTCAGAATGGGATGCGACAATGAACGTCAACGTCAAGGGAATCTGGCAATGTTGCAAGGCGGTTCTTCCCTCTATGAAGGATCGAGGCGCCGGATCAATAGTCAATATCAGTTCTCTCGCCGCCACCTACGGAATGCCAAACGGACTTCATTACACTGCATCTAAAGCGGCGGTGATCGGCCTGACGCGTGGACTCGCCAGGGAACTCGGCCGGTTCAAGATCAGGGTCAATGCGGTGGCTCCGAATGTTGTCAACACGGAAGCCACAGCAGAAGTGTTTGGTGACAAACGCGAACGAATTCTTGATGTGACCCTGTCACAACAATCGATCAGGACACCTCTTGAAGCAGGAGATATCGTCGGCGCAGTCCTGTATCTGAGCAGTGATCACAGTCGCCTGACAACCGGCCAGACGATCATGGTCGATGGCGGAACAGTGTTTCTTTAAGGAAAATGAACCAGTGAAACTTGTAACAGCGATAGTAAAACCCTTCCGACTGGATGATGTCCGAAACGCTCTCGGAGAAGTAGGTGTACAGGGTATGACGGTCAGCGAAGTAAAGGGTTTTGGCAGACAGCGAGGACACACGGAGCTTTACCGTGGTGCAGAATACGTTGTCGACTTCCTTCCAAAGGCAAAAATTGAAGTCGCGGTCTCTGACGATCGTCTCGACGAAGTCGTCGAGGCAATTATCAACGCTGCAAAAACCGGCAAGGTTGGTGACGGCAAGATTTTTGTTAGCTCAATCGAACAGGTCTGGCGAATTCGCACTGGAGAAACGGGCGATAGTGCGTTGTAGCCTGGCACAGGAGTTATAATTGTCCCCGACTCTTCGCTAACCCGTGTCAGGATAGTCCGACAGGGCAATCGCAGCGATCGGGTCGATTATGGCCGGACTCGCTGCGTCTCCGGGAAGCGAACTGCGCTTCAGCTCTACAACGGCCGCCAGACAAATCCTTCATCGCGACGTCGATAAATACCCAGCGCTTTTCCGTACACATCGGATTCACGAATAAGCCCGAAATACCGGCC
>JAHEFD010000185.1 GCA_024640345.1 Woeseiaceae bacterium
GCTACGTCAGCTGAGGCAATACCAGACTGGCAAGACCCAACACAAGCAGGAATCCACACATGTCCGTTATTGTTGTCAAAAGCGGGCCCGATGCTACCGCCGGATCCAGATTGAAGCGCTTTAGCAGCAGCGGCACGGTGCCGCCGATCGAAACTGCAAGCACCGTATTGAAGGCCAGTGCGACCCCGACGACCATGCTAAGCATCAAGTTGCCCTTCCATATCCACGCGGCCATGCCGAGCAATACGCCGAGTGCCAGGCCGTTGATCACACCTACGACAATTTCCTTTCGAAAGACCCTTAGTACGTCACGCGGAACCGCAGCGCCGAGCGTAAGTTCTCGCATGCTCACCGCGACTGCCTGATTTCCGGAGCACCCGCTCATATCTGAAACGATTGGCAGGAAGACGGCCAACGCAATAACGGCGCTAAGCGTATCCTCGTAGAGCGCGATGATGCTGGCTGCCATAATGTTCAGCCCAATATTGATACTGAGCCAGGCAAGTCTTCGGCGCGATCGGACTGTCACCGGCATGCTTCGTAATTCGTCGCCACCGATGATACCGGCCACTTTCAGGTGATCGGCTTCGGAACGTTCCGTTAATGCCTCGAGAACAGCTCGGCGACGCACTATTCCAAGAAGATTGCTGTGTTCGTCAACAACCGGAACAGCGGCAAAATCATGTTCGTCGAAAAAATCTTCGAGATCCGAGAGGGTTGCATCCGCCCTGACTGTAATGGCTGGTTTCGCGATTTCGCCGACCGTTACGCTCTGGTCACCGAAAACCAGGTCACGTATACGGATAACGCCTTTGAGCCTGAGTTTCCTGACAACGACATAAATGTAATGCACCGTCAGGAATTCGTAGTGACCTTCGCGGGACGTGAGGTCCTCGAGCACTTGTCGCACATTGGCGTTCATTGGATAGGTTGCGAACTCTTTCATCATCAGTCCGCCAGCCACATCCGGCGCGTAGGAACTCAGCTCCCGGATTTCGAGAGCATCGTCTTCCTCGAGTTGATCGAGGATGGCCTCCGCGTCTTCTTCATCCATCTCGGCAAGCATGTCGACACGCTGGTCGCTCGACATCTCTTCGACAATTGGAGCCGCAGCTGAAACCGGCATATCCTCAATAAGGTCTGCGGCATGTCCGCCTGGCATATCCTCGATCAGTTCCGCTGCGCGTTCGGCGGAAACACACGACAACAGAGCTCTTTGTTCGTCGGCACTGAGACTGAAGACGGCATGAATAGACTCGCTGCTATTCAGCGATTCCAGGTAGTCCTCGAGTTTGTCCCTGTCATTTGCCGCAATCAGGCTTCTGATGACCTCGTGGATCGTCGCTTTTTCTTCCGTGCTCATCCTTTACTCCCGGGCAAATTAGTAGCCCTGATTCCGGCGTGATCCTACACGAAAGCAGCATTCGTCAATGAAAAATTGAAGACCCGGAACACCGGCGGTTTTTGGCCGACTTCAAGACTGGCTTTATCGGACTCAACCTGTTCCAGGCGACAGGTACCCGAGATTGGCCACTGAAAACTCACGCGGCAGACGCCCAATAAGCGACTCAAGATCGGCCGGATCGGCACGGTTACTTTCAGCCAGCATCGTCAGCTGATCGACTGTGACGGGAAAGAACGGCAGCCAGTCGAACAAGGTCGCACCGATTTTCATAATGGCGACAGGCACAGGAAGAATGACTTTCTTGCGATGGACCGCCTTGGCGATTACACGCAATATATCAGCCCACGTTACCACTGCCGGCCCGCCCAGTGCGTAGGTCCTTCCATAAGTGGCAGGATCTTCCAGCGCACCGACAAAAGCATCAGCTACGTCTTCAACGTGAACCGGCGACATGCGTATGCTCCCCTCGTCCGGTGACCACCCCGTGTAAAACGCGATCGCCGGAATTGGCGGCTTGATCATGTCCCGGCAGAGCTGCGTGGCAAACTCCATGGTGCCACGTGGATCGCCAAAGATTACGGACGGTCGAAAGATCGTAACGTCGAGACTGCTGGCCAGTGCCGCTTCCTCCGCACGAGCTTTTGTATCCTGGTAGTCCGTACCACCTCGATACACACCATTTGCCGACATTAATAGAAAACGGGATATTCGGCTTGCCTTCGCAGCATCCAGAATCCGGACGACAGACCGGTATTGCAGTTCCTCAAAAGTGATGCCTTTGCGGGAGTTCTCTCTCAAGATGCCGATGTTAAATATCACAGCGTCACAACCTTCCATGACGCTCGTTATTGCACCGGCAGAACCGACATCCCCTTGCACGAGTCGGCAAAGTTCAGGATGGCGTAATTTTGACTCGCTCCCGGAACGCACCAACACGGAAGGCTGATGCCCGGCCGCAAGCAGTGCATCTATTAAATAGCCTCCGACAAAGCCGGTAGCGCCGATAACTGCCACTCGCATGATAAATACTCCAGACAATGCCACCAGATTACCCGAATGATTCGATACGAACCTCGTTGCCGACGCACTTGTTACAAATACTTACTACTTAGCCACGCCCTCAAATCGACAATGGCACCAGGCAACACTGTTTGCCCCTGCCAGCCTCTTTCCTTTTGCAAACGCTCACACAATGAAGCATCGTTGGAATCCGCGCCCCAACAGGATTCCCGCCATGAGAACCTCATCGATACAGCGTGCTTGCTGCTCCTTGCTCCTGATGTCTGTCGTCTGCGAGCCATTGAAGGCGGCGGTCGATGGCAACGATTTCACGATTGTTGAGGCCGGGCACTACCAGGAGCTTCGCTACCGTCTTGTCGGGCCATTCAGGGCTGGTCGAACAGTCGGTGCGGTCGGGGTTCCGTCACAACCCAATGTTTTCTATATCGGCGTCAATAACGGTGGCGTATGGAAGACCGACGATTACGGGCACAGCTGGAATCCCATTTTCGACCAG
>JAHEFD010000027.1 GCA_024640345.1 Woeseiaceae bacterium
ATTTCGAAAGCGAACGTCCGAGCAATGCAGAGGCATTATCGTCCGGATCATCGTAAAACGGCCGGTAGTCTTTCATCCACGCGTTGCCATCACTGTCCCTGACCAGCGCTTCCCGAGCCTCGTCTGGAGTTATTTCAAGTCCTGTATGGCTCAGTACGAGATCGACCAGCAAATTCGGATTCGAGTCGGCCTGCCGCAGAATGTATTGGTAGGACGCACTTTGGTGAAACAGCATTACAAGGGGGGCTGTGTTGGGATAGGTATGGCCCGGCTCATAGATCACTCCGCTATCGAGTGTTTGCGGCGTGATTGGTCCCAGGTTTGCATAGGTAAACGAAAAACCGCCGGAGCCATGATCTCCCGTAACAAGAACGAGTGTGTCCGGATGGTTGCTCTGAAAGTCCAGCCCTTTGCCGATCGCTTCATCGAAATCCAGTACTTCGTGCAACAGGGTTCCCGGGTCGTTTGCATGACCGGCGTAATCGATACGTCCCCCTTCCACAATCAGGAAAAAACCTTCATCGCGTTGTGACAGCACTTCAATCGCCGCACTGGTCATTTCAGCCAGTGTCGGAACCGAGGTGAGATTCATCTGGCGACGATCGAGGACATAAGGGAGGTGAGCAGCGGCGAACAAACCCAGGAGTTTTTTCGCGTCACCGGTTGCAGCGCTCAAAGAAGGCGCATCGGAGACAATAGTGAAACCTTGCTCCGCCAGAATTTCGAGCCAGTTCACTTCGTCTTCGCGATTCGACTGGTCATCCAGTTCCGGAGGAATGCCTGGCATTGCTTCAGAAACCCGCATTCCCTGGGGGAGAGCCGCACGGGCCCCTCCGCCCAGGAGTACATCGACGTCACCGTCCTTCAGGAGATCGTCCATCAGTTGCGGCTCGCTGACGTAGCGTGAGCCCTGATGCACGGCAAAGGCAGCGGGAGTGGCATGCGTGATGCGCATGTTCGACACTATCCCGGTCCCGAGTCCGCGTCCATGTGCCCATTCGACGATGGTCTCGATCGGGTAGCCCTCGTGATCGAGACCCAGGGTTTCGGGCAGCACCGCCTGTCCTGTCGCGAATTGTGTGGCAGCAGCAGCCGAATCGGTCACGATTCTTTCGTATGGCATTGGCAGCTGGTAACCAGTATTACCTTCGCGCATCAATGACTCGATATTTAGTTCTCGTTTTTGGATAAATTTTCCATATTGAATGCCGAGCGCATTCTGTGATGCACCGAAACCGTCGCCAACAAACAGGATGACATTGCGGGCGCCAGCTGGCGGGTCCTGTGATTCCGGCGCAGGACTGCATGCCGCGAGCAACAAAATGCCAAGCAGAGAATGTGCGAATATTGTCGAAGTTCGTGTAAGCACGGGTTTTCCTGGTGTGAGACCGGCAGGCCGGAGATTCTATCCTAATCAGCCAGAGGGTAGTTATCCTGATGTTCGGAAGCCGTCACCACGGTCTTCCATATCGCGATGACAAGTACGTTCAGTACAGGCAAAATATTGGGCGATGACTATTTCGCAGGAGACTGGCTTTTGATCGGGTCAATACGACATACGTTGCTTGTAATGGTTTGCCTGTTCATCATTCCAGCTGCCTCATTTGCGCACCATTCAGTTGCCGGGTTTTTCGACCCGGAAAAACCAGTTGAAATCGAGGGTGTGGTCAAGTCCGTCCAGTGGCGAAATCCGCATACGATATTTGAAGTGAATGTGACGGATGAGTCCGGAGAGGTCGTAACGTGGCACATTGAGTCGGGAGCCTTGGGTGTTCTGAGATCCAGGGGTCTCGCGCGGGAATTCGTGTCGCCGGGAGATCACGTCAGGATAATGGGTGATGCTTCAATCCGGTCAGGCCACGAAATGTTTGCCCGTAATATGCTGCTAAGGGATGGTAAGGAAGTCATACTGACGGCGGGTTCGCTCCCTTATTTTTCCGAAGAAGGTGCAGGAAAAATACTGGAATCGGAATTTAATGACGAAGTTATCGCCGCAGCGCGGAAGAGCGCAGAGGGCATTTTCCGGGTCTGGAGTACTGATATAGATGACCGGTCCAGTAACAGGCTGAAAATGTTCGACGGGCGCTATCCATTGCTGGATGCAGCGGAGGCCGTTCGCGCCGCTTATGATCCAGGTGATCAATCACTTCGTGGTTGCACAAAATGGACAATGCCTCGACTGATGGCCAATCCGTTGCCAATGGAGTTTGTACGGAGCGGAGAGAATATCCTGCAGCGTTTTGAAGAGGACGACAATGTACGGGTCATTCATATGAACAATGAAGACCGGCCATCGTCTCGGGAAAGAACGACTCTTGGCTATTCGAGAGGTCACTGGGAGGGTGACGTGCTCGTCGTTGAAACCTCTTTGCTCTTACCGGAGCGATTCGATGACCACGGCACACCGTTCAGCAATGAGTTGGCTCTCAATGAGCGATTTAGACTGAGTGAAGGCGGCGAACGGCTCGATTACACGTTAACAGCGTCGGATCCGAAGACATTTGCCGAGCCTGTCGAAAGAAGTCGCCGCTGGGACTGGCGTCCGGAAATAGTTGTGGGTGCGTATAACTGCGAACAGGATCAGGAGTTACGTTGATCTGGCGATTGATCCGGTTGCCAAGTTGTCGTCGTCGGGTTCTGCCTGCACAATGAATCGTGCCGGGTGTGAAGTCGGCGGAGGCAGAGTCCGAAATGATCGTCCAGGGAGTGTTCAAAGCAATGTCAAGACTGAGAGCTCAATTGGTGACCCTCATTGCGGTAGCATCGCTCGCTGCCTGTGTCTCACACGATGGAAAATATTCACCGGCGTGTCAGGCATTTGCAGGGGACAGGATAGAGCTCCGTCAAGGTCAGTTTGTCTGGGAAAAGTTTTCTGATTCGGTGGTGGTCGACAGTTATGGCACGGTTGTTAACCAGTATCCCGGTTATCCGGTGCGCGGTAACTTCCATACCGAAGGCAGGAAAGTCTCGATGGAATCGAATACCGGGGAGGCTCTGGCAGAAATGTACCTGGTTCGCCAGGGCGGCCGCCATTATTTGTTAACGAGTGAACAGCACGCAGCCTGGAAAGAGACCGGTCGATTGGCCGATTGTGCGCTGGCTCTGGGTGAAGAAAGCGGCACCTAGCCTGCGTCAAATCGTGCCCGAACCGGGCCCCACACCCGCGGGTGGCCCCCTTTTTTCCAAAAATGAGAACTGGCGCACACTTCTGTCCGTGAAGTCGTCGATAACCGCCTAGTCGTTCCTTGTTTCGAAATGGTCCCTTTGATTTCCTGAGGCCTTGTTCAGGTCGACAGTGTGAGCCTCCCGTGAAAGCCTTAAATCGTATTATCGCAGGCACATTGCTTGGCATCTGCATGCCCGTTTTTGCTGCTCAGCCAACCAATATTTCCATAGCTCATTTTGAGCCGCTACAACGCATGAGTCTGCAGGGCGCAGGCGGTGCGAATTTGCAGAAGTCGACGTCGTCCGGACCGGTTTCGCTCAGATTCGATGCGTTGGGTAAATCTTTTGACCTGCGACTTGAATCAAACGTGGGCTTTCTGTCAGCAGCATCAAGAAGCGTATTGCCGGACAACATTGGTGTATATCGCGGTCAGTTGGCGGGCATCGCCAACTCCTGGGCACGCATCGTCGTGTTTGAAGGGTCGCCAAGAGGGTTTGTCTGGGATGGCGATGAGTTGTACACGATAGAGGCGAACGGCCGCGAAGCTGCTGATGCAGGTTCACCGGTTATATACCGTCTTTCTGACACGTATATTCAACCCGGCACGATGTCCTGTGGGACCGCATCACTCTCCGGAAACGGGGCGGACGCTTACGGTAACCTGGTAGGGGAGCTTGGAGCGGTCGTTTCACGGGCCGTCGGTGCCGTGTCGGCGATCGACGTGGGTGCCGTTGCCGATTTTGAATTTGCGAGCGCAAGGTCCGGTGAGGCTGCGGCCATTGCCGATATCACCGACCGGATGAACCGAGTCGATGGAATCTTCAGCCAGGAAATCGGTGTGCAGATCAATGTGCCACTCATCGAGGTTTATGTTGATGCGAACACCGACCCGTTCAGCAATGAGACAGACTCGGGGCTGCTGCTTGTTGAGCTTCGATCGTATCGGGAGAACACGCCTGCACAGGACGCGCTGGGCCTTACGCATTTGTGGACCGGGCGTGACCTGGACGGATCGACGGTTGGAATTGCTTACAACGGGGTGCTGTGCCAATCAGGCCTCGGTGCCGGACTCAGTGAGGGCAACGGGTTGCCGGGATTCGACAGCCTGGTTGCTGCCCACGAAATTGGTCACAACTTCGGGGCACCGCACGACGGTGTCGCGGGACTATGCGAATCGGAACCACAAACATACATCATGGCTCCGATGATCAACGGCAGCAGGCAATTCTCGCAATGCAGTATT
Source organism: Woeseiaceae bacterium (assembly GCA_024640345.1). Lineage (GTDB taxonomy): Bacteria > Pseudomonadota > Gammaproteobacteria > Steroidobacterales > Woeseiaceae > SZUA-117. Next base: position 4,410 of record JAHEFD010000027.1, read on the forward strand.
TCGATCATGCAGCAAAGTGTGTCTGAGGCCGCCTGTATCAGTCCATTGCCCACTGTCGACATGTCAGTCTCATTGAGTGGCCAGTCACCGGCGCTGTTACTCGGTGCAAGTACGGTGCTCAGATTTGACATTCGCAACAATGGATCGCTGCAGGCAACAAATGTGGTGACCGACATTACCATCCCGGCAAACCTCACTGTCGATGCTGTAGAGACCACGCTTGGTACCTGTACAGAGGGTGCAGGAATCGTCAATTGTGTACTTGGCGATGTCGCGGGCGTGAGTGCGAACACAATTTCGATAACGACTACCGCGTCAGCGGTTGGTGTCGACACACTGACTGCGACGGTCACCAGTGACGCTGACGAAAGACCTGTCAACAACCAGGAATCGTTGCAGGTCACGGTAAATCCGGCAGTGGACCTGATTATAAACAGTCCGCCATCGGTGACCGTTACACTGGACCAGAGCGCAACGATCAATGCTACGCTGGAAAATCGGGCGGTGCTCGATGCGACAGGAGTAACGCTGAGTATTTCGTTCGGTAATGGAGTGCAGGTCGATAGTGCAAACTGGTCTATCGGATCCTGTACTGTGACTGCCCAGCAAGTCGATTGCCAGGCGACAAGTTTTTCCAGTCTTTCCAATGGATCGCTGTCGATCGGGCTGACCGGGCTGGCGGCAGGCGCGCAAAGCTATAATGCGACCTTGTCATCGATCGAAGCCGACGCTGACCCGGTGAACAACGCCGTCAATGGGACAGTCACTGTTAATGACCCGGCGAAAGAGGAAAGCGGTGGCGGCGCCACCGACCTGATTTTCTTGTGGCTTTTAAGTGGCATCGCAATGCTCAGAGCGCGGCGACGTTGCCGCGCTTGAGCTGGCGAACTGTTCGCGGCGAGGCCGGAGATCAACCCGCTGCCTTGGACGCCTCGTGGTCAACGTTAATCAGGCCCGGAGCAACCGCTGCATAGTGGCTGAAGTCCATGGTGAAGCTGCCGTCCCCACCGGTCAGGGATTTCAGGCGCGAGTGATAATCCTGGATTTCCTTTAGCGGCACCTGGCCGGACACAATCATTCGGTTGCCGGGCAGTGCCTCGGTGCCGCTTACCATTCCCCGCATCGACGACAGGTCGCCGGTCACACCGCCGGCACATCGACTTGGAACGGTGACCGACACATCGACGATGGGCTCCATGACAATCGGTGACGCCTTGGTAATTGCGTCCAGAAAGGCTTTTTTGCCGGCCTGGACAAACGCTATTTCCTTCGAATCGACGGAGTGATGTTTACCATCGTAGACGGTCACTTTGATGTCCTGCAACGGATAACCGTAGCTGGCGCCGGACTCCATCACCTGGCGTACGCCGGTTTCAACGGCCGGAATATACTGGGATGGAATCGAACCTCCGACGACGGCACTCGCGAATTCGAATCCGGCGCCCCTCGGTAGCGGTTCAATGCGTAAATAGACTTCGCCAAACTGGCCGGCACCACCAGTCTGCTTTTTGTGCCTGTGGTGGCCTTCCGCTGCCGCAGTAATCGTTTCCCGGTAGGCGATCGATGGCAGGGCGGTTTCCAGGTCCAGGTTGTACCGATCGGAAATTAGTTCAAGTACGGTACGCAAGTGAAGTTCACCAAGACCGCGTAACACGATTTCGTTCAGCGCGGCATTATGTTCGAGTTGCAGTGAAGGGTCTTCGGCCTCGACATAGTGCAGGACGTCGGAAGTCTTTTGTGCATCTGAATCTTTCGGTGGTTTGATGGCCAGGCCATACATCGGTCGTGGCAGGTTAATAGACTTCAGGTGAAAGTGGTCCTCGTCATGGGAATCATGCAATACGGCATCGTAGTAAACCTCGTCAACGCGTGGAATCGCACAGATATCGCCCGGCACACCTTCCTCTATCTTGCTGTGGTTGTTGCCGTTCAGCTTAAGCAGCTGGTTGACCTTTATTGGTTTGCGCGCGTCGCCAACAAACAACTGGTTGCCCGGTTTAATCCTGCCCTGGTAAATGCGGCAGACACCCAGTCGACCTTTGAATGGATCGATGTTGATCATGAATACATGGGCGATGGCATGGGCTGACGGATCCGGTGTGATCACCACTTCCTTTACTTTGTCGCCTTCGCCCTTGAGGAATAAGGGGGGATTACCCTCAAGCGGGTTTGGCATCAGTCTTTCGAAAATTTCCAGTAACTCCGGGATCCCGGCGCCGGTTTTTGCCGATACAAAACAGACCGGGACAAGATGGCCTTCGCGAAGCGCTTTCTCGAAGGGATCGTGCAGCTGCTCGGGCTTAAGCGCCTGACCCTGCTCAAGGTAGAGTTCCATCAGCTCCTCGTCGACTTCGACCACCTGGTCCACGATCTGTGTATGCGCGGTGTCGAACGAGCTGAAGGCGGTAGCCGCCCCGGTGGGCCGGAAAAAACAGTCGACTACCCCATTTCCATCCGCAGACGGCAGGTTCAATGGCAGGCATTCAGGGCCAAACGTCGATTGTATTTTCGACAGTAATTTCTCAAGGTCGATGTCTTCGGCGTCGATCTTGTTCACAATGATCATGCGACAGAGGCGCTGCTTCCGCGCGGCATCCATCATGCGACGGGCAACGAGTTCGATGCCTTCCTGGGCATTGATAACAATTGCAGCGGTATCAGCAGCGGGCAGCACTGACAGCGCACGACCGATGAAGTCCCGGTATCCCGGGGTATCTATCAGGTTAACGTGGATGCCCTTGTGGTCCGTGTGACAAATGCTCGAGTACTGGGAGTGTCCCAGCTGTCGCTCGCGTGCCGTGAAATCCGATACCGTATCGCCCTGGTCTACCGAGCCAGTGTGCGGGATAGCGTCGCCTGCAAAAAGCAGTGCCTCGGTGAGTTGCGTTTTTCCTGCATTGCTTGGCCCGGCCAGGCACACATTGCGAATGTCTTCAGAACCATATGGCATTGGTCCATTCCTTTTTAGTGTCTGTTGGTGGAAGCATAGCGAACCGTTGCCGCTTGTCACATCTCGGTTTCTGCGGACATGTCCGGATTAATCCGGCTACTCAGGCGCTGGCTTCAGCAACTTCGATTCAATTTCATACCTGGATCCGTTCAATGCCTCGAGATTGACTTCCCATAGTTCCTCGTCAGGTACCTCGGTGCGTTCAAGGCCTGGCAGCTCGCGCTCATCGTCGACCTGCAGGCCCCATACGCGGACGTTGCGAACGCCAACGACCGGGATGCGCCGGCTGTCGAATCGGGCACGCAATTCCGGGTCTACGTGGTCGCCGGACCAGATCGCGTATCCGCACTCAACTATCGCTGCCAGATCTCCCGGCATATCGGCATTCTTGTTCCTGTCAGTCATCGGACCACTCCTTTAGGCTGTGAATATCGAAATACGCTACGCGGACCGCGGACCCGCAAACCGGTCAAATCAGGCGCCTGACCGGCCGGATATTAGTTCGATTTCAGCACTTTCCTGATTTCTTTCACCTGTTCGTCGGTGACCGGCTGAAACTTGCCAAGTGTGCACTGGGTACCGAGTCCCCAGCTGCCGCCCCAATGCCATGGCCAGCGGCTATACCATGGCCAGTCAAACCAATCGCTTACCTGAAAACTGTCCAATTCGCAGATTCTCGACCAGTTGGTCGTACTCATGCGAATAACGTCGCCATGGCGAAGATCAGGGCAACGTGCGCGTAATGTGTTGATCCATTGTTTATTGCCGAGGCCTTCGAAAAGTAAGTGACGATCGTCAAGGGCATGGAAATTATGATATTCCCGTTCGGCAAGGCAGCGTTTCGCCGCGACTGATTCCGCCGGGCCCCGCGAATCGCTTAGAATTGCAGCGATTTTTGCGTCATTTGCCTGGTCCCGGGTTTCGGTTTCCGGTGAGCTCGCGCAACCGGCACAAATTAGAAGAACGATATTTGTCGCAATGATTGCAGGGCGCAAAATACTCACGATCGACTCCTCGGCATTCCCGACCAGTACGACGCTAGCATGGGTTTCAGGGCGGCAATATAGTGGATGTGTGCAAGGAAGCGGCTGGCCCGGTCACCATATTCCAGCGAGGTGTGACTGCATACACTGAAGTGTACAAACCGGTCCCTTTCGGGAAGTCCTGATGGCGATTACCAGGCCTAACTGCCAGACTTGTATCATATGGCAGCGGTGAGGTGCCTCGCATGGTAGTCGAAACCAGCCAGAGCTTTGCGGGACAGGATTTTGACCATCGCCTGGTTCTCTGGGCGATGCGTCTTGTGGGTAATCCGCGTATCTCAATCCGACTTTGGAACGGCGATGAATTCCCGGTCACCAGCGATAGTCCCGTAGCCTGCATGGAATTTCGCGACCGCGGCGCGGTCCTGGCACTCATACGCTCGCCTTCACTGGGATTCGGCGGGTGCTACTCAAAGGGTCGAATCGAGGTCCATGGCGACTTTCTTGCATTCGCCAATGAGATTACCGCGGCCGTTACGCGTAAGCACAATTCGGGCTACTACGGCCCCAAGCTCAGGTCCCTTTTGTACGCGCTGCGCCCGAACACGACCGTACGCTCAAAGCATAACGTCCATCATCATTATGACCTCGGGAACGATTTCTACAAATTGTGGCTGGACAAACGCATGGTGTACACCTGCGCCTACTTCGACACTGCCGAGGCGACGCTCGCCGAGGCACAAGTGGCCAAGATGGATCATGTGTGCCGAAAATTGAAATTACAGCCCGGGATGAAAGTCATCGACGCAGGATGCGGCTGGGGCGCCTTGGCCATGCACATGGCCGAAAAATATGGCGTCGACGTTATCGCCTACAACAATTCCAGCGAGCAAGTCGCGTATGCCCGCGAAGAAGCGACCGAAAGGAGGCTGGACCGAAAAGTAACGTTTGTGGAGGACGATTATCGCACTATTAACCAACGCTGTGACGCGTTCGTTTCAATAGGGATGCTGGAGCATGTCGGACTGGCAAATTACAAGTTGCTTGGCGCGTTGATCAATCGCTGTCTGAAGCCGAGTGGCTTGGGCCTGATTCACTCGATAGGAAGAAGTTTTCCGAATAAGACTGATGCATGGATCGTAAAACATATTTTTCCCGGCGGGCATGTGCCAAGTCTTGGCGAAATGATGACAGTTTTCGAGCCTTACCGATTTTCCATAATCGATGTTGAGAATCTTCGTCCTCACTATGCGCGAACGTGTGCGGCGTGGTTGCAGAATTTCGAATCGGTTGCCGGCGATATCGAAAAGACGTACGGCAAACCTTTCGTTCGCATGTGGCGCTTGTACCTGGCTGGCTCTTCGGCTGGTTTCCAGTCAGGAACGCTACAGCTCTACCAGGTCTTGTTCACACCATACGGTAATAACAAAGTGCCCTGGACCCGTGAGTACCAGTATCTGGAAAACGCGGGAGGCAATTAAGTTGAAAGTAGCCGATGCGATCGTAATTGGAGGTGGTCCCGCCGGCTCAACCTGCGCGTGGAAACTTCGCGCTGCCGGGGTTGATGTGCTGGTTCTGGACAGGGCAATATTTCCGCGCCTGAAGCTTTGCGCCGGGTGGGTGACACCGGAAGCACTGCTCGATCTTGAGATTGATCCGGAAGCGTCTCCGCTAAACATGGTGGCTTTTGACAAGCTTGTCCTGCACTGGAACGGGCATACGGTAAATCTCCCTACGCGGCAGTATTCAATCCGGCGTTACGAATTTGATGATTTCCTGTTGCGCCGGTCAGCCGCCCGCATAGAGCAGCACAATGTTCGTGAGATTTATCGGGATGGTTCCGACTACATCGTCGATGGGAGATATCGGGCCAGGTACATTGTCGGTGCCGGCGGAACCGCATGCCCGGTATATCGGTCGTTTTTTCGCACTCTGAACGCGCGCAGCAGTCAATCTCAGATAGCCGCCTATGAACAAGAGTTCCCCTACGACTGGAGAGATCCTTCTTGTCACCTGTGGTTTTTCGATGATGGATTGCCGGGGTATGCCTGGTACGTGCCTAAAGCGAACGGATATATCAATATTGGTCTGGGCGGAGCCGCCGACAAGATAAAGTTGCGGGGAGGGCACGTCCGGGATTACTGGCGGTCTTTGGTCACGAAACTCGAGCGACAGGACCTTGTCTGCTATGACGGTTACGATCCGCGGGGGTATAGCTATTACCTGCGTGATAATGTGGATGTCGTTCAACTCGACAATGCTTATATTGCAGGCGACTCTGTCGGGCTTGCTACGCGGGATATGGGGGAGGGAATCGGACCGGCAATCAGCAGCGGTTTGCTGGCTGCACAATCTATCGTAACGGGATCGGATTATTCACTGGACAAAATTCACAAGTACAGCGCAACCGGATTTGCAAAAAATATCTTCGAACGGAGGAAAGTGGCGGCGTAGTGCGCGTGCATCTTTACCTTCAGTCAGCTCCGGAAATACTCAGCTTTCGCAAACGGGCGGTCTTTTTGTATTGATGCCCTTGCATCCGCCGCAAAATATTATCCAGCATCCTGATCGTCGCCAGTATGTGCGGTCCCTTGTTGAGCATCACGCAGTCCGCACGCTGTGACATCGCGGCATCGGTAATCTCGGCGCGGGACGGTTGCCCCAGCTTGGAGCCCTGGTTCAGGACGTCAGTTGCCCAGATTACCGGCAGGTGCGCCGCCTCGCACAACCACAGGATTTCCTCCTGCAATTCGGCAAGACGTTCCCACCCGCATTCAACGGCGAGGTCTCCGCGTGCAATCATTATTGCTGCCGGGTAGCTTCTCATCGTAGTTAGCAGCAGGCTGGGCAAGTTGTTAAAAGCATCTTCAGTCTCGATTTTGACGACGATTCCCGGGCAATTATCTACATTCTTTGCCAGGTAGTCGTGCAACAGGATGATGTCCTCCGATTTGCGGACAAACGATAGCCCAACAGCATCCACGCGACCCACGGCGAAATCCAGATTGTTTTCATCGGTCGATGACAAACCGGGAAGGCGGATTTTGCTGGCTGGAAAATTTATGCCGCAATTTCCGCGTAACCGACTGCCGGTTGGCTTTGCCCGGGTGATTTCTATCTGCAGCTGCCGTTTGGAGGGGACGCGTACAATCCCGGCAATTTTCCCGTCGTTGAACGAGATAGGCGCGTCGGCAGCAACGAATTCGAACACCTCCGGTTGCTGGCAGGAAATATGTGCCGGTGTCGTCACGTTTCCGTCCGCATCTTCGATCGCAGCCGCTCCTCTGATGCTGTCGCTATGAAGAATCAACGTGTCGCCCACATGTAGTCGAAGTGCTTGTTCGACGGGCGGGAGTTTGCCGACACGATAGTTGATCTTTTCTCCTGTCTCGTTGCGATCAAGGCGAAATTTGGCCCCGGTAGCGATGTACAAACCTTTGTATGTTTCCAGGGTCAATTCGTCGTTATCTTTCTTCTTGACAACATTCAGGGTTCGTTTCTTGCCACGCGTATCCTTGATTCGAATGGTGTCGCCGGCGCTGGCCAGTTCAATGCATTCCCGGGGAACCGGTATAACCGACATCTTCTTTCCGACCGGGGGAGTGTTATCCGGTACAAAGCGAATACGTCTTGGTGCGAGGACTCGACCAAGTGCGTCACGCCGGGGTCGTATGTGGACCACACGGGGCCCTGGCGGTAATTCCCCGGTCCGTAATTTCGGGCCCGAAAGATCCAGCAGGATGCGGCAATCGCGGCCGGCCTCGCTGCTGGCCGAGCGAACATTCCGGATCATTCCGGCCCAGGTCTTTTCGGCATCGTGTCCGCAATTGATGCGGGCAATATTCATTCCCGCCTCGATCATGCTGGCTACCAGTGCCTGGTCGCTACCAGCATCGGTCGGCAGTGTGACCATGATGCTGACGTCTCGCCCGTCGCTGCACTCGCCGAGAATGGCTCGATTGTGCAACAGTGCCCTGGGATTCCGCAGTCCGATTCGCGGGCGTTCCTTGACCGGCTCGAGTTGAATCTTGCCGGCGATTCCAGACAAGGCTTTCTGGACCATCTCGATCGACGCCATGACATCACGCTCGGCGCGACCCAGGGAAGACAGTCCCAGGCTGGCAAGATCCTCCTGCAGGTCCCGCAGGTCGGTATGGCGCAAGGCAAGATAGTGCACCAGGTTTCGTGCGCCATCTCGAAACTCGGGATGAGTGGCGGCCAGCTCTGTCGAGTACCTGGCTTCAAATTTGCGCGCGCGGTCGCAGATCGACTCCAAATGTTCGCTGATCTGGTTAATATTGACGACTTCGGTCATAGCTGGACTCTACTACGAATCTTGTAGCCGATTTGACTCGCAGTCACAGTAGCGGAAAGAACCTATTCCGGATCTCTGCGGAGCGCCGGGTTACTGCGCGAATAAAGTCGTGAGATCAGTCGCTACAAGCAAACTGACAGCTGATCGTATGGTGGTTCCGTTTCTATTCGTTGTGGGAGCCCTGCTCCACATAGATCAGGTCGTCAGTGGGAAATCCAAGCATTTTGGCTTCGTTAACAAGCCTGGTCACGATCTCGTTTTCAAGCTGTGGAGTGCGACTCAGGATCCAAAGGTAATCCCTGTCCGGACCGACAACCATGGAATAACTGTAGCCGGCATCGTCGAGTTCGATGACGTTGTAGCCACCGTAAAATGGCCCGAAAAAGGAGACCTTGAGCTGGCCCACATCAGAAGCTCCGACGAAATAGGCTTTGCCTGTCGCTTCCTGCCATTCCCCGGTTTCCGTGTTCAATCCGCGGTTCAGAACTTTGACGCCACCGTCGTCGCGCATGCTGTAAGTCGCCGACACGTTCGACAGGCCGCGCTCGAAGCGATGATCGAGGCGGGCGATTTCATACCACGTACCGAGATAACGCTGGAGCTCGAAACCGGAAACGACTTCGACGCCATCCGGCACTCCGGTACAGGCGGTGTGAGTGAGAAGGACAAGCAGAGCTGCCCAGACTTGTGTCAGTTTTCTGAAAGAGTTCACTTCTGGAAAGATCCTGTGTCAGCGAGCCGGTTGCCGGGTATGCCGGCCCCAAGTCCTGCAACGAGATGGGGTAGGGTGACAGGCTAGCATTCCGTGCCTTGATAATAAATCGGCACTTGTTGATCGTTACAAACGCTTACATCTTCCCGGGTACCAGGGCTGCACTGTGGATCTATACTTGAGGAATTGTCCACGCAGCAAGGGATCCCTGTCTTGAATGAACACAATCCGGTAATCATGTGGTTTCGCCAGGATCTTCGTCTCACCGACAATCCCGCGCTGACGGCCGCTGTTGATACAGAAAGGCCCCTGATCCCGATTTACGTTCTTGACGATGTTTCTGCCGGCGAATGGGCAATGGGCGGCGCCTGTCGATGGTGGCTGCACGAGAGTCTCAAGTCCCTTAATGACTCCCTGGGAGGGCAGTTACGGATTTTTCGCGGGGATGCCAGGGCAGTCGTGACAGCACTGGCCAGCGAGCTTGATGCTTCCGGGGTTTACTGGAATCGCTGTTATGAACCATGGCGAATTACACGCGATATCGAGACCAGGAAGTCACTGGAAGCCGATGGTCGCGACGCAGTGTCCTTTAATGGGTCGTTGTTATTCGAACCGCAGGAGGTACTTAAAGCGGACGGCACGCCGTACAAGGTGTTTACTCCGTTTTATCGCAACGGATGCCTGCGAAATGCCTTGGAACCCCGGTTACCGTTACCCGCGCCTGAGCTACCTGAAATTCCTGGGCTTCACCGGGGAGACGATCTCGCGTCACTGGACCTGTTGCCCACGACGAACTGGCATTTATCGATAGAGCAATGCTGGTCACCGGGGGAGGAGGGTGCACTCGCGCGGCTGGATCAGTTCCTGCAAAACGATATCGAAAATTACATCGAGGGCCGCGATCGACCAGACCAGTCCCGGGTTTCCCGCTTGTCGCCCCATCTGCATTTTGGAGAAGTATCACCTAACCAGGTTTGGCATGCCGCTAATGCGCGGAGGGCCGCGGCCGTTACACGAATCGAGGAAAACGTCGATCACTTCAAGCGCGAACTTGGCTGGCGGGAATTTTCTCACCATCTTCTGTACCACTGGCCAGCTATTACGCACGAAAATCTGCAGAAAAAGTTCGACCGATTTCCCTGGCGTGACGATCCCGACGTTTTGCGTCGGTGGCAGAAAGGCGTTACGGGGTATCCTATTGTCGATGCCGGTATGCGTGAGCTCTGGCTGACGGGATACATGCACAATCGTGTCCGAATGATCGTTGGTTCCTTCCTGGTCAAAAACCTGATGTTGCACTGGCAGCACGGTGAGCACTGGTTCTGGGATACGCTGGTCGACGCTGATCTTGCGAACAATAGCGCAAGCTGGCAATGGGTTGCCGGTTGCGGGGCTGATGCGGCGCCATTCTTTCGAATCTTCAATCCGGTTACACAGGGACAGAAATTCGATCCCGACGGATCATACGTCCGCCGTTATGTTCCGGAACTCGCAGGCTTGCCCAACAGGTTTATCCATTGTCCATGGGATGCCCCGGCTGGCGTGTTGCGAGAGTCAGCGATCAGGCTGGGCAGGGATTACCCGGAGCCCGTAGTCGATCTGAAGGCCTCACGCGAGCGGGCACTAAGTGCATTCAGGGCGCTAAAGAACGGCTGAAGTGATATCGGCAGCCCTGGAGCCGAAAGTATTGTTCCCTGGCATGCCCTATTCATAGGTGGGAAGTGTATGATGCAGCGCCCTCCGACCGGCTCGAACCCGGTGACTTCTCAATGCGGCAGTTATCCTATGTCTAAATCCGATTCCCCGACCGGCGTGAGCCATTTCCGCGACCTGAAACTTTCAGCAGCGTTGATCAGTGCGTTGCATGAAATTGGCTATGAAACGCCGACACCTATTCAGGTACAGGCCATTCCTCCACTGCTGGAACGTCTCGATATTCTCGGACATGCGCCAACCGGGACCGGCAAGACCGCTGCGTTCGCGTTGCCGTTACTTTCCAATATCGATATCGACAACAGGGACGTACAGGTTATGACTCTCACGCCGACGCGTGAGCTGGCAATCCAGGTGGCGGAAGCGTTTCAACGCTATGCCTCTCACATCAAGGGATTCCACGTGTTGCCGATCTATGGTGGTCAGGAGTACGGCGGGCAGATTCGGCAGCTGAAGCGCGGTGTACATGTCGTCGTTGGTACACCCGGCAGAGTCATGGATCACATGCGGAAAGGTACCCTGAAGCTCGGCGGGCTGCAGACGCTGGTGCTGGATGAGGCAGACGAAATGCTTCGCATGGGATTCATCGAGGAGGTCGAATGGATCCTCGAGCAGACGCCTAAAAAGCGCCAGATGGCGTTGTTTTCCGCAACGATGCCACCGCAGGTCGAGCGAATCGCCAGGAAACACCTTAACAATCCCCGGGAAATATCAATTGCAGCGCGGACCGCGACTGCGGAAACAATCAGGCAACGCTATTGGCAGGTCAGTGGTCTGCACAAGCTGGATGCACTAACGCGAATTCTGGAAGTTGAGACTTTCGACGCGATTCTCATATTCGTGCGGACGAAGATCGCGACGGCTGAGCTGGCCGAAAAGCTGGAAGCACGAGGCTATGCAGCTGCGGCGATGAACGGCGATATGGCCCAGAACCACCGCGAGCAAACGGTTGAGCGGTTGAAGAAGGGCTCGCTCGATATTCTTGTCGCAACGGATGTTGCAGCCCGCGGACTCGATGTCGATCGTATTAGTCACGTAGTCAACTACGATATTCCTTATGACACCGAAGCTTATATTCATCGAATCGGACGAACCGGGCGAGCGGGTCGCGAAGGCAATGCCATTTTATTTGTTGCGCCACGTGAGCGGCGAATGCTTTATGCCATCGAGAAGGCGACGCGCCAGAAGATTACACAATTGGTTTTGCCGACCACAGAAACAGTTAATAACAAGCGTATTGCTGATTTCAAACAAAAAATCAGTGACACCCTGGCCGAGGGCGAATTGGCGTTCATGCAAAACCTGGTGGAGCAGTATAGACAGGAACATGATGTTCCCGCACTGGAAATCGCCGCCGCTTTGGCAAAGATGTCGCTAGGTGAAAAAAACCTGCTTTTAAGCGCCGACGAGACAGAGACCGCGCAGCAGCAGGGTAAGGGCCGGGGCAGGAAGGATATTGACAGGCCGCCCCGCGACAAAAGCCGGCGAAGCAGGGCAGTTCGCGGGCCGGACGCTGATAAAGAACGTTATCGAATCGAAGTGGGTCATGAGCATGGCGTCAAGCCGGGGAACATCGTCGGTGCAATTGCCAATGAATCAGGCCTGGACGGCGAACATATCGGCCAGATCGAAATAGAGCAGCACTTCAGCCTGGTCGACCTTCCTGTCGGGATGCCGAAAGATGTTTTCATGGATCTTAAGAAAGTAAGGGTCTGCGGTGAGCGCCTCAACATTTCCCGTTACGACCCGTCGAGAAAGCCAGCGGCGGGGAAGGGCAAGCCGAAATCGCGCGCCGATGATAAAGGGAGCAACAAGAAAAGGGAGAAAGAGAAGGGTAAACCGACATCTCGGGCCGCTGCGAAGGGCGCTGGCAAAAAAGGAAAAGGCAAGAGAAAGAAAGGCTTGTAACGTATCTAGGCGTTTTCCGATATGTCGCCGGTCTAAATGCTGCGCAAAAATAGGTCAGGCTCTCGGCGGGGAGGTTGACGGCATGGCACACGGTCCGATTCTGCTGCTGGCGGCCCTTTTCCTGGTTGCCTGCGGGTCCCGGCCAAACTACGACCCGCTCGATGACTATGAGCCGGTTTATGGGACGATGATTCTGGATGCACCGACACCCGTCGAAATCGCAGCCGAAAACCGTGAGGCCCTGTCTCGTGGCGAGTACCTTGTCGAGTTACTGGGCTGCGGTGCATGTCATACAGACGGTGCTCTCATCGGTGAGCCGGATATGGAGCGGCCGCTTGCGGGCTCCGGCATTGGCATCGCCTATACCAACCCACTCGAGCATCGCTACCCCGGTGTTGTTTACGCGCCAAATATCACGCCGGATGATGAGACCGGCATCGGCCGCTGGTCAGATCAGCAAATCATGAACGCCATACGGGCCGGTCTGGGACGACACGGAGAGCACCGAATCCTTGTGATGCCCTGGCAGGGGTACGCACAGATCTCGAATGACGACGCCTTTGCCATCGTCGGTTATTTGAGAAATATCAAGCCAGTGCGGAATCGAGTGCCAGAGGACGTGCCAGTCGGAACGATGGCAGGAAGTCCCTATGTCCACTTTGGCATCTATCGCAGCCGTGGGCAGCTGTTCGATTAGTCGGTTGAATCCATCTTTGAGGTCATTGTGATGCCGGGAATCAGTGCAAACACGAGAACACTCAGTGCCTATGCCGCCGACCTGCTCCAGTATGCGCGGTGGATAATCGAGCGCGAGGTGGACTTTACGGACTGTCAGCAGCGAAGTCATTACGACGAAAGTATGCCGGCATGTGTTGAGTGCCGATTCGGATCTGCGTGTCGCTGGCTGGATCAGCACCGAACGCCCGATATGGAAACTGCGTCAATGGAAGACATGATCGCAGGTATCGAGAGTGCCAGTGAGTATCTGCAGTCCACTATGCGAAATTCGGATACCAATGATCCCGAATTACATGACTGGTTTCACAAGGCACACCGATTCCTCAGGGCGCAGGGAGAATGAGGTTCCTTGAATAACGCTCACCTGGAAATTTGAGCGTTGAATTAATCGGGCCAGTCAATACCCTCAATTTTTCTAAGCTCTATTTGATAGATATCACCCGGCGGACGATCATCAGTCGTGTTCTCCATCACTCCCGGCCGTTCGGATGTAAAGAAAAGATACTTCCCGTCAGGGCTCACGCTGGGAGCGAATTCTGCGAACATCGTATTAACCGATTCGCCGAGATTTCTTGCAGGTGTCCATTTGTCTCCTTGCGGAAACGAGATAAACAGATCGCCCGCGCGGCCCTCGACGATGCCTGAAAGAATCAGAAAACTGCCGTCTCTTGCTATCGCGGGATTGCCGGCACTTTCAAGTTCCAGTCCCAGCACCGGTTCGGCTATTGCGAATCCGTCACCGCTGCTTTGTGCACTGTAAATGCCGCGACTTTCGGGCGTTGAACGGCGAAAGAAGAGCGTGCCATCGTCTGTTATCGAGACAAAGATTTCCGTGGCGTCCGTATTCACCGCGGGACCAAGCCGGGCAGGTACGGACCAGTCGGTGCCGCGCTTTTCGACATACCACGTGTCCCAGCTGGCGGACTCAGAATCATTGCCGGCTGGTCGGTTCGAGCTGAAGTACAGCCTGGAGCCATCGCTGCTGAACCACGGGTCGACGTCCCTGTAAGTACTGCTGAACGGCATAATTGAAGGCTCCGCCCAGGCTCCATCTCTGAATTCGGATGCCATCATTACGATGTCGTTTCTGTCGGCATCGCTTCTGTTGAAAACGACGAGGTCACCTGTTGGCGAAAACGCGGTCGCGAATTCCGGAAGAGGTGAAGACACGATATCCGCGGCAAAGATAGCGGGGCGATCCAGCACTTCGCTGCTCGAATACGGCTGCACTTCGTCGGCGAAACCGGTAGCGACGAGAATTGTCAGGCAGGCGGTGGACGTGAGGATGAGCGTCGGGTTGTGGGAGCGTCTATTGACTGCTGAATCACCAGGAGCGGTTTGCGTATCGATCGGCATGCGCACGTGTCCTCAAAGTTTCGCATGGTTCCAGCGAACTGGCTAAAGAACGTATGACAACGCCTGTTGCCGTTTGTGCCCGGAAAATCGTCTGAACAGGTGTTTCGTTACTCGATGCTTTTTTCAAAGACCTGGGAAGTCGTGTGGGACGCGGCCACCGCATCATCGAATGGCACATGATGCGTAATGTCCGGTGCCGGTCGCCTGAGCGTGCGATTGAGGATGTAAAGGAGTAATGCCGCGTGCACCAGTGCCGTGAACAGGAACAGGCCGCCGGCTCCCACGACGCTCATCGCCGCAGAGGACGCGAACGGTCCTATGATTGCGCCAATGCCATACATCAGCAGTAGTCCGCTGGACAGCATGACATACTCGTCCGGGTTCGCGTTATCGTTCGCGTGTGCCACCGAGATGGCATTGAGAGGGAAAGCCATCGCCCCCCACACGCCGCATAAGAGCAAAATCAGCAGCGGGGAAGAGCTGTCGGCGAACATCCAGGTAGCGATCGCTACAATCATTCCTCCCAACGATATCATGCCCATGACATAGCGCCGATCGGTACGGTCCGAAAGGTGACCGAGCGGCCATTGAGTGATCGCACCGCCGAGTACTGCAGCAGTCATCACACCCGCCGCCAGTTTGAAGTCATCGGAGTATGCGGTCGCGAATACCGGCGCAAGCGCCCAGAACGAACCGTTTGCCAGTCCGGTCGCCAGGGCGCCGAGCATTCCGGCAGGCGAAGTTCGATAGAGATAGCGTATGTCGAGCCTGGCTGTCTGCACGTCTCTTGGTGTGGTTGACGTCGACAGTGTTACCGGCACGGCTGCAAGGGAAACGAGGACAGAGGCTACGGCAAACAGCGTCAGTGCGCGTGGATCGGCAAGTAGCAGCATTTGCTGACCGACGGCAAGTACGGTCATGTTGATCAGAACGTATGCCGAAAAAATAGTGCCGCGATTTTCGTTGGAGGCTTTTTCGTTAAGCCAGCTTTCGATAACCATGTACAGAACGGCAAAACAGAAACCGGAGATCAGTCGCAGGAGACCCCAGGACCAGATATTGACCCAAAGGCCGTGCAGCAGGGGACTCGCCGATGCGGCGGCAGTCATTGCAGCGAACACTCGCACATGTCCGACGCTCATGATCATTCGAGCGCCCAGCAGGCAGCCGAGTGTAAAGCCGAAGAAGTAGGTGCCACCGATAAAGCCGACGCCGTAAATCGAAAATTGCTCGAGGTCTGCTCGTACGGGAAGCAAGGTTTGCTGCAGGCCTTGGCCCGTCAACAGAATGGCAACCCCAATCAGTAAGGTTGCAACGGGTGCGAGTGCTTTAAGCATACTTCAGATCACGTGGTTAAGGGTTGGCGCCAGCCAATGTTGGCCGGGCTCTGATATTCGATTATTTTGCGGCGGTTCCCGCGATGACGAGCATTGTAGCCGGCCACAGCGTGATTGGTGCAAGAATATTAATAGCCTGCTGCGAAATCGATGACATGATTCAGTGGTTCGCCCTTGATGTAACGCTGGTAGTTTTCCACGAAGACCGGCACAAGAAGCAAGGGGTGGCTGATAGCAGCGATATGGGCGGTGATTGTCAGGTTGGGTGTATCCCAGAGCGCGCTTTCCTCGGGTATGGGCTCTTCGTCAAATACATCCAGAGTTGCACCGGCAATTCTGTTTCCCTGAAGAGCGTCTATTAATGCCGAGTCGTCGACCACGTTACTGCGACCGACGTTGACAAAATAGGCGTGTTCGGGAAGTCGTGCCAATGCAGCAGCATCGAGCAGGCTGGCTGTTTCATCCGTATGTGGGAGTGTTGCGACCAGGTAGTCAGTCTTTTCCAGAAAGTCATAAAGTCGATCCACCTTCAGCACTTCATCAAAATGCTCAGTCGGCTGGCCGGAACGACTCAAACCAGTCACCTGCAGGTCAAAGAGTTTTGCTTTTTTGGCGATGTACTTCCCGATGGACCCGGTTCCCATTATGCCGATGCGTTTCTTTTCGAGTGTTCCCGAAAATCCCTTGAACCATCGATGTTCACGCTGCGCATCCATACGCTCGATTACCCTGAGTTCGTGCGCCAGCAGGAACCCGATGACGTACTCTGCCATTTGAGGTCCGAACACATCCTTCACGCCGGTCAGGACATAATTACGATGATCAATTTCCATCAACGGCGTAACGCCTGCCCATGAAGACTGAACCCAGTCAACCAACGGCAGTCGCGAAAGTATCGTGGCAATCATCGCAGGGTTGCCAAAGAGCACGGTTTCGTCGGTGTACTCCTCGAGCGCCTGCGCCGCCGTACTGCAGGCTTTGAGGGGGATCGAAGACTCCGAGAGGCGATCAATTTCTTCCGCAAACTCGTCCGCGAGCGTTGTGACGATCATGCATTTTGACATACCTGCAACAAACCCCTCTTTATCAGCGGCCAAGTTCGTCGAGAAGATCAATCAGGTCGTCCAACCGGGCGCTTACTTTCGGAGATCGATCGAGAAACGCCTTCATCGTGTCGTCAACGACCCCCGAGGCATCATCCAGTAATTCGCGGCCCGCCGATGTCAGTGCTGCGATAGCCAGCCTGGCATCCCGTTTGCTCTTCAGTGTTGAGACGATGCCGAGTTTTTCCATCGGCCTCAAGGCCCGCGTGACCCCCGAAGGAGTGAGCCCCACTGCCTGTGCCAGGTCCACCCGACTGGCTCTCGCCTCCGGTGCATCGCCCAGCGCCCGCAGGATTCGATATTCAGCAAGGCTGATGCCACGAATGGCGCCCAGATTGCTGTCCAGTCGACGTTCGAGGCGATGCCAGGCAGCGGCAAATGTTAGCGCCAGGACCTGTTCTTTTGTCGATTCAATATGCATGAGCAAAGCATAACAAATACGTGATTAATCATGCAACAGGCACGGAACTATTGAAGCTCTCAGCCCGCGACCCACAAGGGCTAGTCGTAGACCACTGCTGAAATGATGGCCAGGTGATCAATTACACCCCGCTTGAAGGCCGCAACATTGACTCGCTCGTCGTTCCCGTGGATTCGCGAAAACTCTGATTCCGGCACCACGATCGGGTCGAAACCATAGCTCGCAATGCCCAGATCCCTCGTGAAATGGCTGTCTGTGAAGCCTGACGCCACCGAGGGCATCACGCGCGATCCGGGATGGCGTTCAGCGGTGACCTTCTCGATTGCCCGGTAAAGCAGGGTATTGGTCGAGGACACGGCCGGTGTGAATGCCATGATCACCTCAATATTGACGCCGGTATCCCTCATCATGTCGCGCATTTCATCGACAAACACGTCGCTCGGTCTGTCTGGCAGGATGCGGCAGTCGATTTCGGCCCATGCCTCGGGCGGTACGACGTTGATTTTGTTGGATGCGCCAAGGCGGGTCATGGAGCAGGTATCACGGGTCAGAGCATGCAGGAACGGGGAATATGCCTGTAACTTCTCGGGAAAGCCCGGTTCGTTGATCGCGTTGCCGATGTTGCTGAAGTCCTCTTCCCATTCTGGCGATGCGCTTAGCGAAAGCGACTGAAACATGGCGTCCACTGCCGGGACAATACGCGGGGGAAACGGGTTGGCACGCAAAATCCCCAGCGCATCGACAATTCGGGTGACGGAGGAGGTGGCATTGGGCATCGAACCGTGGCCTGGCGTATCAACTGCCACCAGGCGCAGCCACACCGGGACTTTTTGTGTCACCTCAACGTTAAAAATCAGTTCCTTTGCGGATTGTTCGCCATTGCCGCCTTCGTTAATAAGAAGGCCCGCACCAGCAAATATTTCGGGATGATTCTCGACCAGCCAGCCAGCTCCATAAAGGCCACCGGCTTCTTCATCGGCGGTCGCAACGAGAACCACGTCGCGATTCAAAGGAACGCCGGCTCGATGCAGGCTGATAAATGTCGCCAGTTGCGAAATGCCAGTGCCTTTCATGTCGAGCGTGCCGCGACCCCAGAGAAAGCCGTCACGGATCTCGCCGGATAATGGATCGGTGGTCCAGTACTGCGGGTCGGCAGGTACGACATCTGTGTGCTGCAGCATGATCAGCGCCGGTTCGTCGCCGCCTTCCAGCCTGGCCCAGAGATTGCCGCGGCCAGGCGCGCTCTCTGCGGTCTGGTAGGGAATCCCCTCGGCTTCAAGTATCCTGGCAATAAACTCGACCGCTCTGGTCTCATTGCCAGGCGGGTTAACCGTGTCGATCTGCACAAATGATTGCAGCCAGTCCAGTGCTTCATCCTCGATCGATTGTGCATCTGCGGAGTGTGCAATTCCGAGCAGGGTCAGCAGCAGTGCCATGTGAATACGCATGGAAATTCCCGTTAATTGTTTTTCGGGAGATTAGCACGACCGGGACAAGAAGTCGGTTGGCAGGAAAGCCCCTGGAACCGACATCGAGGAGTCGGCCGATCACATGTCTTCCCGTGAAACCCCGGCAATTCACCTAACGTTTCATCGCGCCGGCGACCCGGCGTCGCCTCATTGCTGAGACTGGAATGACCTTACGGTTTTACGGCCTACTTTTTGACCCAGTTACCGGACGCATCCTGGTAATAGTGGCCCTTCGCGGTTTTTTCCACGGCGAGCTCATAAAAACGGTTCGCAACCTGAACCGTCGTTACGCCGGTTTTCTGCGCGGTTTCTTCAAAAGTCGCTTTTCGCTTGCCGTTTACGTCGGCAATCAGCGCTCTGACCTCCGCGCTGGCGGGCGTCTGGACCGCGGCGATGTAACCGTTATTGGCCTCGCCAACCAGGCCCTGGTCCTTGGCAGCGCCGATGTCAATTGCCCATGCACTCTGCAGAAAAAACAAGAGGCCAATTGCTGCAAATATTTTCTTCATCGTCATCTTCCTTAGAATACATCGCTTTTTTCGTCAAACAGGCTTTCCAGCTCTTTATCAACCTGCAACCGGATGTTGTGCTCAATCTTGACATTGAGATTGATCTCGATCGGTTTATCGGGAGCTTCGACCCTGACTGTGGGGTTGCAGCCTCCGACTAGGAGGAGGAGTGGAGCGATCATCAGAACTATTGATTTCATGATTACACCGAATGCAGCAAAAGCTGCGAATGAGCTTACCCTATGTCCCTGCCACCGGATACCGGTGGCAATTACTTCTTAACCCTTTTTTCAAGTACGTCTTCAACTGCACGAGCGGCCTGCAGGCTTCTCAGCATCTGGGGTACGTTGTTCTCTACGCTGAGGTTCAATATGACTGGACGGTTACCTTCCATGTCCGGGTTCCTGCCCTTTAGCTGCATTTTCAATATAAGATCGCCTCCCTCGTTGTAGTCAACATCGGACGTCAGCGTCTCGTAGACAAAGTTACTCAATGCCCGGGTCACGAGGTCGATGCTCGATGCGCTGGTCGCGTCTGGTCCATTCGCGACCCTGTATCGGATTACACCGCCAGGTGTATCGCCGAGCAGTCTGCCACCAGTAATCGTAACTTGGTCTTGTTCAATGGTTACTGGCAACGTGGCACTAACGCTGCCGGTGACACTGACTGCTTCGAATTCCTTCAATGACAAAATCTCGCTCAATTGAATCTTTTCCGCGTGCAGTGTCAGATTATTGCTGTCGCTGTCTGTATGAAAGCTGAACGGGTCGACCCGAACTGAGCCGCCAAATGCGGTCATTTGAAGGTTTGCGATATCGGCGGACAGCGAATTGAGATCAAGCGTGTAGTCAGCAGTAAGGCTTTCGACCGGCAAGCCCATATCGACCAGGGCGACCGTTATCACGGACGGCGCCGAGGTGAATCCGGTGGCTGGTGCATACGTGACCGAAAGTGTGGTCGATAGTCCGGTGAAAGCGGTTTCAGTATAGAAGCCCGCTGCATTATTGACCTTGAATGAGCCCTTTCCGTCCAGTAAGACCTCGTCCCCGGTTTCGGACCAATTGATGCGTCCATTCAAGTCGACCAGGCCGGCGATCAGGTCCCAGTTATGCCGCCAGGGACTGACGCGTTTAGATAACTTTTGTGAGCCAAATGAAACTACAGCATGCTCAATGTTTATTGAGCCGTCGCCTGTGACAATATTGTGACGCAGGGTCAGCGCGCCATCGTCCTGCAATCCGACCGTATCTAATGTTGAATAGAGATCGGCGTCGTTCATGGAGACTGTTCCACGAATGCCGGGCAGTGCAATGGTCTGTTGCGCCAGAACAGTATTAATAGACGGTACGTATACACCAAAAGTCGCAGCCAGCTTCTCGTCCAGATCGCTAACTTGCAGTGATTCCAGGTAGGCAGGCGCAGTCACGAAAATGTCACTGCCAGCGGTCATCGATTCGATACGGGTATCGATTGATGCAGAGCGAAATTGCCAGCCATTGTCCAGCAACTCGAGATCCCCGCCAGAGACCATCCTGGCCTCGAACAGTGTCATGCCCGTCGCAGACGTCAGGAATTCTGTTACCGACAAGCTGGCATCCGGAACAATGTCGACGCGAATACCGTTTTCAGGAAACGACACGTTCAACATGGCTGACGCATCAATTCTTCCGGCGCTACCACCTGGCAGTTCCGCCTCGGCCCAGGAAATATCGGCATTCATCGAGCAACGTGGTCCGGTCTGACATGAGAGGGTGCCCAGTGAAACGGGAATTGCCTTCCATTCGCCTCTGGTCACAAGCAATGAGGCCTGTGCCATTCGCACAGTCCACTCAAGCGCTGGAAACGTCGCGATGATTCGGGTTTGACTGCTGTTTGAAACCAGCAGTCCAATCGGATCTCCCGTCTCGTCCTGGTAGTCGATATGCCAGGGCGTTACCTGGGTAAGCGTACTGTCCAGCGATGCTGGCAAGTTTGGATCAGCCGGGAATTCGACAAGGAGGCTCAGTTCAGCTTTGCCGGACTTCAGCCTGACAGGGTCCGGAACGATGCCAGCTAGTTTTGCAACCGCTTCCCATGCGGGCAACTGCAGGACTCCCTGGCCCGTCAGCTCAATACCCTCTGTGGTCAGGGTCAGTTCGCCGATTAAGGTATCTGCCCCGTCGTCAACGACGTTTGGAAGTGAAAATGCTACGTGGTAAGTCGCTGCATCAAGCATCTTCGTCGAAAGCGTAACCGGGATGGATTCCACGGTAGCGGTCAGTTCCTGGCTGCTGGAGTTGAACAACCACCTGATCTCGCGAACGACGGGGAAGGGCGCAAAACTAAACTCTCCAACCTCAAATTCACTTACCGCAAGTTCATTGTTCAGCGAGAGTAGCTGGTTAATCAGTCGGAAAAAATCGAGTGGCGCATCCTCGTCCCGTGTCGCTGTAATTATCGATACCTTTTCTGCACGATATTTTTTCGGTTGTTCACCGGACGTTGCGATGGGCAGCGATAATCCTTCTATTATGATTCTCGTGCCCGCGGTGTGCAGAAGCTCCAGGCGGCCGATTCGAGCCTGGCTCGTAGCGAGTGCGTCGAGGGAGACATCGATGATCTCAACGTCATAGTTTTTTAGAGCAGGGCCCGAAAGGCGCCGAATGAGACTGTCGCGGGCAACCCAGCCAGCCGCCGCCACGACAGCGACAATAACGAGTGCGATAAGAAAATATTTGGTGGCTTTCATGACTTTGTTGCCACAGGTCGTATTTTTCCTCGACCCAAAAGCTCACCACGAATTTCCGAACGGGTGCCGATTGGTGGAGGCGGCTTCGGTCAATGACGTAGCAACAATTCTACTTAATTTTCCAAATTCCCGCCCGGGATTCGTGGGGATTCGTCCGGCGGACTGGCTAGAGCGCCTGCATCAGGACGTATCCGGCCATAGCAATGACCGAAAGAGAACTGAAGGTCCAGAATAATGCCCGGACGTCATGCAGCTGACCGGTCGCATACGCTACGAAATGGGCCCCGCGCGCGACGACATAGGTCCAGATCAGGATCTTGGCCAGCAACAATGGCGGTCCAACCAGTACGAACAGGATCCCGGCGAAGAGAAAGCCCGGGATGCTCTCAAGGTCGTTCAGGTTCATTCGGCGCGAACGATCTACATACTCATTGGTCTCCAGTTGCCCCTCGTGCGGTTCGGGATTGATGGGGCTTTTTTTGGCATCCTCCGGGCTACGATAGCCGCCACCGACTTTGAGCATTCGTTGGACGGTTATCCAGGGCTGGATCATCAGCTTCAGGATCATGATGCTGGCTGCCAGCAAGTAGATCTGAAAGACGGGATTTTGAAGGGTCAGGATCGATGCTTCGGTTGGCATGCGGGTTTGCTCCTCAGGGCAAGGGTGGCAGTTGGTCTCTCCAACTTGCAAAAAATTCTAACATAGTTAAAATATTAGAACAATATTAAAATAAGTGAGATTTCGTTGAGAAAAAGAGCATCGACAAGGAAAAAGCGCTCGCCGCGGGTTAAAGAGAAGTACGAGCGGGCGAGAACGGAAATCCTGGAGGTCGCCCGGGCGATTCTGTCGGAGGGCGGCGTGGAAGCAGTGACTTTGGCAGCTGTTGCGACCGAACTGCGGATGACCAAGCAGGCGCTTTACCATTATTTTCCGTCCAAAGAAGCGCTGGTGCGGGAAATGGTGACGAGCTTGCTCGACGAAGAAATCAGCAGTCTCATCGCCGCTGTCGAGAACACCGATTCCGCGAGTGAGGCGCTGGGCACGATGATTCGGACCTTTTATGATCATTACATCGGCAATCTTGATGCGCTCAGATTGATCTATTGCCAGTCGCAACTTTTTCGAACGACAGAGCAGGTTCTGGATGGCGACACGGTTCGCAGTGAAATTAATCCCCGCACACGACATCTTTTTGACGTCCTGGAAGAGCGTATCGCCGGAAAAAATGCAACTGATGCCGAACGTAAAGAAATGCGCCGGCTGGCTTTTACAGCCTGGCTGGCCGCACTCGGTTTAATGACGATGCTGGGAATTGCCGATGCCGCCGTGGATCCGTTGATTCACAATGACGAGGAGTTGCTTGACACATTATCCGGCGTATTCAATGCTGCTGTTGAAAGCCCGGCCAATGGTAAAGCGTCGTAACCTGATTCCAGGTCCCTCTGCCCGATAACAGTTTCACCCCGTAGTACGCCGAATAGCGCCAGGTATTTATTCGGTGAATAATCGTGGGATGGCTATTCTCACTGCTTCCAAACCAACCCTGCCGAGCGCCTGGTATTACGATCCGGAACATTACGTTATGGAACTTGATGCGATCTGGTATCGCGACTGGGTGTGTGTTGGCCGACTCGAGGACCTTCCCGATACCGGGGACTACATCGTAGCCACCATTGGGAGTCAGCGCCTGATCGTCGCCCGAAGTTCTGCAAAAGAGGTTCGCGTCTTCCACGATACTTGCCGCCACCGGGGGGCGAGACTGTGCACTGCAGACCAGGGTCATTTCCGAAACGGACGAATTATTTGTCCCTACCACACCTGGACTTATTCGCTCGGTGGCGATTTGCTAGCGACGCCTGGCCGTATTGAAGTCGAGGATTTCCGTGCCGCCGATTATTCGCTGTACGAAGTTCATGTCGATACCTGGGGCGGTTTTCTGTTTGTTAACCTGAGCGACGAGCCCCGGGAATCCCTGGCGGCGTTCCTCGGTGAGGAAGCAAAGCTGCTCGACAATTGGCCGCTTTCCGAAATGGAAACCGTACACGAGGAGCGAACAAGCCTTGCCTGTAACTGGAAGGTCTTTTGGGAAAACTACAGCGAGTGTTACCACTGCCCCAGGATCCATCCCGAATTGTGCAAAGTTGTACCCGTCTATAAGAAAGGGGTGGTGGACTACAGCGATGATCCGGCGTGGCGACCGGCGTCCGCGGGTGACGACGGCCGGGCCCGGGTCGCCCCTGGCGTCAGCTCCTGGACAATGGATGGACAATCGTCACTGCCGCCGATCGATGGACTGACTGCGGCAGAAAAGGCTGCCGGAATGTCTTTCGCATCATTTACGGCCAGCATGTTCGTCGTTGCTCATCCGGACTATGTGCGCAGCGTACGCATACAGCCGACGGGTCCGGAATCAGTCGAGCTGGTGGTTGCCTGGTACCTCATGCCGGGCATCAGGGAGTCCCACGGTGACGAAGTTGACCGGGTCATTGAATTTGGGCGTTGTATCGTCAAACAGGACGGCGAGGTTTGCGAGTTGAATCAGCAGGGCTTAAGGAGCCGGCGGCATAAGCAGGGCGTGCTGGTGCCCCAGGAACAGTACTTGTGGGACTTTCACGAGTGGCTGAGGGGGCGACTCGGGGCCGCGGCATAAGGGGAATCCCCGGGTTCTGCCAATCCGCGCGGACCCAGTTCACAGCAGACTATGTGATCCATGCCTAGGTTGTATCTTATAAATCAACGGTATCATTCTGATATATAAGAAGAAAGGAACTCCTTCTTGCACCTTACACGTATTCCAATGAGTACCTCTAACCTGAGCATCGGCATGTACGTCGGCATGCTCGATCGCCCGTGGCTTGAAACCCCGTTCGTGTTCCAGGGTTTTATGATCAAGGACAAGTTCGAGATCGATCAGCTGCAGCTCTTCTGTAGCCAGGTCTATGTCGAAATCGAAAGAGGTACGCTTTCCGAAGCCCAAATCAGGGCGAAGGCCGCCGGTGCCGGCCAGGTCCCCGACCACACAGGCGCGGTCCGGCCCAGGAAATTGCCAGGCTGGCTGCACAGCTTTGCGATCAAGACAGGCGTTGCGGGTTTTCTTGCCTCTCGCAGGAAGAGCCACACCGGCGCCTATGAAATTACGTCCACTGTGCGCCGGGAAGCACCCCTGGCCAGGAAGTCGTACGAGCGATGCGTCAAATCGCATGCCAGGATCTTCGCCCGTGCCCGTCGTGCCGGTTGCGTCGACATTGAACGGGTAAAACTGGCCATTACGCCGCTGATTCAGAGCATTCTCAGAAATCCGAACGCGATGGCATGGACCGTGTTTTCGGGCAAACGAAGCGGGCGAAACTACAGTCGCGCTGTCGCGACGGCGGTTTGGGCAGTAATGTTTGGCCGCCACCTTGGGCTGGACCGAAAAGTCCTGGAAAATCTTGCTATCGGTGGATTGTTGCTGGATATCGGCAACGTCGCGCTGTCCGATGAGATCCTCAATGCCGAGGGTGCGATCACCCAGGACCAGTTCGAACAGGTACCCCAGCACGTCCAGGCGGGATACGACATCCTGGCGAGATCGGTGAATGTTGAGCCCGCCGTTTTCGAGATGGTCATGTATCACCATGACCGCCACGACGGCTCCGGCTATCCGCACGATATTCAGGGCAGTACGATACCGCCGATGGGGCGTATCGCCGGGATCGTCGACTGCTACGACGCAATGACGACGAAGACCTCGTATTCGCCGGCGCTGGCGGCCTACGATGCGGCGCGAGAGTTGAACGAGATGCGGGACAAGCAATTCTCGGCAGAAGTCGTTGAGCAATTCCTGCACACGATCGGAATGTTTCCAACTGGCAGCGTCATCGAACTCAGTGATGGCTCGGCAGGTCTCGTGCTCGAGCAGAATCCGGTAAACCTGCTGCAACCCAAGGTGCTCATCCTGAAATCGCCCGACGGCGACATGCTCGACAAGCCGAAGATCATGAACTCGAAAGATTGGGAAGGCAGGGGCCTGTGGATAGCCAAGGGCCATGAACATGGCGCGTTCGGCATCGACCCGATGGATTACTTCAATTAAACGCCACTAATCAGTTCGCCGCCGGCCGCCGGTACCTTTCGAAAAAATTCCAGACCAGGTCCATACCAGCCTGGACAACTTCACCGTCGGGTTCCGGGCATCGTGCCTGGTCGGGCATCGATTCGTATTGCTCCGGCGTTACGCAGGTTGCGGGCATTGTCTCGATACGTTGCCCCGGCCAGTCATGGCCGCCCCCTGGCTCCATGCAGCTGATGACTTCATGTTCCGGAACCTCGCAATCGGACCAGGCGGTGCAAACGAGTCCCATGGCATTCGAGTATTCGTTTTCCCAGGATGCGGGGCCTTTGTTACAGGACATTGCCGCGGCCCACACTTCCATTGTCCGTTCCGGCGTTGTGTAAATGAAGCCGTCTCCGCCCGGCAGTCCGTCGTACCGCACTGTATTGTCCTTGCCACCGTAGAGATGCAGCATCGGCAGGCTGACTGACGGGCCGCAGGCATAGCCCGGTGCGAGCTGGGCAATGATTGGTGCGATAGCAGCAAATCGAGCGGACAGGTTGCAACCCAGTCTGAGCGTCATCATTCCGCCATTGCTCACGCCGAGCATGTAATAACGCTCCGGGTCTGTCTCGAACTCTGCTTCGACCGCATCGAGCACTTTGGCAATGAACCCGGAATCGTCATAGCAGGAGGTCCATGCACACCGGTTGCAGGAACCGCATTCGGGTGGGCAGGGATATTCGGTGGCATCCGCCACGCAATGCGGGCCTTCAGGCCTGGGATCAAGGTTCGCGGCCAGGTCGTTCCACGAGGTCACCCGGTACGAGCCTCCATCCGGTGTTTCAACCGGGAAGTGGCTGCCCTGGGGGTAGACCGCAAGGTAACCGTTGGCATTCGCGTGGGGCTCGAGGCCATGTGCTGCCTCAAACCCTGTCGCCGTACTCGTGTAACCGTGTATGGCCAGGACGACGGGCATCGGTTCTTTCGAGTTGACCGGTACGCGCACAAAATACTCCCGTTCAACCCCGTCATGTACGATGACCCGGCGTAATAATGGTTGGCCGTCCTCGTCCGGAGCCGAGGGGTTTTCATCGGCCGCGCAGCCAAAGACCAACAGGGCCGCCAGTACAAAGGCCGGATATCGAGACAGGTATTCGTGCGGATTCATTTGCGATGGTCCCATTCTATCCCTGGCCGAGTGTAACCGGCGTGCCTGATGGAATGCACTGCGTATAATCGACAGAAAACGGAGGTCCTATGAACCCGATAATGAAAATTTCTACCCGTATGGCGCTGTTATTCGTTGTCCTTTTCGCTGCTCCAGTCAGCGCCCAGGAAGGTGGTGACTACGACGACCTGCTGAAACTTTTCGCTGAGTGGCGCGATTTCGAGCGTCCGCCGTTGCTGGATGGTGCACCGGATTACACGCGGGAGAGGTTTAGCGAACGCTATAAAACCTTTGAAATTCTGCGGGCAAGGCTGGACGAATTCGAGATCAATGCCTGGCCGGTTTCAGAGCAAGTGGACTGGCATCTCGTTCGCGCCGAGATGAACGGCTATGAATTCAATCACCGTGTTCTGAGGCCCTGGGCACGGGATCCGGCGTTCTACGCCACCGTCTGGATGGAGCGAAGTGACGTTCCGGCGCACGAGGGCCCTACCAACCATGCCGTAGTCGATGTCTGGAAATACAGTTTCCCCTTGTCCCGGGACGACGAGCGGAACCTGGTTGCGGAACTGAGCGCCATTCCACCCTTGATGCGGCAGGCCAGGCGCAATCTCACAGGTGATGCGCGCGACCTGTGGGTGACGGGAATTCGCGATGTTCGTGGCCAGCTATCCAATCTCGACAGGATTTTGGAACTGGCGGGTCCTGGGGCAGGAGCGGAACTCAGGGACGTCATAGAAAAATGCAGGTCTGAGACCACGGCACTCGTTAGCTGGCTGGAGGAGCAGGCGCCGACGAAGCGTGGCCCATCCGGTATCGGCAAGGACAACTACACCTGGTATCAGCAAAACGTGCACCTCCTTCCGTTAACCTGGGAAGACGAAGTGCGATTGCTGAATCGCGAACTCGATCGTGCATGGTCGTCGCTGAAGCTGGAGGAGCAACGCAATCGTGACCTGCCGCCGCTGGTACCGGCAAAGAACTCAGAGGAGTATGCCGCGAAAGCGGAAGAAGCCGTCGACCGCATCATGAATTTTCTCGAGGAAAAAGACATCCTGACGGTCACTGATTACATGAAACCGGCCATGGCTGCCCATATGGGCTCGTTCGTGCCGGAGGAAACCCGCAATTTCTTTGCGATCACTTCTCATTACGACCCGGCGCCACTTTTTACGCACTTCTATCACTGGTTTGAACTGGCGCGGATGGATCTCGAGCCTCATCCGAGCCCGATAAGGCAAGGTGCGCTGCTGTACAACATATGGGACAACCGGAATGAGGGCACAGCGACAGGCGTCGAAGAAATGTTCATGCATGCCGGGCTTTATGACGATAGCCCACGCTCCAGGGAGCTGGTGTGGATATTGCTGGCACAGCGCGCGGCCAGGGGGCTCGGGTCGCTTTATGCCCATGCCAATGAAATGACCATGGAGGAGGCCGGCGGTGTGCACCAGGACTGGACGCCACGTGGCTGGATGAAAACGGAACCGGACCTGCTCGTTTTTGAACAACATCTCTACCTGCGGCAACCGGGTTATGGCACCAGCTATGTCACCGGTAAATACCTTCTCGAACGTACGCTCGCCGACTTCAGCAAACAGCGTGAAGAGGAAGGAGAGGATTTCAGTCTGAAAGACTTTCTTGACCGCCTGAACCGGATTGACAGCATCCCGATATCTCTCGCCCGATGGGAGATGACCGGGCTGGACGAGGACATACGGTCGTTGATGCAAAACGAGAGAAGACTGCGATGAGAGAGCACGGTTCGACAATGGCTGTCTTCTTGTCAAATTATGAATTGTATTCCGGAGTTTATGAATGAGTGATGATGTATCGAACAGGATGGCGAGTTTATCCCGACGCGGATTCGTGAATGCTGCTGGCGCCCTGGCAATGTCCACTGTGCTGCCACCAATCGCACAAGCCGTCCCGGCGAACCGAGCGCTTGCACTTGCTGAGAACCGACGACCTGAACTCATGGCGTTATTGTCAGACATGATTCGTATTCGCAGTCTTTCCGGAGAATCAGCCGCTGATGCTCAGGGAGTGGTTAAAGCCTATCTTGCCAGGCTGCCATACCGGATTGAGGAATCGGCCGATCGGCCGAGCCGGTACGAAGATCATCCTGAGTACATGCCGCCCAATCCGACAGGTGACGGCCCGTTTATTAATGTTGTGGGCTGGCCGGAAAAGTCGCGCGGCCGACAATTCGCGATGTTCTCGCATATCGATACGCACAGCCTCGACGTTGGTTGGGAAACCGATCCATTTGAACCAGTGAAAGTTGGCAGCAGATTGTATGGGCTTGGCACATCTGACGACAAAGGCGGTGTTGCTGCAATGCTGGTAGCGGCATCGGCGCTTGCGGAGCTCGGAGAATCATTGCCGGTGGTTATGAGTCTGCACGGTAAAGGTGGCGGCAGTCGCGGCAGCCTGCCGGTCATCGACCGGATCAGCAAAACCGATCACAATATTGGCGCAGTTATGTATGTGCACCCGGCGGAGACCGGACGTGGCCTTGATGACATCAAGAACGCGGTGCAGGGTGTTCTTGACCTGGAACTCTCGGTTGCCGGCTGGCGCGCACCTCCCATGGAAATAGGCAGTGTCGATTCGTCTGCCTGGGAAGATGGCGGGAACGCACTCGATATGTGCTGGACCGTACTCGAGTCCCTGAGAGAAACGGCTTTTGCCGATGTCCAGTTCAATCTTGGCACGATGAGTGGTGGTGATCGTATCGGCTCGGTCGCCGACCAGGCGAGTGCGACGTTCCGGCTCAAGTTTTCCGGTTCTCATACCTGGGAAGACCTTGTCCTGGCAGCACAGCGACAGCTGGAAACATTTTCGAGTTCACTTGATGGTTCCTACGAGCTCAGCATCAAAACCCTTGGCTACCGGACGAACCCCGGTGCGGCCGACTGGGACGCGCCGGTTAGCCAGGTGTTACGTAATTCGATCGAAGACGTAACGGGCAGGGCGCCGGATGCCTATCCTAACCACTACGCCGGTGACATCCGCTACCCGATCCGCCTGCTCGGCGTACCTGCCTATGGCATCGGATCAGTCGGCGGCAATTTTTACGGCCCGAACGAGTGGGTCGACATCGATGACCTGGTTCGCCTCGTCGCCGTCCTTATTCAGACAATGGCGGGGTGGGATGCCCTTTAAGCGGAATTGCCGCCATCGATCGGGATTGCAGCGCCGTTAACCTGGGCTGCATCATCCGATGCAAGATAAAGAACCAGTGATGCGACTTCATCGGCCGTCGTGACGCGCCCGGTCGGGCTTGCGGCGTCGGCTTCGCGCATCGCGTCAGCGCGATCAAGTCCACGAGCAGCGCCT
The DNA here is from genome assembly GCA_024640345.1 of Woeseiaceae bacterium. Lineage (GTDB taxonomy): Bacteria > Pseudomonadota > Gammaproteobacteria > Steroidobacterales > Woeseiaceae > SZUA-117. Next base: position 35,199 of record JAHEFD010000027.1, read on the forward strand.
TCCGAATAGAGCATCGGCGTTTCGACATCGCCAGGGCAAATTGCATTGACCCGAATGTATTCATGAGCATGGTCCAGCGCCATGGCTTTTGTCATCAGGACCAAGCCGCCTTTGCTCGCACAATAAGCAACCGCCTGCTTGCCCCCAACCAGTCCCCAGTCGGACGCGATATTAAGAATAGCGCCATGCGTTTTACGCAAGTGCGGGATCGCTTCGCGGCTCAGATAAAAAGACGTGCCCAGGTTAACGGCAATCGTCCGGGACCAAAGTTCATCGCTCGTTTGTTCAGCATCGGCAGCAGTATAGATACCCGCATTATTAACCAAGACGTCGAGCCTGCCGAACGCCTCGATGCACGCTGCCATGAGATCTGCACATGATGTCGATGTAACAAGGTCGCCTGTCCACGTTCGTATAGCTTTGTGCTGGCTCGCGAGTGCCTTGGTTCGCTCGGCATTACGACCGGCAGCCATTACAGAGTAGCCGTTGTTTGCGAGTTTCAGTGCAACAGCGGTGCCAATACCTGAGCTCGCGCCCGTTATTAGTGCTACTTTGGTCGTCAATTTCAGTTTCCTTGTACGTGAATTATTTTTGTCGAAAGTCATTTAAAGATACCAGAGTACAAGATCTCTCGGAGCGTATAATGCGCTCAATAGGGGAGAGCTCATATGAAAACCCGAAGCTTAGTCGCGTCATCATTGCTAATGTTGTTCTTGATTGGATTTGCACCAATTGCAGGTGCATCCGATGCCGACGACTTAAAAGACATGCTTAACGCATTTCTTGCGGGCGTAACGAAGGCCG
>JAHEFD010000186.1 GCA_024640345.1 Woeseiaceae bacterium
TGGTAGGTGACATGTGACTCCACTGCGAACGTCGACCCACGTGCGGAATCCATATACTCCTCTGTTATGCCGAATTGCTCCCAAAGAGCATCTACGCCCTGATCAAAAGCGAGGATGTAATAGGCAACGTTCATATGATCGTTCACGTCTATCCACTCGGGCAGAACCTCGCCCTGATAGACGACCGTGCCAATCAGGCTATCCTTACTCATGACGTCCCAAGCTCTGCGATATCCCTGAAGTATTCGAGGGCCTCAGGATTCGCCAGCGCATCTGTATTTTTGACAGGCCTGCCATGCACAACATCCCGTACCGCAAGTTCGACGATCTTGCCACTTATCGTCCGCGGAATCTCGGCAACGGCAATAATTTTCGTGGGCACATGGCGTGCTGTTGTGTTTACCCGGATCACCTTGCGAATCTTGTTTTTGATATCTTCATCGAGCTTGACTCCTTCGCGCATGACGACGAAAAGAATTACACGAACATCATCTTCCCAGTCTTGACCAATTGCGATGCTCTCCAGCACCTCGTCAAGCTTTTCCACCTGGCGATATATCTCGGCCGTACCAATTCGCACGCCTCCCGGGTTCAATACCGCATCTGAACGGCCATAAATCACCATGCCACCGTTTTCAGTAATTTCGGCATAGTCCCCATGAGCCCACACACCCGGAAACCGCTCAAAATAAGCAGCGTGATATTTCCTGTCACCCGGATCATTCCAAAAGCCAATTGGCATTGATGGAAATGCATTACTGCAGACGAGCTCGCCATTTTCCCCAATTACCGACTCGCCTCTGTCATTATAAATCTCGACAGCCATGCCCAGGCCCAGGCATTGCAGCTCACCGCGGCGCACGGGAAGTAACGGATTCCCTCCAGCAAAGCAACTGATGATGTCGGTTCCGCCCGATATCGATGCAAGCTGTATGTCGGACGATACCGCGTCATAAACATAGTCGAAGCCCTCTGGCGGAAGCACGGACCCGGTCGACAGAATCGTTTTCAAAGATCGTAAGTCGAATTCTTCGCCAGGTCTGACGCCAGCTTTCTCAAGTGCAGCGATAAATTTAGCGCTCGTACCGAAGATGGTGAGCTCCTCTTCCGCCGCCATTCTCCATAAGACACGACCATCCTCGAAAAACGGAGAGCCGTCATACAATACGATGGTGGCGCCAACGGCCAGTGCACTAAGCAGCCAGTTCCACATCATCCATCCGCACGTCGTGAAATAAAAGACGCTATCATCTTGGCCTATATTGCAGTGCAACTGATGCTCTTTCAGGTGCTGTAACAACGTACCACCGGTACCATGAACAATGCACTTTGGAACGCCGGTAGTCCCTGAAGAGTACATGATATATAGAGGGTGATTGAACTCGACCGGCAGGCATTGCAGCGGAACGCCCGGCTTTAGAAAAGCCTGCCACTGAACGCCGTCACGAATTGAATCAAGCTTGACTGGTGCGCCGGTAAAATTCACGACAATCGTTTTTTGAATGCTCGGAATCTCATTAAGCACTCCGTTCACGGCGCGTAACGAATCGAACCGCTTGCCATTGTAGAAATACCCGTCAGCGCAAAAGAGAATCTTTGGCGCAATCTGCCCAAAGCGATCAACGACGCCGTTAATTCCAAAGTCGGGCGAACACGAAGACCAAATCGCGCCAATACTGGCGGACGCGAGCATCGCGATCACAGCTTCCGGACAATTGGGCAAGAATCCAGCGACCCGGTCGCCCTTTTGCACGCCTGCCGCGGTTAATCCTGCAGAAACGGCAGCGACCAGCGCTCGAAGTTCATCAAAACTGATTTCACGGCGCACACCATTTTCGCCGCGGAAAATGATCGCCGCGCGATCACCACTGTGCCGAAGGACATGTTGCGGAAAACTCAACGTCGCATCGGAGAACCACTTCGCCGTTGTCATATCGCCGGGCTGATTCAATATCGCTGACGCTTTCTTTTGAAAAGTCACGCCTGAGAAGTCGCACACCGCTTGCCAGAAATCCGGCGTACTATCCAGCGACCATCGGTACAGATCCTCATAACTGTCAAACCCCAGCTGAGTCATGAACCGGTACATCGCACTGGCACGTGCCCGATCTTTCCCGGGGGACCAGAGAATCCTGTTTTCTGTCACTCGTAATGCCTTATTGGTTCGGCTGTAATCCGCTATGGAATCGTTACTTGTTTCATCAGCGAAACAGGGTTCATACTGACCCCATTCCGGCAGCAATATTTTACAGAATTAGAGGATAACCCGTGGACTGGATTTGGATCCTGATTATCGCCATCGGCGCCGCTTTAATTGTGATTTGGCTGTCCAGGGACAAGATCAGAGCCAGGCAGGTACCGGCAGGGCTTCGGCCGGGCATGGCGTTTCCCGATTTTACTGCAGTGGATGAGACCGGCAAAAGCGTTTCGTCGGCGTCGCTGCGCGGATCGCCTGCCGTATTGCTTTTCGTTCGCGGCACCTGGTGTCCATTTTGCAGCAAACAAGTGGCCAACCTGGCGAAATATTACAAAGAAATAAACGATACCGGCGCACGGCTGATCCTGATTACGCCGAGCCCCCTGGCAACCACTCGCCGGGTGGCCGATTTTTTCAAGGTTGAATTCGAATTCTGGCTCGACGAGTCACTCGAGATTGCGAATAGCCTTGGCCTTGTCCTGGAGTCTGCCGTACCGGAAGACTATCAAAAAGAATATGGGGAGGACTCGGTGTGGCCAACTTCGCTGGTTATCGACGCGGACGGCATTATTCGCTACACCGCGCTATCACGTTTTATCGCCGATCGGCCAAATCCGGAAAAATTACTGGCCGTTCTGAGAACATTGTAGTCGGACGACCGGCGATCAGCTGAAGAAGCATTCGGGGACGAGAACTTT